>CAZPRB010000016.1:0-13082 GCA_964588645.1 uncultured Acetatifactor sp. | reverse complement strand
CTTCGACAACTTATTTCATATCGGGCATTCGCCCTATGCCGTAGCATCCGTAACGTTTGCTTGACAAGCAAGCTTGTCCGCTCACGTTGCGGATGCTACGGCGCATGGCTCATTACCTACGTAGGTTGTTGGCCTGTTGGAGCATTTCGTCGGAGGCTGTGATTGCCTTGGAATTGAGTTCGTAGGCACGCTGCGCTACAATCATATTTACCATTTCATCTACTACCTGCACGTTGGAGCCTTCCAGATAGCCTTGGATAACCTCGCTTTTCTCCACTGCAGTGCTTGTAGCTTCGTTGATTGCCTGTCCGCTTGCGGCCGTCTGCTGATAGAGGCTGTCTGCCAATCTCTCTAAGCCGTTGGGGTTATTGAATTGGTATACTCCGATTGTGATTCCTATGGGCTGGGGATTGTTCTGCGCATCGGGATAGCACAGGCTTCCGTCCTTCGCCACGGATATCCGGCTGATGATGTATTCGTCACCAAGCACAATGGGCTTGCCTGCGGAATCCAGCACCGGCAAGCCTTCAGAGGTCGCCAGCATGTTGCCGTTGGTAGCCAGTGTGAATTTAAAATTACCGTTTCTGGTATAGTATGTATTACCGTCTTCACCGCGCACTGCGAAGAAGCCCTTTCCGTCGATGGCAAAGGCAGTATCGCTCTCGGAAGCCAGCATGTTACCCTGTTTGAAAACAGAGGAAATGGATGCGTTGCGCACACCGAGTCCCACCTGTGCACCGGATGGCTTTGCGTCACCGTTTGCCGATGTGGTCTTCGTCTGTATATTCTGGTATAAAAGGCTCTTAAATTCATTCACCTGCGTCTTATAGCCATTGGTATTCACATTCGCCAGATTGTTGGCAATGGTATCAATATTGGTCTGTTGTGCAAGCATTCCGGTGGATGCAGTCCATAAACTACGTACCATACTATTACCTCCCGCTTAACTACTGTATTCTTCCAAGCTGATTCACAGCAATATCCAAAGAACCATCAATGGTCTGCATAATTTTCTGATTGCTTTCATAGGCGCGTGTAATGGATATCATGTTTACCATTTCCGACACGGTCTGAACATTGGACATCTCAAGATAACCGGAATTCACTGTGGCATCCGACCGGATGATTTCAGCACCCTCAATCGGCTGATAATAGGTCTCTCCGTATTTCTCCAGATAATCGTAATTCTCAAAATCAACCACCTGTATCTGAGCGATATCCCTGCCATCCTGCGCAATCACTCCCGCCTGATTGACGGAAGCGTCCTTCAGGGTGTCCAGCTGAATCCTTTTGTTGGCGGTATCCAACACGTAATCCCCTTCCTGGGTTACCAGATAGCCTTCTTTATTCAAGGTAAATTGTCCGGCGCGGGTATACTTCGTGGAGGTCTCTCCCGCTTTGTTGGTAAATTCTATGGCGAAGAAACCGTCTCCCGACAACGCTACGTCATAGGTATTGTTGGTAATGCGGAAGGAGCCCTGGGTATAATCCGTATAATTCTCTCCAATCTTCACGCCGGGATTGTTGATACCGATTTTCTGCACAGTGGACAGTCCCACAGATTCATCCTTTATCTTCACCGCCAATACGTCATGAAAGGACTGACTGGTGGAGCCTTCCTTCTTGAAGCCCACCGTGGTCGCATTTGCCAGATTGTTGGTCATGATGTCCATTCTGTTCTGTTCGTTTATCATGCCTGTGTAGGCGCTGTACAATCCCTTTACCATATATGACCTCCGTCCCCCGGTCAGCCTTGCTTTACTCGCGATAGCCTGCCAGGAATTCTACATATTTGCCGGTTCCGATAGCCACTGCTGTCATAGGATCTTCCGCTGTCATGGTATTGATACCTGTCTTGGCAGCTATCAAATCCTCCAGACCGCGAAGCAGGCTTCCGCCTCCGGTAAGTACGATACCTCTGTCGGCGATATCCGCTGCCAGCTCAGGGGGAGTCTTCTCCAATACACTGTGAATCGTGTCCACAATCTGTGCTGTGGTCTCACGAAGTGCCTCCTCCGTCTCCTCGGAGGATACCTTCACCGTCTTAGGGAGACCTGTGACAAGATTACGTCCTCTCACATCCATGTAATCCACTTCTGCTCTCTTGTAAGCGGAACCGATTTTAATCTTCAAATCCTCTGCGGTTCTTTCACCAATCAGAAGATTGTGTTTCTTACGCATATAACGGACAATTGCCTCGTCGAAATCATCTCCGGCAATCTTGATGGAAGCACTTACCACAGTACCTCCCAGAGAGATAACTGCAATATCGGAGGTACCGCCGCCGATATCCACAATCATATTACCGCAGGGCTTGGAGATATCGATACCTGCACCGATTGCAGCTGCAATAGGCTCCTCGATGATGGACACCTCTCTGGCACCTGCCTGATAGGTAGCATCCTCCACCGCTTTCTTCTCCACTTCCGTCACTCCGCTGGGTACACAGACCGCAATGCGGGGCTTGCGGAAGGTTTTCCTGCCCAGTGCCTTCTGGATAAAGTACTTCATCATTTTCTCTGTAACGGTATAATCTGAGATAACGCCCTGACGCAGGGGTCTGACTGCCACGATATTGCCGGGTGTCCTGCCCAGCATCAGTCTCGCATCCTCGCCGATGGCTTTAATCTTGTTGGTATCTCTATCGAAGGCTACTACGGAGGGCTCCTTTAAAACCACGCCTTTTCCTCTGATGTAAACCAGAATACTGGCTGTACCTAAATCAATTCCGATGTCTGTGCACTGCATTTGTGTGTACCCCTTTCCTATGGTATCTATGATTGCTGACAATTATTTCGTTTTCATTATTCTTGACTACATATCATTTTTTAGTCATACGAGGTATATTATAACTGAAAACGTTCCATTTTCATAGGGGTTTTGTAAAATTTTATAAAATAAAAAGACACAAAAAAGCTGAATGGTTCCTTCCATCCCTCTTCTGCGTCCGTGCCAAATCCTATTTTCACAAAATAATGCAATCGAAACCTTTTTACAGTAAAGATATCGGCAGGGGAAAGGAAGAACTTTACCCCTGCCGGAATTTTTAATGAATTTTTTCATGCCTTCTCGCAAAATATCTTTACCACAACTTTACTTTTTGTCCCTCTCCAGCATCTTTTTGACATAATAGCCGGTGTAGGATTTCTTGCTCTTTACGATTTCCTCCGGCGTCCCTTTCGCAATGACAGTACCGCCTTTATCTCCGCCTTCCGGACCAATATCAATAATGTAATCTGCCGTCTTGATGACGTCAAGATTGTGTTCGATTACCACAACCGTATTGCCGCCGTCAGCCAGTCTGTGCAGAATCTCCACCAGCTTATGCACATCTGCAAAGTGCAGTCCCGTTGTGGGCTCATCCAGAATGTAGATGGTCTTGCCGGTGCTGCGTCTGCTCAATTCCGTCGCCAGCTTAATGCGCTGTGCCTCGCCTCCCGACAGGGTGGTGGAGGGCTGTCCCAGCTTCACATAGGACAATCCCACATCATTCAGTGTCTCTATTTTACGTCTGATGGACGGCAGGTTCTCAAAGAAGGGGAGCGCCTCCTCCACAGTCATGTCCAGCACATCAAAGATGCTCTTGCCCTTGTATTTCACGTCCAGGGTCTCCCGGTTATATCGCTTGCCGCCGCAGACCTCACAGGGAACGTACACATCCGGCAGGAAATGCATCTCAATCTTGATAATACCGTCACCGCCGCAGGCCTCACATCTGCCACCCTTTACATTGAAGCTGAAGCGTCCTTTGCCGTAGCCCTTGGTCTTGGCGTCTGCCGTGGAGGCAAACAGGTCACGAATCTGGTCAAATACGCCGGTATAGGTGGCAGGGTTGGAGCGAGGCGTTCTTCCGATGGGAGACTGGTCAATGGCAATCACCTTATCCAGCTGCTCCAGACCCAGAATATCCTTGTGCTTCCCCGGAATACATCTGGCGCGGTTCAAATCTCTCGCCAAACGCTTGTACAAAATCTCATTGACCAGAGAGCTTTTCCCGGAACCGGACACACCGGTCACGCAGGTCATCACCCCCAAAGGAATCTCCACGTCTATGTTTTTCAGATTATTCTCTTTTGCACCCAGAAGCTTCAGATATCCGGTGGGTTTACGTCTGGTCGCAGGTACGGGAATCCTCCACTCACCGCTTAAATACTTGCCGGTGACAGACTCCGGCACCTTCATAATCTCCTCCGCGGTACCGCAGGCAACCACCTCTCCGCCGTGTGAGCCGGCACCGGGACCGATATCCACTATATAATCCGCCGCAAGCATGGTATCCTCGTCATGCTCTACCACAATCAGGGTGTTCCCCAAATCCCGCAAGCTTTTCAGTGTATTCAGCAGCTTGTCATTATCTCTCTGGTGCAGACCGATACTGGGCTCGTCCAGAATATAGCATACGCCCACCAGGCCGGAGCCAATCTGTGTAGCCAGACGGATTCGCTGTGCCTCACCGCCTGACAGGGTGGCTGTGGCACGGGACAGAGACAGATAGTCCAAGCCCACATCAATCAGAAATCCCACTCTCGCCCGAATCTCCTTCAGCACCTGCTTGCCGATGAGCAGCTGTTGATTGGTCAGCTGAAGGTTCTGTATAAATTCATGGAGCTCACCGATGGACAGGGAGGTCACCTCGTAAATATTTTTGCCACAGACCGTCACCGCCAGAGCTTCCTTCTTCAGACGCATTCCTTTACACTCCCTGCAGGGGGTAATGCGCATAAAGCTCTCGTATTCCTGCTTCATCGTCTCCGAGAAGGTCTCCTTATACTTGCGTTCCACATTCTTAATCAAGCCCTCGAAGGCCACCGGATAGACGCCTCTTCCGCGCTGTCCCACATAATAAACCTCCACTTCCCTGCCACCGGTGCCGTAGAGGAGGATATTCTGTATCTTCTCGGGATAATCCTGAAAAGGGGTGTTCAAATCAAAGCCGTATTCCTTGCACAGTGCCTGCAAAATGGCATTGGTAAAGCTGGATTTGTCCGCACAGGACTGCCATCCCATCACCTGAATGGCTCCGTTTTGAATGCTCAGGCTCTTATCCGGAATCATCAAATCCGCATCAAACTCCATCTTATATCCCAGACCGAAGCACTCCGGACAGGCACCGAAGGGATTGTTGAAGGAAAAGCTTCTAGGCTCCACCTCACTGATGCTGATACCACAGTCGGGGCAGGAAAAGCTCTGGCTGAAATTCATAGGCTCGCCGCCGATAATATCCACCAGAAGAAGCCCGTCTGCAAGCTCCAGGACATTCTCAACAGAGTCCGTCAGGCGGCGTTCAATACCTTCCTTTACCACCAGACGGTCTACCACAATTTCAATATTATGCTTGATATTCTTATCAAGCTTAATCTCCTCTGTCAGCTCATACATGCTGCCATCGATGCGCACGCGCACGTAACCGCTTCTCTTGGCGCGCTCGAACACCTTCGCATGCTCGCCCTTCCGTCCGCGGACCACGGGAGCCAGTATCTGGATTTTGGTTCCTTCCGGAAGCGCCATGACCTGATCCACCATCTGGTCCACACTTTGACGGGAAATCTCCCTGCCGCACTTGGGACAGTGGGGAATACCGATTCGGGCATAGAGAAGACGGAAGTAGTCGTAAATCTCCGTAACGGTTCCCACCGTGGAACGGGGATTCCTGTTGGTAGATTTCTGGTCGATGGATATGGCGGGAGACAGTCCGTCAATCCGCTCCACCACAGGCTTCTCCATCTGACCAAGGAACTGGCGGGCATAAGAAGACAGGGATTCCATGTATCTTCTCTGTCCCTCTGCATATATCGTATCAAATGCCAGAGAGGATTTGCCGGAACCTGACATTCCTGTCAGAACCACCAGCTCGTTTCTGGGAATATCCACATTGATATTTTTCAGATTATGTTCACATGCTCCGCGGACTTTGATGTATTCCCGCGGGCGCATTTTCTTTATTTCTTCCATGATACACCTCACTTCACAACCATACTTATCTCAAAATTAATTCTCATGAATCCTCATCCAATTCATTCAGCTTTTGCTTCAGCTCCAGCATCTTATCACGCAGCTCTGCCGCAGCCTCGAAGTTCAAATCCGCAGCAGCCTTCTGCATCTTCTTCCGGACATCCGCTATCAGCTTCTCCAGCTCCTTGCGGTCCATGGATTCCGGATCCTTCTCGAATCGCAGCTCCTCCTTGGCAATAACCTTGGAAATGCTGATCAGATCACGCACAGCTTTCTGAATGGTCTGCGGCGTGATGCCATGTTCTTCGTTGTATTTCTTCTGAAGCTCACGACGCCTGTTGGTCTCATCCAGGGCTATCCGCATGGAATCTGTAATCATATCCGCATACATGATGACATGCCCTTCTGCATTTCGCGCTGCACGCCCTATCGTCTGTATCAGGGAGGTAGCACTTCTCAGGAAGCCTTCCTTGTCTGCATCCAAGATAGCCACCAGAGAAATCTCCGGGATGTCCAGACCTTCCCGCAGCAGATTGATACCCACCAACACATCAAACACATCCAGACGCATATCCCGGATAATCTCTGCACGCTCCAGCGTATCTATATCCGAATGCAGATATTTCACACGGATGCCAACCTCCTTCATGTAATCTGTCAAATCCTCTGCCATCCGCTTGGTCAGTGTGGTAATCAAGACTTTATTTTTCTTCTCTATCTCCTTCTTCACTTCCCCAATCAGGTCGTCAATCTGCCCCTCCACAGGACGCACCTCCACCTCAGGGTCCAGCAGACCCGTAGGGCGGATAATCTGCTCCGTGCGCAGCAATTCGTGATTCTGTTCATATTCGGAAGGGGTAGCTGATACAAACATCATCTGATCGATATGGGACTCAAATTCCTCGAAATTCAGCGGTCTGTTATCCAGTGCCGAGGGAAGACGGAAGCCATAATCCACCAGCGTGGTTTTGCGGGAACGGTCTCCCGCATACATTCCCCGTATCTGCGGAATCGTCATATGGGACTCATCGATAATAATCAGATAATCATCCTGAAAGAAATCCATCAAGGTCATGGGCGGTGCCCCCTCGGGCAAGCCGTTCAAATGTCTGGAATAATTCTCAATTCCGGAGCAGAAGCCGGTCTCCCGCAGCATTTCCACATCAAAATTAGTGCGCTCCGCAATCCGCTGCGCCTCAATGAGCTTGTCCTCGCCCTTAAAATACCGGACGCGCTCCTCCATCTCTTTCTCTATATTATCGCACGCTGTTTTAATTTTATCCTGTGATACCACATAATGGGACGCCGGAAAGATTGCCACATGATTCAGTACGGAATGGATCTTGCCTGTCAGGGGCTCCACCTCTGCAATGCGGTCTATCTCATCTCCGAAAAACTCAATGCGAATCAGATAATCCCCACCCTGGGCAGGACAAATCTCCACCACATCACCGCGCACCCGGAACATGCCGCGCTGCATATCCATATCATTGCGGGTATACTGAATGTCCACCAGCTCCCGCAGCACCTGATCTCTGTCCTTCACCATGCCGGGGCGCAGGGACACAATCATATCCTGATATTCATCCGGACTTCCCAGACCATAGATACAGGACACACTGGCCACCACAATCACATCCCTTCTCTCCGTCAGGGATGCCGTTGCGGAAAGGCGCAGCTTGTCAATCTCGTCATTAATGGCAGAATCCTTCGCAATATAAGTATCCGAAGAGGGCACGTAAGCCTCCGGTTGATAGTAATCGTAATAGGATACAAAATACTCTACCGCATTTTCCGGAAAAAATTCTTTGAACTCTCCGTAGAGCTGCCCGGCAAGGGTTTTGTTGTGTGCAATGATAAGGGTCGGCTTCTGTAACTGCTCGATGACATTCGCCATGGTAAAGGTCTTGCCGGAGCCGGTTACGCCCAGCAAGGTCTGGAACTGATTGCCTTCCCTGAAGCCGTCCACCAGCGCTTTGATAGCCTGCGGCTGGTCACCTGTAGGCTTATATTCGGAATGAAGTTTAAAGCGATTTTGTGCATTCTGCATAAAAGCCACCTCCAATAAATTATCTATAACAAACAACATAAATGCTGAAAATATAGTATACCACACAATTATTTTCTCCGGAATATGTTTTCTCACCTTCTATATATTTTGTAGTGAAAAAATAGGGAAAGTATAAAAACTCAAAATTCCTACACTTTCCCTTTAAATCTATCCCAATTTTTTCAGTTCATTCCGCAAGCCAGGCAAATCACTCTCTATTATTTCCCACACAAGCTTTAAATTTACGCCCTCATAATCATGTACAATACGGTTGCGCAATCCGTATATTTGCTTCCATGCAATATTTATGTGTTCCTGTCTGTATGCGTCATCAAGTTTATTAGCAAGTTCTCCTATCTGGCTTAGATTAAATACACAGGCCTCTACTACCATGTCATAAATCCACGTCCTTATCTACGGTGCTGCGTACATCCTCCATCAAGCCAACAAAACGTAAGCCTCGCAAGCGGCGCTGATTTCGATTTATACACCAAACCTGACCTTCTTATACGCCAATATCTCTTCCATGCATTTCTCGAAGCCTAATTTACCGCTGTTAAGGCAGAGGTCATAATTCCTGGCATCCGTCCAATCCTGACCTGTGTAATACTTGTAATAGTCTCCGCGGTATTTGTCTATCTTGGCGATGTACTTCTCAAGCTCACGGGGCGACATACTGTTGCGCTCCATGGCTCTGTCAAAGCAAAAGTCTGCGTCTGCGTGGACAAATACGCTCATCACATTGGGATGCTCCCGCAGCACATAGTCAGCGCATCTTCCCACAATGACACAGGATTCTCTTTCCGCAAGCTGTTTGATGATTTTCGCCTGATAATTAAACAGATTTTTGTCCGATACAAACTCATCCGACTCAGGAGGAATCAAATCTCCGTCATAGATATTTTTGGAATTTCTGAACAGTGAGTTTTTCTTCAGCTTCTCATCCACTTCACCGAACAACGCCTCGCTGATGCCGCTGTCATCCGATGCCAGCCTGAGAATATCTCTGCTGTAAAACGGAATACCCAGCTCATCGGCAACCATCTGACCCACCGTTTTGCCTCCGCTTCCGTACTGTCTGGCAATGGTTATTACAATCTTTTCCAAAGCTTCTACCCCCTTTAGCTATTCTCCCAAGTACGCTTTCTTGACAGAATCATCATTCATCAGCGTCTTCGCATCCCCTGAGAGAATGATATTGCCGGTCTCCAAAACATATGCTCTGTCCGCTATGGACAATGCCTTCTTAGCATTCTGCTCTACCAACAGAACTGTGGTTCCGCCGGCACTGACCTTTTCTATGATGTCAAAAATCTCATTCACAAAAATAGGGGACAATCCCATTGAGGGCTCATCCATCACAATCATTTTGGGGTTGGACATCAAAGCACGTCCCATGGCCAGCATCTGCTGTTCCCCACCGGACAGAGTTCCCGCCCTCTGATTCTTACGCTCTTCCAATCGGGGAAAACGCTTATATACATTTTCCAGATTCTCTGCTATCTCTTTCTTATCTTTTCTGGTGTATGCACCCATTTTCAAGTTCTCATACACACTGAGCTGGGAGAACACTCTGCGCCCTTCAGGCACGTGTGCAATTCCCATTTCCACAATTTTGTGAGCGGGCATCCTGGTAATGTCCACCCCCTCAAAGAGAATAGAGCCATGCTTTGACGGCAAAAGTCCGGTGAGCGTGTGAAGCGTGGTCGTCTTTCCCGCTCCGTTCGCTCCAATCAAAGCGATAACCTCTCCCTGATTTACCTCAAAAGAAATGCCCTTCAATGCCTGAATTACACCATAATAAACCTGTAATTCCTTTACCTCCAACATTGCCACTTTGACCTTCCTCCTATTCTCCCAAATATGCAGTGATAACTGCCGGATTGTTTAATACCTCTTCCGTCTTTCCGTGAGTGAGCTCCTGTCCGAAATTCAACACGGTCAATTCCTCACAGATGCCGCTTACCAGCTTCATATCGTGTTCAATCAGAAGAATCGTCACATCAAACTTCTCTCTGACAAAGCGGATGGTGTCCATCAATTCCGCAGTCTCATTGGGGTTCATACCGGCTGCCGGCTCATCCAAAAGCAGCAGCTTAGGCTCTGTGGCAATCGCTCTTGCGATTTCCAGTTTGCGCTGTTTTCCGTAGGGCAGATTGCTTGCCAGAATATCAGCCTCTGCATCCAAATCAAAGACCTTTAAGATTTCCATAGCCCGTTCATTCATCTCTTTTTCCACACGGAAATACTTGGGCAGTCTGAAAATACCTTCTATTGTGGAATAGGTGTGATGATTGTGGAGTCCCGCCTTAACATTATCCAATACGGACAATTCCTTAAACAGACGGATATTCTGAAAGGTTCTTGCAATTCCCGCTTTGTTAATCTCGATAATGGATTTGCCGGTGATATCCTGCCCATCCAGACGTACAATTCCCTCGTCCGGCTTGTAAACACCCGTAAGCAGGTTAAACACAGTTGTTTTGCCTGCGCCGTTGGGACCAATCAATCCGTAGAGCATCCCCTTTTCAATGGTCAAATCAAAGCAATCTACGGCACGCAGACCGCCGAAGGAGATAGACAGATTCTTAACCTCTAATATAGCCATGATTATTCTGCCTCCTTCCCATTGTTCTTCTTTGCTTTGATGCGTTGATGCACGCATTTAAGCTTTACTGCCACCTTTTCCCGCCACTGAATCGCGCCGGGCGCCCAGTTGAACAGCATCATGGCAATCAGCACTATCGCATAAATCAGCATACGATAATCGGAAAGCCCCCGCAGCACCTCAGGGAGAACCGTCAAAAGCACCGCTGCTATCATGGAGCCACGGATATTGCCGATTCCGCCAAGTACCACAAACACCAGAATCAGAATGGATGTATTATAATCAAATTTCTTCACTGTCAGGGTTGATAGATTATGGGCATACAAAACACCGGCAATCCCCGCCAGCGCAGCCGACACGGTAAATGCCATCAGTTTATATTTGGTGATATTGATGCCGACGGATTCCGCCGCAATCCTGTTATCGCGGATTGCCATAATAGCGCGACCGCTTCTGGAATTCACCAGATTCAAAATGATAAAGAGGGCAATCAGAATCAGGATAACACCGATGGTAAAGGTAGAGTTCTTGGGGGTTCCCGTAATTCCCAGAGCACCCTTGATGATAACCTCCCCGTCAGCCTCCATATTCAGACCTGCCGTATCGGTAACCGAGAAATGTAAGCCATTGCTGTCACGTCCCACATACAGCACATTCATAAGGTTCTTGATAATCTCTCCGAAGGCCAGCGTCACAATCGCCAGATAATCTCCTCTCAGCTTCAGCACCGGAATTCCAATCAGGATTCCGAAAACCGCAGCCACAGCGGCACCGACTAAAATTGCCAGAATGAAACGTGCCATATCCGGCAGGGAATCTCCCACCAATGCGGAAAAGAAGGCACTGGAATAGGCGCCCACGCACATGAAGCCCGCATGTCCCAGACTCAATTCCCCCGAGATACCCACAACCAGATTTAATGAAATCGCTGCAATCACATACACACATAACGGAACCAGAAGTCCCTTCATCAGACTGGAAATGTTGCCTGTTGTGACCAATAACTGTACCACAGCATAAACAACCACTACCAGTAAATAGGTAATCATATTGCTTTTTGTTGTTTTGTTCATCGTTGCAAAAAAATTCTTTTTCATAAATTTCCCCTACACTTTCTCCTGGATATTCTTTCCGAATAAGCCGGTAGGTTTGACCAACAAAACCACAATCAAAACTGCAAATACAATGGCATCTGCCACCTGTGAAGATATGTAAGCCTTGCCTAATATTTCAATAATACCCAATAACACTCCGCCTATCATGGCTCCCGGAATAGAGCCGATACCGCCAAACACCGCTGCCACAAAGGCTTTGATTCCGGGCATTGCACCCGTATAGGGTGTCAGGCTGGGGTATGCGGAACACAGAAGCACGCCTGCCACCGCCGCCAGTCCGGAACCGATTGCAAAGGTCAGGGAGATGGTCGCGTTGACATTCACACCCATGAGCTGTGCCGCTCCCCGGTCCTCCGAAACCGCTTTCATGGCTCTGCCCGGCTTGGTCTTATTTACGAACAGCACCAGAGCAATCATAATCACAATGCAGGCGATAATGGTCACGATGGTGGTTCCTGTAATCGTCAATGCTCCCTGTGCCACGGACACAGACGGAACTGTAATAATATTAATGAAGGATTTGGTATCCGCACCAAACACCAAAAGTGCCGTATTCTGCAGCAGATAGCTCACGCCGATTGCGGTAATCAGCACGGCCAGTGAGGAAGAAGCATTTCTGAGCGGCTTGTATGCCACCTTCTCAATTACAATTCCCAAAACAGTGCAGGTAAGCATTCCAATCACCACCGCAAGCAAGGGATTCATCCCCGCTCCGGTCAGCAAGGTAAGAACCGTATATGCGCCAATCATGATGACATCACCATGGGCAAAATTCAACATTTTGGCAATACCGTACACCATTGTATATCCCAATGCTATAATCGCATACACACTTCCGAGACTTATGCCGTTGATTAAATATTGTATAAAACTCATATTCGACACCTTCTTCACATGATATTCTGCAATATTATAGCATATTTCCCTTGTTTCTAGCAAGACATATATGCAAAACCGTCCCCAAAAAGGACATCCCCCGCTCCGCCGGCCGGACGACATGCGGAATTCGGAGTTCCAAATGTGGAGTTTCTGACATATGCGCGCTTTGGAATTTATGATTATTTGCGTCTTTTGTAGTGAAAACACCGGTGCGTCGGCTGTTCGCCTCACGCATACAGATATTTCTTTGAAGCAAATGCGAGAATTTCTTATGTGCGCAGCTTTGGAATCAGGTTCCTGTTTTCCTACCCGTTGAACAAAAAGAAGGCTCCTGTCCGAGAAGCCGATACATTTTAATGTATCATAGCTTCGCGGACAGGAGCCTTCTTTTTGTCCAACCTTAGGAAAATAGGAATAATCATAGATTCCAAAGCCGCGCATATGAGAAACGCTCACATTTGTAACAACGAAATTCCGC
>CAZPRB010000015.1:0-41203 GCA_964588645.1 uncultured Acetatifactor sp. | reverse complement strand
TTGCTTTACTTACTGTTGGCGTTGTTGATTAAGATATTCGGTGCCGGTCAGGTAATGAAATTTTTCCCGCCGATTGTCACCGGCCCCATCATTATTGCGATTGGATTGACTCTCTCTAAGTCGGCTATCGATAACTGCTCCCAGGATTGGTTGATAGCATTTATAGCGATTGCCCTCGTGATTGGATGCAATATCTGGGGCAAGGGAATGGTTAAGATTGTTCCCGTTATTATAGGTGTTATCGGTTCCTATCTGGTGGCGGCTGCTATGGGAAGAGTGGATTTTACTGCAGTGGCAGAGGCAGATTGGTTCGGCATTCCCATTCATTGGGAAAATACGGCATTCTCTGTTATGGTAGGCGGAGATACAGCGCTGCTGATTACCTCCATCATTACCATCATGCCGATTGCACTGGCTACAATTGTGGAGCATATCGGAGATATTTCGGCAATTTCCTCTACCGTCGGCAAGAATTATATTAAGGAGCCCGGTCTGCATCGCAGTCTGTTGGGCGATGGTCTGGCTACTATTATGGCAGCTCTGTTCGGAGCTCCGGCAAATACTACATACGGTGAGAACACAGGTGTATTATCCCTGACGAAGGTATATGATCCCCTGGTCATCCGAATTGCAGCAATATTTGCGGTTCTGTTTTCTTTCTCTCCCAAGATTGCAGCGATTATCGGTTGTATGCCCACAGCTACCTGCGGCGGCGTGTCATTGGTGTTGTACGGCATGATTTCTGCAGTGGGTGTCCGCAACATCGTAGAGTCAAGGGTGGATTTCGCAAAGAGCCGTAATGTCATCATTGCAGCATTGATTCTTGTGCTTTCCATCGGTATCAATTACAGCTCCGCAGGAGCGATTGCTTTCCGCATCGGAGAGCTGACCATCAGCCTGTCCGGATTGGCAGTGGGTGCCTTGGTAGGTATTTTGTTGAATGCGATTTTGCCGGGCAAGGATTATATGTTTGACGAAGAAAAGCCGGATACCACCGGCGTAGATTTTGCAGTAAAGGGTCAATAAAGAATTCTTTGAGGTCAGGGACGAACATAGCTTCGTCCCTGATTTGTTGTTTCCTCGGGTTCGTGAATGTATCATGTCGGATACTAATATGATAGTTATGAGAGTACATAAAGGAGCGAAGAGATATGAAGCTTGCGGATATGCATTGTGATACCATTTCAAGGCTGCTGCAGAAAAGGAGGGCGGGAGAGAGAAACTCTCTGCGGCAGAATGATATGCATTTGGATTTGGAACGCATGCGGTCCGGCGGTTATTTTCTCCAGAATTTTGCACTATTTGTGAATCTGGGAAAGTGTCGTGACCCTTGGAGTGAGGTGTGTGAGCTCTACGAGGTGTATCGGGAAGAGCTTGGAAGGAATGAAGAGCTCATCGCCCCCGTGCTGCACTATGAGGATATTATGGCGAATGAGGCAGCAGGCAGGATGTCTGCCGTGCTTACCGTGGAGGAGGGAGCGGTCTGCAGAGGAGAACTTTCAAAGCTGCGCCGGTTGTATGAGATGGGAGTGAGAATGCTTACCCTCACATGGAATTATCCCAATGAGCTGGGCTATCCCAACAGGAACTGTTTACAGAGGTCAGGTGATTGCTTTACACCGGATACTCGGGGAGGCTTGACGGACACAGGCAGAGCCTTTGTGGAGAAGATGGAAGAGCTGGGCATGGTTGTGGATGTATCTCATCTGTCGGATGCGGGCTTCTATGATGTGTTAGAGATGAGCCATAAGCCATTTGTTGCAAGTCATTCCAACGCAAGGCACATCTGTCGTCATGTGCGTAATCTGACGGATGATATGATTCGCGCTCTTGCAGAGCGGGGGGGATTAACCGGCTTGAATTTCTGTGCGGATTTCCTCAGGGAACCGGTTCCCGGACAGAGCAATCCCGTTACCCTTGGGGATGTGGTACGACATGCCCGGCATATTGTCCATCAGGGAGGAGTTGAGGTGCTGGGACTTGGCAGCGATTTCGACGGTATTGATACCAATGAGGCATTGCCCGGTGTACAGAGTCTGGGTCTCCTGTGGGAGGCGTTGCACAAGGCCGGCTTTTTGGAATCGGAGCTGGATAAGATTTTTAGCGGGAATGTGTTGCGGGTATATAGGGATACATTGTAAAATAGAGAGAGGAATACACAAACGATAGAGAGGGAATGTGATACAAATGTGGTATGGTAAGAAATCTGTATATCAGGAGAAATTGAATGACCCTATGGGAATCTTTTTTACCAAGGAGGAATTCCCTGCGCTTGAGATGGCGCGGGATGATGTCAGCGGTGTCCTGCAGGAGGCTATCGATAAGCTGGTAGAGGAACAAAGCTACGGAATCCTGTATATTCCGGAGGGGGTATATCCCATGAAGACTACGGTGAAGATACCGCCCTCCGTGCGGTTAATCGGTTACGGCAGGAAGCGCCCGCTTTTCGTTTTGCCGGCTCATACTCCCGGGTTTGATAGGATGAATTATCTGTTTTGGTTCATAGGGGAGCGGGATACCCGCAAGGAGGAGCCTAAGGATGCCAACGCAGGTACCTTTTACGATGCCATCAGCAATATCGACTTCAAGCTCGAGGAGGGGAATCCCGGTGCTGTCTGTATCAGAGCGCATTTTGCGCAGCATGGCTTTATCAGTCATTGCCATTTCGATTTGACGGGAGGTCTTGCCGGTCTGTATGAAGTGGGGAATGAGATGGAGGATTTGACCTTTGTGGGCGGAGTGTACGGAATCATGTGCCGCATGACGTCTCCCGGATGGCCCTTCGCTCTGCTGGATTCTGTGTTTGACGGGCAGCAGAAGTGCGCCATTCTGTCATCCAGAACAGGGTTTACAGCGTTCAGAGTCCGGATTGCCAACACACCCAAGGCATTTGACCTGTATCATCCCGGCGATTGGGAAAAGCTCTATCTGGAGGATTGTCTGTTTCGAAATATCTCGGAGGAAGCGATTACCTGCTATCAGGCGGAAGGTGTGATTCAGCAAATCAATATCAGGAGACTTGGCTGTGAGAAGGTGCCAGTTCTGATAAGACGGGTGGAGAGCGGCGAAACGGTAAAAGCGGAATATCCTGTTTATGAGGTGGAGGATTACAGCTATGGTTATATGCTGGAGGATACGGAAGACATCTGTAATCCGCAGCAGGCAGCGTCCCACGGGGAGAGGCTGGTGCTTCATCCCTTGCAGCAGCTACCGGATGAGCTTGCCAGCGATATCCCTGCGATACCGGCAATGGAGACTTGGGTTTCCGTTATGCAGTACGGAGCGAAGGGAGACGGTGTGACAGATGATACGAAAGCATTGCAGGAAGCCCTGAACCATGAGAAAACGCTGTATTTTCCCCAGGGAATCTATAAGCTTACCGATACCCTCTATGTGCCCAGGGATCGTTATCTGTATGGCTTGAGTCCTATTACCACGCAGCTTAAGATAGAAGATGATACACCGGCCTTTGCCGGCTTCGGAACGCCCAAACCCATGCTTGAAACGGCGGTGGGAGGCTTCCTTTATATGAATGGTATCGGTGTGGAGACCTCAGGAAAGAATCCCAGAGCAGTGGGCGTGAAATGGATGGCAGGTGAGAACTCCTACATGAATGATGTGAAGTTTCTGGGTGGTCACGGCAACATGTTTCGGGACGGAAGAAATGCCTATGAGTATCTTTACAACGAGACCAGAACGGCAGATTATTATCCTGAGCGCGTATGGGATTTCCAGTATTCCAGTCTGTGGATTACCAACGGAGGTGGTGGTATCTTCAAGGATATCTGGAGTGCCAGTCCCTATGCGGAAGCTGGCATTGCGATTACCAATACCTGCACAACGGGTAGGATGTATGCCATCTCACTGGAACATCATGTGCGCAATGAGCTGAAGCTGAATCGTGCAAAGAATTGGAGCTTTTATGCGTTCCAGACGGAGGAGGAAAAGGCAGAAGGACTGGAGTGTCTGCCCATAGAGCTGAATACCTGTGAGAATATTATGTTTGCCAATCTGTTCCTGTTCCGTACGGTGGCGGTTGACAGACCCTGTGAGACGGGAATAAAACTGTGGGATTGCAAAAATATCAGGCTTTTCAATGTTCACAATAAGGCGCAGATGCAGTATATTTTCTCCCTTACCATGAAGGACGAAACCACAGGCTTTTACGCAAAGTCTCCCGAATATGCCGGTTTAATCTATCACGGAGACAGACAGGAGAAGCTGCAGAAGACAAGGGTATTGTGCGGTGACACAGAGTATGAGGTGCTGGCGAACGGCTTTCTTTTCGCACAGGGAGCAACGCTTGACGAGGACGGAAATCTGTACTGGTGTGATAAGGCGTTCAACAGAATCTTCCAATATGATGTGCATAGGGAACTGGTGAAGCCGGTCTGTGATATTCACTTCACACCTTCCGCTTTGGCAGCAGACTCGGCAGGCAATCTGTTGGTTGCGGTGGATTACGCGGCTCTGAAGACACCCGGCTCCGGTCAGTCCCAGGTTGATTTTGACCCGGAGTCCTATCATCCTTTCTTTTCTTGGTTTAGCCGGAGAGGGGAAAAGGCTTATGCAATATCACCAAAGGATCCGTATAACACCATGGTTGAATTGAAGAAGACTCCGGCTGAGGAGTGCCATCCTGAAACGGTATACAGAACAGCGGAATTGAGCTATGAAGGCCTCCTTCGTGAGATTGTGGAAAAACCGATTCGGTCATATTATCCTGCACCTGACGGCAGGACTGCGTTGGAGGGTTGTATTGACCTGGGAAGGAGTCTGCTGCTCACCCCTGCTGTAGCCGGCAAAGCTTACACCATCGTCGACAACAGCTTCCGGAGAATATACTCCTTTGAGGTGACGGAGGGCGGAAATCTGACAAACGGAAGAATTGTGGGAGCGAAGGGTCAGTATGGCGCTGTTGCCAATGAGGACGGAACCTTCCTGACTGTGGATGACATGTTGTATGGATTCCGGGACGGTGAAGTCGTGCTGCGAAAGCCGGTGCCCCAAGATGCCCATACAGTGCTTAAAAACGGAAACAATATCTACCTGATAGGCAGAAATGCGATTTATCGCATGGTAACGGAATAGGTCTCCCGGAGGAATAGGCCTCCCGGAATGTACTAAGCATGCGTGTCGGTCAGGCTGTCCAGCAATGCTTTTACATTTTCAAAGGCATAGGTTGGCTGATACGGAGTTGTCCTGAGATCCTCCGGTGTGGCTTCGCCTGTGAATACCACGCAGGTGTCCACACCGCCGTTGATGCCGCAGGCGATGTCGGTATAGAGCCGGTCGCCCACTACGAGGGTTTCCTCCTTGGAGAAGCCCGACTGTGCCAGACAGAGTGAAATCACCTCCCCGCTGGGCTTGCCAAGATAGACGGGAGTCTTGCCGGTGGTATCGGTGAGCATATTGCAGATGGCACCGCAGTCCGGGATGAAGCCGAAATCGATGGGGCATCTCAGATCCGGATTGGTGGCATAGAAGGGCACATCCGTGGTGAGAAGTACTTTGCAGGTCTCCGAAAGCTTTGCATAGCTAAGCTCACTGTCATATGCCGCTACGACACACGCAATTTCTTCCTCCGCTGTCTCGGTGATATACAAACCGTTTTTGCGCAGCTCCTCCACAAAGGATACTGTGCCGAGGACATAGATTTTTTTATCAGAGAAATGCTCCTTCAGAAAACGGAGGGTAATATACCCCGCCGTGATGAACCTGTCTTCTGTGGTTTCCAGCCCAAAGGCGGTGCGGAATTTCGTTACGTAGTCCTGTCCGCTTTTGGTGGAATTATTGGTGATGTAGTAGGCCTTTCCGCCGATTTGCTCAATATATTTTATCAGTTCGGCACTGCCGTCATACAGGGTATCGCCAACGGCGATAGTGCCGTCGATGTCGAAGAGAAATAGCTTTTTGTTTTCTAAACCGCTGATTGCCATGGAAGCATGCTCCTTTCCGGATTGGTTGAGCACCATTATAACATAGAATCTCGTTTTTGGGGTGAAAAGTTGGCGCAGAAGTTGCCAACTTTCTTTCTATGCTTTAAAATATGGGAAGAGAGAAAGAAGGAGGATGCGTGAAATGCAGAAACGTGACAGTATCGCCATACCGGTTATCCTGAAGATAGGAAGCGGTGTGTTGAAGGAAATCGGAGCCTGCTTAAAGGCGGAGGGCCTGGAGCAGGTGGTTATTTATTTCGGAAACGGCTTGATTGATATGTTCGGCATGGATGTGATGGAATCTCTGAAAAGGGAAGGGATTTCCGTACTGGAATATAACGAGCTGGACACGGTGGATATGGACGACATTATTCAGCTGGCCTTTGCCATACCCAATAAGGCTACGGCTGTGGTTTCCATCGGCGGCGGCAAGGTGATTGATGCGGGAAAATACGCAGCCTTCCTGCGAAATCTTCCCTTTATCAGTGTGCCCACCTCCAGCTCCAGCGACGGCTTCTCCAGTGCAAGTGCTTCCCTGATTGTGAACGGTAAGAGAACCTCGGTTCCGGCTAAGCTTGCATATGGCATCATTGTGGATACAGAGGTGATTAAAACAGCACCCCGGAGGTTCATATACTCCGGTATCGGTGATATGCTTTCGAAGATTACCGCGCTCTATGACTGGTTGTATGAGGAAAAATGCGGTGTGACGGTGGTGAATGATTTTGCTGTGATGATTGCCAAGAAGGCGGTGAACAGCTTTGTCAGAACACCCTATGAGAGCATTCAGGATAATTTATTTTTGAAGGAGCTGCTGGATTCTCTGGCTATGAGCGGTATTGCCAATGAGATAGCGGGCAGCAGTGCACCGACCAGCGGAAGTGAGCATTTGATTTCCCATGCGTTGGACAAGCTGCTGGAGCATCCCCAGCTTCACGGAATACAGGTAGGAATTGCCACTTATATCATGGCTAAGGTACAGGACCACCGCTATGTGCGGGTAAACACTGTGCTGCAGGAGACGGGCTTCTGGGATTATGTTGCCACTCTCGGTATGAAGCGTGAAGATTTCATAAAGGCTATTGATATGGCACCTTCCATCAAACCGCACAGACACACATATCTCCATGAAGAGAGCTATCGGGAAGCGGCGAAACGGTTGCTGGCAGAGGATGAGGTGCTGAAAAAGGTATTGGCAGATTGATAGGAAATGGGAAGAAACAAAATGGTGAGAGGTAAGGAAGCATGAAATTAATTTCCTGGAATGTAAACGGAATCAGAGCCTGCCTGCAAAAGGGCTTTATGGATTTTTTTGAGGAGACGGATGCAGATATCTTTTGTCTGCAGGAGACGAAGCTGCAGGAGGGACAGCATGACCTGGAGCTGCCCGGTTATTATCAATATTGGAATTATGCGGAGAAAAAAGGATATTCCGGCACAGCCCTGTTTACCAAAATTGAACCGCAGAGTGTAGTCTACGGCATCGGTGTGGAGGAACACGACCATGAGGGGCGTGTGATTACGGCGGAATATGAGGATTTTTATGTGGTGACTGTTTATACCCCTAATTCTCAGAGAGAGCTGACAAGACTTGCGTACCGTATGCAGTGGGAAGAGGCATTTCTTGCCTATGTGAAGAAGCTGGAGGAGAAGAAGAGTGTGATTTTCTGCGGTGACCTGAATGTGGCACATCAGGAAATTGATTTGAAAAATCCGAAGACGAATCGTAAAAATGCGGGCTTTACGGATGAGGAGAGAGCTTGCTTTACCAAGGTTTTAGAGAATGGCTTCATCGATACCTTCCGTCATTTCTATCCTGATTTGGAGGGCGTATATTCCTGGTGGTCCTATATGTTTCAGGCCAGGGCTAAGAATGCGGGATGGCGCATTGATTACTTTGTGGCTTCAGAGGCACTGGCTGACAGACTGAAGGATGCCAAAATCCACACCGGTGTAATGGGTTCGGACCATTGTCCTGTGGAGCTGGATTTGGTGTAGTGTGATTCGTTTGATGTCATTTGTGAGGAAGAAAGAGTAAAGCATGAGCCTACGATTTTATTTCGGCCCCTCCGGTGCGGGCAAGAGCAGACAACTTTATGAAGAAATCATTCATCGTTCCGTGGAACATCCGAAACAGAATTTTCTCATCATTGTTCCGGATCAGTTCACCATGCAGACCCAGAAGGATTTTGTGACGCTTCATGAGAGGGGCGGCATTATGAATATTGATGTGCTCAGCTTCGGACGCCTGAGTCACCGTATTCTGGAAGAGGTGGGCTATCAGGAGGTGCCTGTACTGGATGACACGGGCAAAAGTCTGGTATTACAGAAGGTGGCGGCTGACCTTAAGGATAAGCTGCCGGCGCTCGGCAGCCTGTTGCACAAGCAGGGCTATATTCATGAGGTGAAAAGTGCCATTTCGGAATTCATGCAGTACGGAATCGGGACGGAAGACGTATCGAAGCTCATTGCCTTTGCCCAAAAGCGGGGAGCACTGGTACAGAAGCTGAAGGATTTGGAGACCCTGTACAAGGGCTTTACAGAGTATATTCACGGGAATTTCATCACCACGGAGGAGACGCTGGATGTGCTGCGGCGCTCTCTGGAGAAATCCAAAATCCTGCGGGGAAGCGTAGTCGTTTTTGACGGCTTCACCGGTTTTACACCCATACAGAACCGTTTGATTCAGGAGCTGATGGGTATATGCGCAGAGACCATCGTAACGGTGACCTTGGGAGAGGGGGAGAATCCCTACGAGCCCGACGGCGAGCAGAAGCTGTTCCATCTGAGCAAAAAGACCGTGGCCGACTTAAGCAGGCTGGCGAGAGAAGCGGGTGTGGAGCGGGGAAGGGATACCTTCATACAGCCCGGAGCGGACAGCCGTTTCCGGAATGCACCTGCACTTGCACATCTGGAGAAGAGTCTGTTCCGTTATACCTATGTTCCCTACCCGGATAATCAGAGTGAAATACAGATTTTTGAGGCAACCACTCCGGCTGGGGAGGTGCATCAGACAGGACTTGCCATTCAGTCCTTAATCCGGCAGGAGAAAATGGCATATCGGGATATCGCGGTTATCACAGGGAATTTGGAGGAATATGCGCCTTATGCGGAAGCCGAGTTTGCAGAGCTTGGAATTCCCTGCTTTATTGACAAGACCAGAGGGATTGTGCTCAATCCCATGATTGAATATATCAAGAGTGCGTTGGAACTTTCCCTGAAGGATTATTCCTACGAGGCAGTCTTTCATTATCTGCGAAGCGGTCTGTCGGGTATTCCCGGAGAGGACGTCGATGAACTGGAAAATTATGTGATTCAGACAGGTCTGCGCGGCTATCGGAGGTGGAGCCGGCTTTTCACTCATAAGACAGCGGCCATGAAGGACAGCGAGGAGCCCCTTGCAAAGCTGAATAGGGTTCGGGAGCAAATGATGCAGCAGGTGGAAATGCTGCATATGGAAAGTCAGTCTGCCGCCAAAGAGTATGTCAATCATCTGTATGACTTTCTGGTACAGAATGAAGTGCAGAGGAAGCTGACAGAGTATGAAGCATATTTCGAAGAGCAGGATGATTTGGCCAGAGCCAGAGAATATGCACAGATTTACCGGCTGGTGATGGAGCTCTTAGATCAGATTTATGGTCTGCTGGGAGAAGAAACGGTTTCCCTGCAGGAATTTGCAGATATTCTGGAGGCAGGCTTCGGAGAGATTGAGGTAGGTACGATTCCGCAGAATGTGGACCGTGTTGTTGTGGGGGATATGGAGCGTACCCGTCTGAAGCAGGTGAAGGTGCTGTTTTTTCTGGGGGTCAATGACGGGAATATTCCCAAGAGTACCTCCAAGGGCGGCATTATTTCTGATATGGACAGGGAATTTCTGCAGGAGTCCCGGGTAGAGCTTGCACCCACACCCAGACAGCAGATGTATATCCAGCGACTCTACCTGTATCTGAATATGACCAAGCCCTCCCACAGATTGTATTTGTCCTATGCAAAGATGAACAGGGAGGGAAAAAGTATCCGACCGGCGTATCTGATTGATACGGTGCGGCATATTTTCCCGAAGACAGAGGTGCAGTATCCGCAGAATCGGGATGCTTTTGAACAGATTGTATCGCCCGGCGAAGGAATGCGGTATCTGGCCACGCAGCTGAGAGAGTACGCGGAGGGAACATTGCCCAAGGAGAAGGAGACGGAGTTCTTTACCATATACGAGGCCTACGATTCGGAACAGGAGCCGCACCTGCGTGACAGTCGTAAGCTCCTCACACAGGCGGCCTTCCGACGCTATCAGGACAGCGGCTTATCGAAAGCGGTTGCCAGAGCATTGTACGGTAGGCATCTGGAGAACAGTGTAACCCGTTTGGAAACCTTTGCAGCGTGCGCATACAGGCATTTCCTGCAGTACGGACTCACCCTGCAGGAGCGGGAGGAGTTCGGCTTTGAGAATGTGGATATGGGGAACGTGTATCACGCCGTTTTGGAACTTTTTGCGGGAAAACTGAAGGAAAGTGACTACACCTGGTTTGATTTCCCTGAGGAATTCGGAGCGCAGGCAGTGAGGGAGGCCTTAGAGTGCTATGCGGCTTCCTACGGAAATACCATTCTCTACAGCAGCGCCCGCAATGCTTATGCTGTTACACGGATGGAAAGGATTCTCACCAGAACCATTCTTACCCTGCAAAAGCAGCTGCAGAAGGGCAGCTTTCAGCCGGACCATTATGAGCTTTCCTTCCGCTTTGCAGAGGATTTGGAGAGTATTCATGTGACGCTGTCGGAGCAGGAGAGGATGCATCTGCAGGGAAGAATCGACCGTGTGGATATCGCGGAGACAGAGGAACAGGTATATGTGAAAATCATTGACTATAAATCAGGTAACAGGCAGTTTGATTTGGCGGCGCTCTATTACGGACTGCAGCTACAGCTGGTGGTCTATATGAATGCAGCGGTGGAGCTGGAAGCGAAGCAGCATCCGGATAAGGAGATTGTGCCTGCCGCGTTGCTTTACTATCACATCGATGACCCTACGGTGGAGACACCCGTGGAGCTGACTGATGAGGAAATCAATGCGCAGATACAGGGAAAGCTGCGGATGAACGGAGTGGTCAATGCAAGCCGGGATATTGTGGAGCGGCTGGATCGTTATATGCAGGACAAGTCGGATGTGATACCCGTGGAGAAGAAAAAGGACGGAAGCTTTTCGGCGCGTTCCTCGGTTATGAGCGGAGAAGAATTACGGGTGGTATCTGACTATGTGAACCGCAAGGTGAAGGAGATAGGCAGAGATATTCTGGACGGAAGCATTTCGATGAATCCCTATGAAAAAGGGCAGAGTGATGCATGTACCTACTGCGCTTACCGCAAGGTATGCGGCTTCGATGCCGGGATACCGGGATACGAGAAGCGCAGCCTGGAGGAGTTGGATAAGGCTGAGATTTTCAAGCGTATGCAGGAGTAAATTCATCTGAGAGGGAGAGTGTCATGGCAATTCATTTTACGCCGGAGCAGCAGAAAGTAATAGAACTTCATAATTGCAATATTCTGGTATCCGCGGCAGCAGGAAGTGGTAAAACGGCGGTATTGGTGGAGCGTATCATCAGAATGATATGTGATGAGGAGCATCCCGTGGATATTGACAGATTGCTTATTGTTACCTTCACCAATGCAGCGGCAGCGGAGATGCGCGAGAGAATTGCCAATGGCATTGCGGACAGGCTGCTTGTCAATCCGGAGTCGGAGCATATGCAGAAGCAGTCGACGCTGCTTCACAATGCACTGATTACCACCATAGACAGCTTCAGTCTTTTCCTGATTCGCAACCATTTTAATGAGATAGGGTTGGACCCTGCCTTCCGTGTGGCGGATGAAGGGGAAATCAAGCTTCTGCAGCAGGATGTACTGCAGGAAATGCTGGAGGATGCCTACGCCGGCGGAGAACAAGCATTCCGGGATTGTGTGGAGTATTTCTGCCCCGGCGGACGGGAGAAGGTGTTGGAAAAGCAGATTCTGGATTTGTCCCGCTATGCGGCCAGCTTTCCCTGGCCGGAGGAATGGCTGATGCAGCGCAGGGAAGATTACAAGGCGGAAACCATGGAGGAGCTTGCGGACAGCGATTATGGAAGATATCTTGTGCGCCATGTGGGACGGATGCTGTCGGGTTGTGCAGAGAAGCTGGAGCTTGCGCGCAAAATCTGTGAGAGCCCTGACGGTCCCTATATGTACGGAGAATTGGTGGAGAAGGAATTAGAACAGCTGCAGAAACTGGCGGCGTGTGAAGGTCCGGAGGAATATGCGGCCAGGGTACCGGCGGTAGTCTTTGGCAGATTACCCTCCAAGAAGGACGACAGCGTCTCTGTGCAGAAGCGTGAGCTTGTGAAGGGACTACGCAGTGAGGTAAAGGATATCTTGCAGGACCTTACGGAGAGATTCTTTGCCACACCTCTGGAACTGGCGTTAGAGCAGGGAAAGGAATGCCGGATTCCGGTGGGAACCCTGATTGACCTGGTGCTGGAATTTGACAGGCGGATGAAGGAAAGAAAGCAGGAAAAGAAGCTGATAGACTTTTCCGATATGGAGCATTATGCGCTGGATATCCTGCTGGTCAGAAGGGACGGGAAGGTGTATCCCAGCGAAGTGGCACGGGAATACAGGCAGTATTTTCATGAGATTCTGATAGATGAATATCAGGACAGCAATCTGGTACAGGAATATCTGCTGTGGGCGGTGTCCGGTGAGGAGGATGGGAAATTCAACCGCTTTATGGTAGGAGATGTAAAGCAGAGCATCTACAAATTCCGGCTTGCCAGACCGGAATTGTTTTTGGAGAAGTACGACCATTACGGGGTGCAGGAGGGGGATTGCCGGAGAATTGACCTTTCCAAAAATTTCCGAAGCAGAACGGAAGTGGTAGATGCAGTGAATGATATCTTCAGCCGTATTATGAGCAGAGAGGTGGGTGGTGTTGCCTATGACGAGGCAGCAGCACTTTACGCAGGGGCATCCTATCCAGTCAACACAGCTTGTGAGGGAGAACTTCTGTTGGTGGAGAAGCCTTCGCGGGAGGAAACAGGAGCAGGCATTCAGAATGCCAAGGAAGCAGAGGCTTTGGCCATTGCCCGGAAAATAAAGCAGCTGAAGACCTCCTACAAGGTGACGGACAAGGCTACCGGAGAGCTGAGACATGCCTGCTACCGGGATATGGTGATTCTGCTTCGGACTAACAGCGGTTGGGACGAGGTGTTTAAGAAAGTACTGGAGGAGCAGGGAATTCCGGTCTATATTACCTCCAAGACAGGTTACTTTGCGGCGACTGAGGTTCAGGAATTGCTGCAGCTTCTGAGAGTGTTGGACAATCCCGGACAGGACATTTCCCTATTCGGAGTGCTGAAATCCGTCTTTGGCGGCTTTACGGAGGAAGAAATTGCATGGATTCGCGAAGAACGTAAGGCTTGCTCTCTCTTTGAAGCTCTGAAAGAATTTAGAGCCGGGGAGAGGGAGGACGCTCTGCGTCTGAAGGCTTCCGGATTTCTTGACAAAATCAAACGTTATCGTGATTACACGACCTATATGCCCATCCGTGAACTGCTGCAGCGGCTGGTGGAGGAGCATGATTACCTGAATTATGTGACGGCTCTGCCCGGCGGGAGTAAGCGCCGGGCCAATGTGGAGATGCTTTTTACGAAGGCATCTGATTTTGAGAAAACCAGTTATTTTGGGCTGTTCCATTTTATCCGCTATATAGAACAGCTGGAGAAGTATGATGTGGATTACGGAGAGGCCGATGTGCTGGACGAGAATGCGGATGTGGTGCGGATTATGAGTATTCATAAGAGCAAGGGTCTGGAGTTTCCCATCACCTTTGTGGCCGGCTTGTCCAAGCGCTTCAATATGCAGGATGTGAATCAGTCTCTGGTGGTAGATATGGACATGGGACTTGCCACAGATTATGTGAATCCCATCAGGCGCATCCGCAATAAAACACTGCGCCGCAGCGTTCTGGCGCGCAAAATGCGGGAGGATAATCTTGCTGAGGAGCTGCGCGTCCTGTATGTGGCACTGACCAGGGCGAAGGAAAAGCTGATTATGACGGCGGCTCTGGAGAATCCGGCGGAGAAATGGGATAACTGCAGACAAATGCAGGCGGATTGCTTATCTTATTGCGATTTCATGGAGGCGGGAAGCTATCTGGATTTCCTGTTGCCTGTGTTGCCGAAGACCTGTGTGGAGGTGTCAGTGGTTCAGTCGGATACCCTGTTTGGCGGGCAGATGAAGGAACAGATACAGATGTATACCGGGTTAGAGACGCTGGAGCGGGCAAAGGAATTGTCAGATGCAGGAAGGCTGGCGGAGCTGAGAGAAAGGTTTGCCTTTCGTTATCCATATCGTAATCTGGAACATTTGTATACCAAAACTACCGTTTCCGAGCTCAAGATAGCAGCGATGGCACAAAAGGATGAAGCGGCATACCACGTCTTTGAGGAAAAAGAGGTAGTGCCCTATATTCCGGTATTCCGACGCGGGGAGGAGAAGGTCAGCGCAACCGTCCGTGGTAACGCCTTTCACAGGGTGATGGAGCTTTTGGACTTTGAGGAATTGCTGGCGGAGTTTTTCCCGGAGTTTCCGGAGAATGCATCCGTATATGGGCAGGGGCTGGATGCGGCGTGCCTGTCGGAGAGACTGCATGAATTCCTGCTTCGTGAGACGGCATCCCTACGTCTGTCAGGGGAATACCTGCAGGCGGTCAGGGAAGAGAAAATTATCCGTTTCCTGATGTCTCCCTTGGCTTATCGTATGTGGTCGGCACAGCGCAGGGGTGAGCTTTACAGAGAGCAGCCCTTCGTGTACGGTGTGGAGGCAAAGCGTTTGTCCGGGGAATTCCCGGACGGAGAAAAGGTGCTGATTCAGGGTATCATAGACGTTTTTTTTGTGGAGAACGGCAGGATTGTGCTTCTGGATTACAAGACGGACGTGATTGGCTCCATGGAGGAATTGCGGCAACGCTATAGCGCACAGCTTGACTATTATGAGGAGGCGCTGGAGAAAATTATGGGACTCCCCGTGGAGGAAAAGCTGCTGTATTCTTTTTATTTGGAAAAATATGAATAAATGCATCCTAATGACAGATTCCGTTTAGAAAAACAGGATTAGGGTATATTACTGTTAGATTCTTTCTGAGGAGGATGCGGAGTATGAAATATAAATGGAACGATTCCTGGTTATTTACAAAAGATGCCACGTTGGTATCCGGCAATAAGCCTACGTCTGATGCGGCCGGCTGGGAGACCATAACCCTGCCCCATACCTGGAATGCAGCGGATGGTCAGGACGGCGGGAATGATTATTATCGGGGAACCTGTTATTACACCAAAAAGCTGACCTTGTCGGACTGCCGGGGCGCGGAGGAGGTCTACCTTGAGTTTGAGGGTGTGAATTCCTCGGCGGATGTGTATGTGAACGGTAGTCCGGCGGCGCATCATGATGGCGGTTATTCCACCTTCCGTGCCAATATTACGAAGCTTTTGCGGGAAGAGAACGAGATTTTAGTTGCGGTGGATAACGCTCCCAATGACAGCGTATATCCTCAGGTGGCAGATTTTACCTTCTATGGCGGTATCTATCGTGATGTCAGCATTATCTGCGTGCCCAAGGCACATTTTGACCTGGATTATTACGGAGGTCCCGGTATTCGGGTGACTCCTGTGGTGAAGGGGACAAATGCTGACGTGGAGGTTATTGGCTACTTCACCGGTTTGTCGGGTCGGGAGACTGTGAGGTATAGGATTACGGAGCGTGCGGAGAGCGGGGGAGAGACAGTGGTTGCCGAGGAAAGCACAGCAGCCTCCGAGGGCAAGGCTGTCCTGTCCATTGAGAAGGTGCGTCTGTGGAACGGACGTAAGGATCCCTTCCTGTATACCTTAGAGGCGGTGCTGTCAGATGGGGAATGCGAATTGGATGCCAGAACGGTGCGCTTCGGCTGTCGCTTCTTTGCAATCCATCCGGAGAGGGGCTTCCTTTTAAATGGGGAGGAATACCCGCTTCGCGGGGTATCCCGCCACCAGGACAGATGGGGAATCGGTAATGCACTGTTGCCGCAGCACCACAGGGAGGATGCGGAGCTGATCTATGAAATGGGAGCGACCACCATCCGTCTGGCACATTATCAGCACAATCAATATTTCTATGATTTGTGTGATGAGATGGGCTTTGTGGTATGGGCGGAGATTCCTTATATTTCCCGTCACATGCCGGGGGGACGTGAGAACACCGTTTCCCAGATGAAGGAATTGCTGGTACAGAATTACAATCATCCCTCCATTGTGGTATGGGGCTTGTCTAATGAAATCACCATGAACGGCGCTGAAAATGAGGAGTTGATTGAAAATCACAGGATGCTGAATGCCTTGTGCCATGAGTGGGATAAGACCAGACTGACCACCATGGCCATTGTGTCCATGTGTGATAAGGACAGTGCGTATATACAGATTCCGGATACGGTTTCCTGGAACCATTATTTCGGATGGTACGGCGGCGACACGTCTATGAACGGTCCCTGGATGGATGCCTTCCATGCGAAATATCCCAAGCTGCCGGTGGGAGTGAGCGAGTATGGCTGTGAGGCACTTAACTGGCATAACTCCAATCCGGAGCAGGGGGATTACTCGGAGGAGTATCAGGCTTACTATCACGAGGAACTGATTAAGCAGTTATTTACCAGAAGGTATCTCTGGGCAACCCATGTCTGGAATATGTTTGATTTCGGTGCGGATGCCCGGGCGGAGGGCGGTGAGGACGGTCAGAATCATAAAGGACTGGTGACCTTTGACAGAAGCTACAAGAAGGATGCCTTTTATGCGTATAAAGCATGGCTGTCGGAGGAACCCTTTGTTCATATCTGCGGGAAACGTTATGTGGAGCGTGTGGAAGAGGTCACAAGGGTGACGGTATACTCCAATCAGTCGGAGGTGGAATTGTTTGCCAATGGTGTGAGTCTGGGAAAACAGACCGGTGAGGTTCATTTCTTTTACTTTGACGTGCCCAATGCAGGCACTACGGAATTGGTGGCGAAAGCAGGTGCGTGTATGGATTCTTCCGAAATCGTGAAGGTGGAGAAATTCAATGACGCCTATCGCATGGTGGAGACGGGAGAGGTTCTGAACTGGTTTGAAATTACAGCTCCGGAGGGCTATTATTCCATCAATGATAAGACTGCTGAGGTGATGAAAAGCGCGGGCGGAAAGCAGGTGCTTTCGGAGCTCATGAAGAAAGCCATGTCCGGCGGAAAGGGTATGATAGATGCGGATACCCTGGAGCAGGGAGCAGATAAGATGGACTTTCTGGGAAGCTTTACAATCAAACGGCTTCTCTCCATGCTGGGAACCATGGGCGCGAAGCCCTTGACCAAGCAGGAGATGCTGGAATGCAATGAAAAATTGAATGAGATTCCTAAGGAATAGGTATCATTTTCCGGAGGCACAGGCACTGGGACTGATGCCGTACTCCGCCTTGAAGGCGCGATAGAAATTGGTGTAATCCCGGAAACCGCAGAGCATATAGACCTCACCGGGATTGCTGCCGGCAGTCAACATTTGTTTGGCAATCAGGAGACGCTTGAGCATGATGTACCGGTACGCGCCCACACCCACTGCCCGGGTAAATTCATGGGAGAGGTGATATTTGCTCACATAAAAGCGCTGAGCAAGACCCTCCAGGGATAAATCCTCATTGTAGTGCTCACCGATATAGTCCAGTACGCGGGAGATGAGCAGGGAAGCTTCTTCCTGAGCTTCCTCCTGCAGTGCAGGATGAGAAGCGGAGTGAAGCGCCATGCGATTCAATTCTACCATCAATTGCAGAAGAATGCCGGAGGCACACAATCTGTTTCCGTAATCCTGACCATAGCTTTCCCGTACCAGCTCACTCATTCTGGCCATGATTTCAGAGCGCTGTATGCCGGTAGGACGCAGCAGATTGCAGTGTGTGGCGAGGTTATTATCAAAACAGCGTGTCAGATTCACTTCTTCGCCGGATATTCTTTCCAGGTAGGACTTGTTAATCCACAGAACGATTCGCTCGTACACGGGAGAATCGGGATTCACAATGGGCCTGTGCAGCTCCATGGGGCTAATCAGCAGTAAATCACCGGCCTGCAGGTGAAATATGTGACCGTCCACCCAATATTCTATTTCATTTCCCAGAAAAAAATAAACCTCATAGAAATCATGGTGATGCACCTCTACCATATCCGGCTTCGGCTCCCGATAATGGAAAATCTCGAAATCCTGATTATGCATGGTCTGCCTGGGGTCAAATCGCTGAGCTCTTTCCCGCATAAAATGCTCCTCCTTGCTTATATCTGTATATTATAGCAACTTTTGCAATACGTCAAACAAAAAATGCAATTATCATTGTGAAAAGTGTATGATATACTTTGGGAATAAAACGGAAATCGGAACAGAAAAGAAATCAGCAAAAAACATATTAAGAAAGGATGGGTGGAAAATTGAAAAAATTTATGGATAAGGATTTTATCCTTAGTACCCCCACTGCACAGACGTTGTACCATGATTATGCAGCGTCTATGCCCATTGTGGATTATCACTGTCATGTGAGTCCGCAGGAGATTTACGAGGACAAGCACTTTGAGAATCTTTTTCAGGTGTGGTTGTCCGGCGACCATTACAAATGGCGTATCATGCGCTCCAACGGAGTGGATGAAAGCTTCATTACAGGAGATGCTCCCGAGCGCGAGAAGTTCCAGAAGTTTGCTGAGGCACTTCCCCGCACCATCGGAAATCCCATGTATCACTGGTGTCATCTGGAATTGAAGAATTATTTCGGATATGAAGGCGTCCTGAACGGAGATACCGCGGAGGAGGTATGGCAGCTGGCAGCCGAGAAGCTGAAGGCGGCTGATATGGGTGTGCGCGGCCTGATTGAGAAAAGCAATGTAGCATTCATCGGCACCACGGATGACCCTGTAGATTCTCTGGAATGGCATAAAAAGCTTGCGGAGGATAAGACCATGAAGACAGTGGTTGCACCTTCCTTCAGACCCGACAAGGCTCTGAACATTGATAAGGCAGGCTGGAAGGAATACATTGAGAAGCTTTCCTGCGTGTCCGGTATTCAGATTGACGGCCTTGATGCTTTGGAAGCAGCACTTCACAGCAGAATTGAGCATTTCCGTGCACACGGCTGTAAAGCAAGTGACCACGGACTGGACCGCGTGGTATATCGCGAGGCTGACCGCAGCACCGTGGATGCTATTATCAAGAAAGGTCTTGCAGGCGAAGCGGTATCCATGGAGGAGGCTGAGATGCTCAAGACCACCTTGCTTGTGTTCTGCGCAAAGGAATATGCGCGTCTGGGCTGGGTAATGCAGCTTCATTACAACTGCCTGCGCAACCCCAATACTGCAATGTTTCGGAAATTGGGACCTGATACCGGCTTCGATATTGTCGGACCTCACAACGGTTCTGCAGAGCTGGCTAAGCTTCTGGATGCCCTGTACATGGAAAACGCTTTGCCCAAGACTATCCTGTACAGTCTGGACAGCGCGGACAATACCTTCCTCGATACCATCCTGGGTGCTTTCCAGGGAACAGAGATTCCCGGCAAGATTCAGCACGGAAGTGCATGGTGGTTCAATGATAACAAGCAGGGTATGAGAGACCAGATGATCAGTCTGGCAAATTTAGGTATTCTGGGTAACTTTGTAGGTATGCTGACAGATTCCCGCAGCTTCTTAAGCTACACCCGTCACGAGTACTTCCGCCGAATCCTGTGTGACCTGATCGGCTCCTGGGTAGAAAACGGAGAATACCCTGATGATATGGCTGCATTGGGCGGTTTGGTGCAGGATATCTGCTACAATAACGCAAAGAGATATTTTAATTTGGAGGGATAACAGAATGAACATGAAAATGTCTTTTCGCTGGTATGGCGAAAGCGACCCCGTAACTCTTGAGTACATTTCCCAGATTCCCGGTATGCACTCCATCGTATCCGCAGTATACGATGTAAAGCCCGGTGAGGTATGGCCTGAGGAAAGCCTTGCTAAGATGAAGGAGCAGTGTGATTCCCACAATCTGGTATTTGATGTGGTTGAATCCATTCCCGTACATGAGGATATTAAGCTGGGCAGAGGAAATGTAGACCATTTATTGGATGTATACTGTGAGAACATCCGTCGCTGTGCAAAATACGGTGTGAAGTGTGTAACCTACAATTTCATGCCTGTGTTTGACTGGACCCGTACCCAGCTTGACAAGAAAGCTCCGGACGGCTCCACCAGCCTTGTAATGTACTGGGAGCAGATGAAGGGACTTGACCCGTTGAAGGATGATATTCATCTGCCCGGCTGGGATTCCAGCTACACCCAGGAAGAAGTGCGAGAACTGATTACCGCATATGGTGAGATTGGGGAAGAGGGACTTTGGAAGAATCTGGAGCGTTTCCTGCAGAAGGTGATTCCCGTAGCTGAGGAGTGCGGCGTCAAAATGGCAATCCATCCCGATGACCCGCCGTATCCCATCTTCGGTCTGCCCCGTATCATTACCTGTGAAGCCAATCTGGACCGTTTCCTGAAATTGGTTGACAGCCCTGCAAACTGCCTGTGCCTGTGTACCGGTAGTCTGGGTTGTGCAGAGAGCAATGATATCCCTGCTATGGTAAAAAAATATGCGGCTATGGACAGAATCGCATTTATGCATATCCGTAACGTAAAGATTATGGAGGACGGTTCCTTTGAGGAGCGTGCTCATTTATCCAGCTGCGGAAGCCTTGATATCTATGAGGTGGTAAAGGCTCTTGTAGACAACGGCTTTGACGGCTATGTACGTCCCGACCACGGTCGTATGATCTGGGGCGAGACCGGTAAACCCGGCTATGGTCTCTTTGACCGTGCACTGGGAGCAACCTATATTAACGGATTGTTTGAAGCCTGCGAAAAAGCGGCTCAGAAATAAGGAGGAAATACCATGAACAAAAATGTATTGGACACTAATCTTTCAGGAAAAGTTGCAGTTGTAACCGGTGCGGGCGGTGTGCTTTGCAGCTATTTTGCAAAGGTACTTGCACGCGCAGGCGCAAAGGTAGCATTGCTTGACTTAAATGAGGAGGCTGCCAAGAAATTTGCTGCAGAAATCGTTGCAGAGGGTGGCGTGGCTAAGGCATATTCCTGTAACGTACTTGACAAGGAAATCTGCTATGCAGTAGCTGAGCAGGTGCAGGCTGATTTCGGCCCCTGTGATATTCTGGTAAACGGTGCAGGCGGCAACAACCCCAGAGCACAGACAGACAAGGAATACTTCGAAGTGGGCGATATTGATGCAGATACCAAGAGCTTCTTTGATCTGGAGGAGTCAGGTGTCAGCTTTGTATTTAACTTAAACTTCCTGGGAACCCTGATTCCTACCCAGGCATTTGCCCGTCAGATGGTAGGTCGTGAGGGCTGCAGTATTCTCAATATTTCTTCTATGAATGCTTTCACTCCTTTGACCAAGATTCCTGCATACTCAGGTGCAAAGGCAGCAGTTTCCAACTTTACCCAGTGGCTTGCAGTTCACTTCTCTAAGGTTGGCATCCGTGTGAATGCAATTGCTCCCGGCTTCTTCTCCACCCAGCAGAATGCTAAGCTTCTGTGGAATGATGACGGAACCCCCACTGCACGTACCGGCAAGATTCTTGCAGCTACTCCCATGGGACGTTTCGGTGAGACCGAAGAGCTGGCAGGAGGTCTGCTGTTCTTATTAAATAACGAGGCTGCAGGCTTCATTACAGGTGTTGTACTTCCTATCGACGGTGGCTTCTCTGCTTACTCAGGTGTATAGTAGGGCACAGACATAGGATACAGTTTCAGATTATTACAGATTTATCATTATGTAATTATTAAGGAGATAAAAATCATGGCTAAAATAGTAACTTTTGGTGAACTTATGCTTCGTCTGGCTCCGAACGGATATTATCGTTTCTTCCAGAACGATCAGATGCAGGCTACCTTCGGCGGTGGTGAGGCAAACGTAGCAGTTTCCCTGGCAAATTACGGTATGGACAGTGTCTATGTCACAAAGCTGCCTAAGCATGCAATCGGTCAGGCTGCTGTAGACTCTCTTCGTTATTTCGGTGTAGATACCTCCAAAATCGTTCGCGGCGGTGATCGTGTAGGTATTTACTTCCTGGAGAAGGGTGCTTCCCAGAGAGGATCTGTATGTATTTATGACCGTGCACATTCCGCAATTCAGGAGGCACAGGCAGAGGATTTTGATTGGGATGCAATCTTTGATGGTGCAGACTGGTTCCACTTCACCGGTATCACTCCCGCACTTGGTCCCAACGTTGTAGAAATCTGCCGTCAGGCTTGTAAGGCTGCAAAGGCTAAGGGTGTGAAGATTTCCTGCGATTTGAACTATCGCGGTAAATTATGGACCCGTGCAGAGGCACGCGAGGCAATGACAGATTTGTGCCAGTATGTAGATGTATGTATCTCCAACGAGGAGGATGCTAAGGATGTATTCGGTATCGAGGCAGAGGGCAGCGATATCTATGGTGGTAAATTGAATCATGAGGGTTACAAGTCTGTTGCAAAGCAGCTGGCTGATACCTTTGGTTTCGAGAAGGTGGCTATCACTCTTCGTACCTCCATCTCCGCAAGTGATAACGATTGGGCAGGTATGCTCTATGATGGTGAGAACTACTGCTTCTCCAAGTCCTATCATCTGCATATCGTAGACCGTGTAGGCGGCGGTGACTCCTTCGGTGGCGGTTTGATTTACTCCCTGTTAAACGGCAAATCAACCCAGGAAGCAATCGAGTTTGCAGTTGCAGCATCTGCTCTGAAGCACTCCGTAGAGGGCGACTACAACCGTGTATCTGTTGCAGAGGTTGAGAAGCTTGCAGGCGGCGACGGCTCAGGTCGTGTACAGAGATAAAAAGCAAATTCATTAAGACCGTAGATATCTAGGCATTGTCCGATGATATCTGCGGTCTTTTTTTGAATATTGCAGCTTAGGTACTTAATCTTTCGTTTTTAACATCCTTCGTTTTCTGTAGCCATTTTTTTGCCTGCAGCCATCGCCTTTTTCACAGGGGGAAGGAGAAGGAGCAGGATTGTGATTGCCGCTTCGGCAAAGATATAAATGGCATTGTAGGCTAGGGAATAGGTGAGTGGACTCCATCCTTCCCATGCGTAGGAACCGAAGAAAATCCAGCCGGAGAGCACGGCAAATATATATCTGCCAAGTACTGCAATGCCATATCCCTTCAGCAAACCGTTTTTGGAATTGGTGAAGAGGCCGGAGAGACCCAGGGCACCGAAGGCAAGCAGGTAGTCGACCACAAGCTGCATAGGGTATAAAATATAAGGATCCATCAGCATTTGCAGTACGCCGTAGGCAATACCGGTCATGATGCCTGCGCCAAGCCCGAACCAGTATCCGGGGAGGCAGACAATCAGCATGGATAATAAGGTGACGGAGCCGCCTGTGGGGAAATTAAATAACTTGATATTGGATAAGACGGTCCCAAGTGCGATAGCCACCGCACAGAAAGCCAGCTGCTTCACGGTAAGCTTTTTGGAGTTTCTGCTAATAAAGAACATTGCAGCTACCAAAAGAAAAATCAAGATTACGGCAAGAAGAATATTGCCAAGCAGGGTAGGGACGTAGGTTGTTTCGCCCCAATCGTTTACGACGACAGTGTACAACATAAAAAATCCTCCTTCGTTTGCGCGAGGAGGGACTACATCGGTTGCATGATTGCTATATGACGTACGACAATACGGGACAATATCAATCATGGTGCTTCCTTACGCCGGTATTATCCGGTTCAAGTAGTGAGGGTTAGAAGTCATAAGGCTTCAATCTCAGCGATGTGCTCCCCTAGCGGTTATTTTGTTCACGCTTTACTATAATGGCTGGCGGTTGGTTTGTCAATCGAAATTTGTAAACGGAATTTGTGAAGGTCGGATATTCTTTGCATATGCCTGATATTTATGGTAACATAAAAGAAGTTATGAGCTCCTTGAAATAGTGATATTGCAGTAAAGGATTGGAAGTTGGAACATGCACAATAAGAAACTGGTAGTGGGAATTCTGGCTCATGTGGATGCCGGCAAAACCACACTTGCAGAGAGTATTTTATATACCTGCGGGAATATCCGCACGATGGGAAGGGTGGACCACGGGGACGCCTTTCTTGACAATAATGCGTTGGAGCGGACACGGGGGATTACTATTTTCTCCAAGCAGGCGCAGGTAACCTGGGAGGATAGGGAGATTACCCTTTTGGATACGCCGGGACATGTGGATTTCTCAGCGGAGATGGAGCGTACCCTGCAGGTATTGGATTATGCCATTCTGGTCATCAGCGGCGCCGATGGGGTGCAGGGGCATGTGGAAACCTTGTGGAGGCTGTTAAAGCGTTATGAGATTCCCACTTTCTTATTTATCAACAAGATGGATCAGGAGGGAACGGACAAAGGACAGCTTCTGAGACAGCTGCAGGAGAAGCTGGATGAGCATTGTATTGCATTTGGTCCCGAGGCTGAGAAGGAGAATCGGGAAGTATTTCTGGATGCGATTGCCATGTGCAGGGAATCCTGCATGGAGGAGTATCTGGAGAGCGGTGAGCTGTCAAGGGACAGTATTGCCGATTGTGTGGCGGAAAGACAGGTTTTTCCCTGTTATTTCGGTTCGGCATTGCGCATGATTGGCGTGCAGGATTTCCTGCACGGCATAGGACAGTATACCTTGATGCCGGAGTATCCGGAGGCCTTCGGAGCAAGGGTTTTCAAGATAGCCAGAGACGGAAGCGGTAACAGGCTGACCTATATGAAAATAACAGGTGGAATTCTTCGGGTTAAAATGCCGGTAAGCAATGAACAAAGTGCCACAGACGGAGAGAAGGTTTGGGAGGAAAAGGCTGACCAGCTCCGCATCTACGACGGCGGGAAATTCAGCATTGCGGAGGAGGTGCCTGCGGGAGGCATCTGTGCGGTGACGGGGTTGACTAAGACCTTTGCGGGACAGGGGCTCGGTATGGAGAGTGAAAACGGACTTGCGGTATTGGAGCCTGTTTTGACCTATCAGATTTTATTTCCTGAGGAGTGTGACCCCATCACAGTGCTCGGAAAGCTCAGACAGCTGGAGGAAGAGGACCCGCAGCTGCATTTGGTATGGAAAGAGGAGGCCTCTGAAATCCATGTTCAGGTCATGGGAGAGGTGCAGATTGAGATTTTGAAGAGTCTGATACAGGAGCGGTTTGGGTTGGAGGTGTCCTTTGGCGCAGGAAGTATTGTGTATAAGGAGACCATCGCGGAGCCGGTGGTAGGTATCGGGCATTTTGAACCCCTGCGGCATTATGCGGAGGCACATTTGCTTCTGGAGCCGGGAGAACGGGGAAGCGGTCTGCAGTTTGCATCCGTCTGCAGTGAGGATATGCTGGACAGGAACTGGCAGAGACTGGTGCTGACCCATCTGGAGGAAAGAGTACATCCCGGAGTGCTGACCGGCTCAGAGATTACGGATATGCGCATCCTGTTGATTGCCGGCAGGGCGCATCAAAAGCATACGGAGGGCGGCGATTTCAGACAGGCAACCTATCGGGCTCTGCGTCACGGACTCCGACGGAGTAAGAGCATTCTGCTGGAGCCGGTGTTTTCGTTCAAATTGGAGCTGCCCACAGAGCTGTTGGGGAGAGCCATGTCGGATGTGAAGAGGATGTTTGGCGACTTCAATGTGCCGGAGACCAGAGGGGATATCAGTATTCTGACCGGCACGGCACCGGTTGCAACCATGCGGGATTATCAGAGAGAAGTAAATGCCTATACCAGAGGGATGGGCAGATTTTCCTGTACGGTCAAGGGCTACGAGCCCTGTCACAATGCGGAGGAAGTGATCGCTCAGCTTCACTATGACCCGGAGGCAGATGTTGCCAATCCTACCGGCTCCGTCTTTTGCGCCCATGGAGCAGGCTTTGTGGTGAATTGGGAACAGGTGGAGGAATACGCCCATGTGGAGAATAATTGGCAGCCGGAGTCGATAAGGGAAGAGGGCGCCGGAGAGACGGCAGGCGCGGGCGTGGCAGCCGTTGCAGGAAGCAATTTGAATGCAGGCAGAAGCCGTACCGCTTCGGATTATATCACACAGGAAGAAATCGATGCCATTTTTCAACAGACTTATGGCAGGAAACCGAAGGAAAACAGTCATTACCGCCGTTATCACCGCAGTGCAAGCAGAACGACGCATGCGGGGGAAGCGCAAGCGGGACAGACAGCATATCGTCCCGGTGCAGTGCAGAAGAAGGAAGAATATCTGCTTGTGGACGGTTATAACATTATTTTTGCATGGGAGGAATTGCGGCAGCTGGCTGCCCGTAATATAGACAGTGCAAGAGACAGACTCATGGATATTCTGAGTAATTATCAGGGCTATCTGGGTAGTACATTGATATTGGTATTTGATGCGTACAAGGTGAAAGGAAATCCGGGCTCGGTACAGAAGTATCACAATATCTATGTGGTATATACCAGGGAGGCAGAGACTGCGGACCAGTATATTGAGAAGACAGTTCATCAAATCGGCCATAAATATCAGGTGACGGTTGCCACTTCGGATGCCTTGGAACAGATGATTATCTGGGGGAGTGGCGCCAGCCGGATGTCTGCTGCGGGTCTGCTGGAGGCTGTTGAGGCGGCAGGACGGGAGCTTCGGGAGAAATACGATATTGCCGGAGTGTGATGACGGAAGAAGTCGAGTTCTGCCGGGCGGTGGCTTTTTGCGCGCCGGAATATAAGAGAATTACAGGTTTGTGACAGATGCTTCGTTGCATGTGAAGCGTATTTATGATAAAATCAAGAATGTTTGTATCGGAATGAAGCAGAATCGGAATGGAGGAAAATATGTTACATTTGTTATTGCCGGAAGGCTCAGAGGCGCTTATGGCCTTCGGAGGTATTTTGTTTGCATTTGTGGCAACGGTTTTGACCACGGCAGGGCTTGGCGGATACCTTCCCAAGGACGCGGGGAGAGAGTTTGCTCATGATGGAAAATTGTCTGCGGGAAAGCCCAGAGGTGCGGGGATTATCTTCGTGCTGGCGTTTGTGGCTGCGGCACTTTTGTTTGTACCCATGAATGCGGAGCTGATCATCTACCTGGTATTAATCGTAATCTCCATGATGACAGGCTTTTTGGATGACGCCTCCAAGACCCCTTGGGGAGAATACAAAAAGGGCTTTTTGGATTTGTGTGTGGCGGCTATGGTTGCCCTGACCTTCTTAAAATATAATTCCAATATCGTGGAGCTTGCATTGTTTGGGGTGAAAGTGACCCTGCACCCGGTGGTGTTTGCAATCCTTGCAGTGATTTTGGTATGGACCTCCGTAAATGTCACCAACTGTTCTGACGGGGTGGACGGACTCTCAGGAACATTGACCATTGTGACCCTGATGACCATATATTGTATTGACCGGCTTCGGGGCGCGGACAGTAACGCATCCTTTCTGATTCTGCTTTTCGCAGTGTGTATTTTGGGATATCTGTGGTACAATGCAACGCCCAGTAAGCTGATGATGGGAGATGCGGGTTCCAGAGCGATGGGGTTGTTTATCAGTATCGCGATTTTGAAGACGGGCAGCCCGTTTCTCTATATTCCCGTGGCGCTTGTTTTGATATTGGACGGAGGTCTGGGACTTTTGAAGGTGTCCCTGCTGCGCTTTTTAAAGATTCACATTCTGAAAAATGTGAGAACCCCTCTTCATGACCATGTACGCAAGGTGTGGAACTGGTCCAATACCCAGACGGTATATCGTTTCGCCATTATTCAGATTATTCTGGGGGTGGCTGTGGTATATGGAATACAGCTGTAAGGGACGAAAAGGAAAAGAGAGGTATTGTTGCCGTTATGTATGATGAATTAACTCCCGGCGATATCAGAAAAATGGAAGAGGAAATTGAGCATCGCAAGCTGGTGGTACGTCCGCAGGCAATAGAGGCGGTAAAGGAAGCCAGAGCCCACGGCGACCTCAGTGAGAATTTTGAATATTATGCCGCCAAGAGAGAGAAGAACCGGAATGAGAGCCGTATCCGTTATCTGGAGCGCATGATTAAGACGGCCAAGGTAATCTCCGAGGATTCCGCGGCGGATGAGGTGGGAATTAACAATACAGTAACCGTGGAGTTCGTGGATGACGGTTCCGTGGAGACCTATAAAATCGTGACCACCGTTCGCGGCAATTCGTTGGAGGGATTAATCAGCAATGAGTCCCCCTTGGGCAAAGCACTTCTGGGCAGGAAAGCGGGGGATATTGTCCATGTGCAGGTGAATGTGAATGTGGGCTATGATGTGCGTATCGTGGCATTTGAGAATACTGTGGATGACGGCAGTGACAAACTAAGGAGTTTTTAGAGAATGAAGAAATATATACTTTTTGACCTGGACGGAACCCTGACGGATCCCAAGGTGGGAATCACGACCTGTGTGCAGTATGCCCTTCGGTCGTTTGGCATTGAGGAGCCTGATTTGGACAGGCTGGAGCCCTTCATCGGACCGCCTCTGAAGGACAGCTTCATGCAGTTCTACGGCATGGAGGAGGAACAGGCGAAGGAGGCCGTGGACAAATACAGGGAGCGTTTTAACGATATCGGTATTTTTGAAAACAAGGTTTATGACGGTATTCCTGTCATGCTACGGACTCTGCAATCCAAGGGGATGCATCTGGCAGTGGCATCCAGCAAGCCCACGGTATATGTGGAGAGAATTTTGGAACATTTTCACATCGCCAAGTATTTTGAGGTGGTGGTGGGAAGTGAGCTGGACGGCTCCAGAGTCAATAAGGATGAAATCGTGCTGGAAGCATTGAACCGCCTGTTTCACTATAAACCCATACAGCGCAGTCAGGTTTACATGGTTGGTGACCGTAAATTCGACGTGGAGGGTGCAAAGGCGCATCAAATTGAAAGTGTGGCTGTGCTTTACGGCTACGGCAATATGGAGGAGTTCAAGGCAGCAAAGGCTGATTATATTGTGCGCACCGTGGACGAATTGCAGAAATTTCTGCTGAGGGGTGCGGACGAAGAAGAATTGGAATCCGGGACAAAGGATAAGCCCTCATCCGGAAACGCTGCAAAGAAGGTTCCGCTGCTTCGCAAAATCTGGGTTTTGATTTTCTCGTATCTGATGTTTGTTTTTGTAAGAAATATTGTGATGAATATCGTATATGTCCTGTTTGCATCACAGACAGGGGTGCTCGGCGATATCATGCAGATTAAGGACGAGGCAGGGGCAGTCATCGGCTTGAACGGAAACGCAGAGACAATCGCCGGAACCATAGGTTATCTGGCTGGTGCCCTTGCCATCTGCTCCAGAGCGAAGCTGTTTATTGAGAAGACTGCGGATGATATGAGACTGGCGCATTTGAAGAAGGAACCCATGCAGAATTATATTCTTCTTGTGACGGCCGGAATCGGTTCTGTGTTGGGATTAAATCTTTTGTTCCATCTGACCGGAATGACGGCTCAGTCAGCAGCATATCAGGCAGTGTCTGAGAGTCAGTATGCAGCAAGCCTGTGGGTAGGGCTGTTGTGTTACGGCCTGATGACACCCATGGCAGAGGAGCTTTTATTCCGGGGAATCATTTATAATTATCTGAGAAGATTTGTGGATTTAAGGCTGGCGATTGTGATATCTGCGCTTGTGTTTGCCGTTTATCACGCCAATGCAGTACAGGGTAGCTACGCACTTTTGATTGGCTGTCTGATGGCTTACGGATACGAGTATTTCGGAAGCTACAAGGTGCCTGTATTGATTCATATGTTTTCTAATATGTTGGCATATTGTATGTCCTATATGCCGGCGGCAGTGAGTACCGTCCTTGTGAGCTGGCCGGTATGTATGATATGTCTGGCAGCTGCAGCGGTAGGTATCGTAATGCTGCATAGAAAGAAAAACCTGTTTTAGTGATTGGATAGAAAGAGGATAATGGTATGTATAATGACATTGTAACAATCGGCTCCCTGACCATACACGGATATGGGCTGATGATAGGAATCGGTATTGTAGCGGCGCTTCTGGTGGGAGATTATCGCGCAAAGAAAAAAGGTTTGGATGGCGACCTGATATACGGTTTGACGCTTGCTACGGTAATTTTTGGATTTTTATCCGCAAAGATTTTGTTTATCCTTACGCAGTGGCAGGATTTTGTGGAAGACCCCAAGAGCTTTCTTACAGGAAGCGGATTTGTGGTATTCGGCGGAATTATCGGTGGTGCCATTACTATTATGATATACTGTAGAATGAAAAGGATGGATTTTGCGCGCTATTTGGATCTGATGATTCCCTCCGTAGCGCTGGCTCAGGGCTTCGGACGAATCGGATGCTTTCTTGCGGGCTGCTGCTATGGCAAGAGAACGGACAGCTGGTTTGGGATTACCTTTACCGACTCACATTATGCGCCCAACCATGTGAAACTGGTTCCCTCGCAACTTGTAATGTCAGCAGGAGATTTTCTGATTGCAGCGCTTCTTCTGTTGTATGCGAGAAGAAACCCCGCCAAGGGTAAGACCGGTGCCCTATACCTGATGCTGTACAGTGTGGGACGTTTCCTTGCAGAGTTTACGAGAGATGATAACAGAGGCTTTGTGGGAGCATTGTCCACATCCCAGTTTATCGGTATCTTTATTTTTTTGATTGGCGCAGTTTTCTTCTTTGGCATAATTCCTGCCCGGGATAAGAAAAGCAGCTCGGTCAATCAGGAGAAGGAAGCAGAAAATGAAGATTAAATTTTCCGTTATTGTAGTATGCCTGAATCCGGGCGACAAATTAAGACAGACTCTGGACAGTATTCTTCAGCAGACCTACGCTGATTATGAGGTGGTGGTGAAGGATGGCGGAAGCAGGGACGGCTCTGTGGAGCAGCTTCCCCCGGATGGGCGTATCCGCCTATTTACGGAGCAGGATACGGGCATTTATGAGGCCATGAATCAGGCTGTAGCTCATGCAGAGGGAGATTTTGTGATTTTCATGAACTGTGGGGATGTATTTCATCACCCTACGGTTCTGGAGGAAGTTGCCCGCAGTGCGGAGCGGGAGAGCACCTTGGAGAAGCTGGTGCTCTATGGGGACACCTACAGTGCGAAAAATGATGTGCTGATAACCTCAGCACCGAGGATTACCGGCTTCACCTGCTACAGAAATATTCCCTGCCATCAGTCCTGCTTCTATGCAACAGGGCTTTGCAAGGACAAGCCCTTTGATGCGGGCTACCGCATCCGCGCGGACTATGATCATTTCCTGTGGTGCTTTTATGTGGCAAAGGCAAGGACAATCAATCTGGGTATGACGGTGTCCTCCTATGAAGGCGGCGGGTATTCCGAGAGTAAAGCAAACAGGCAGCGTGACAAGGAAGAGCATAAACGGATTACGGCTGCTTATATGAGTAAGACAGAGCTTTTCAAATACCGTGCCATCATGCTGTGCACTTTGGCACCCTGCAGAAGACTTCTGGCGGAGAATAAGCTGTTTTCGGGTATGTATCATGGGTTGAAGGAGTGTCTGTACCGACGGAGGAAATAGTCGTTTGAAAGGGAATGGAGAAGCTTATGAATTCTGATAAAAAAACGGACGGTGTACAAAGGAAGGATGAACAGAGCAAGCCTTGTGAAAAAGTCAGAATGGCCAATCTTGAGATGCTGCGTTGTATTGCCATGATGATGGTAGTGGTGCTTCACTATCTGGGCAAGGGAGACCTGCTCGGCAATCTGACAGAAGGTAATCTCAATACCACACAGCTTGTGGCATGGGTGCTGGAATGCTTCTGTGTGGTGGCAGTCAATGTATATATGCTAATCAGCGGATATTTTCTCAGCACTTCCTCTGTGAAGCTGAGCAGGCTGTTAAAGCTCTGGCTGCAGGTGTGGGTGTATTCGGTGAGCATAGGCTTGCTGGCAGCCTTCACAGGTATCCTGCCGGCAGAGGAGTTTGATACCCATTATCTGTTGAGTCTCTTATTCCCGGTTTCCATGACACACTACTGGTTCATGACGGCATATGTTTTTCTGTATCTGCTTTTGCCGTTTGCAGGCATGGCGGTGCGCAAGATGAGCAAGGTGCAGCTGAAGCTTGCCCTCAGTGGCTTGCTGCTGGTATTCTGTGTGATGAAATCGGTGTTACCCTTCCGTCTGGAAACGGATAATATGGGCTATGACTGTATCTGGTATCTGTGTGTGTTTCTCACCGCAGCCTATATCCGCAGATTCGGCATTCCGTTTCTTCAGAAAAAATGGAGATGTGTCTGTCTCTATGTGGCGGCGTCTCTTGCGGTTTTTACGGAGACGATGTGTCTGCATCAGGTGTATCTCAGAACAGGAAGTCTGGAATTGATTATGAAGATTGCACTGGAATACAATCATATATTGCCGTTCCTGGCGTCTGTCGGTTTGTTTATGACATTTCTAATGACGGATGTGTCAGGCGCGCTTGCCAAGGTGGTAAACCGCATCGCACCTTATACGCTGGGGGTATATCTGCTCCATGAGAATCTGGGTGTCAGATATGCATGGCAACGTTGGCTGGGGGCAGACGCGGTGAAGAGTGTACCCGGTCTGCTGCTTGGCGTATTGCTTGCAGTGGCAGTGGTGTTTACCGTGGGTGTGGCAGTAGATTTTGTGAGAGAGAGGATTATGGAAAGCTTGTGTAATGTCCTGCGTAAGCTTTCTCTTGGCAGAAAATTCACTGACAAAATCGTAGCTTTGGATGAATTGTGCAGGATGACAGAAAAATAACATGCTGATAACTGCAGTGACTTGTTGATAGGAGCAATGAGTATCGTATATGGTGACGGAAAAGAATAAAATACATACAAACAGAATCAGAGGGAAAAAATACACGTGGACGGAGGTCTTATACGTCTTGATATTGGCACTCTATCCCATGCGTCATATTCACATAGGCCTGGATTTGTGGGATACAGGCTATAATTATGCCAATTTTCAATATATGGGATTGGAGCACATGGATTCTATGTGGTTGTTTTCCACCTATCTGTCCAATGCGGTCGGACATTTCCTGACGAAGCTTCCCGGAGCGGGCAGTCTCGTGGGAATGAATTTCTATACCGGTTTGTTTGTCAGTGCGCTGGCTCTGATGGGATATTTTTTTTGTACCGGGAAGCTGAAAATATCTCATCATGTGACTTTTGTGGGAGAGCTTCTTGCCATCAGCTTCTGTTGGAGCCCCACGGCGGTTTTATATAACTATTTGACCTATGTGTTGTTCCTGCTCTGCGTGATTTTGTTGTACACGGGACTGCTGCAGGAGAAAAAGTGGTATTTGTTCACGGCGGGCGTCTGTCTTGGAGCAAATGTGTTGGTCCGTTTTTCCAATCTGCCGGAGGCTGCCATGATTGTGGCGGTGTGGGCATATGGAGTGCTTGAGTTGCCGGAGCTTCGCAAGGTACACCCCGGATGCAAGGAAGCATATGAGAAGAAAACCTATGAGAGGAAAACCTTGAAGCGCACGCTCTGGTGTCTGGCAGGATATCTGACAGCACTTGCGGTATTGATGGGATATATTAGTGTCCGCTATGGGATGGATGAATATATTGACGGAATCACACAGCTCTTCGGCATGACGGAGCATGCGACAGATTATACGGCTGTCTCTATGGTGATGGGGATTGTGGATACCTATGTGGAGCATCTGTACTGGGTGAAACGTATCCTGGTATTTGTGACGGCGGGAATGGCAGTCTGCGCAGCCGTGGGATGGCTCCTTACGTATTGCAAACGCCTTGAAAAAAACGAGCCTTGGAGAAAAGTGTTAAAGAGGGGCAGCTATGTTGTATGTGCCGCATGTGCTGCGGTGATGCTCTGGTGGTTCTACAACGGAAAGGTAAGGTTTACATCCTGTTTTTTTGATTCCTATGATTCCATATGGCATCCCGGAGTGGTATTTCTGATGCTTACCATGCTGATTGCGGTAATCCGTATTTTCCATAAGAATGCACCGAAGGAAGAGAAACTGATATCAGGGATGGTGCTCCTTGTGGTGCTGCTCACCTCCATCGGAAGCAATAATAAGGTGTATCCCAGCTTCAACAATTTGTTTGTGGCAGCACCTTATACCTTATGGCAGAGTGTGCGCTTCGTGAGTGTGGTAAAGGAGAGAGAGCTTCGCATCGGCAGAGAGGATGGAAGACATCTGCGTATTTTGTTAAGTCCAATGGCGGCGAAATGTGTGCTGGTAGCTTTTTTGGCATTGTTTTTATTTGCGGTTACGTGCTTTGGGGGCAAATTTGTCTTTGTTGAGGCTACAGGAGCACAGAACGTTTCTGTAACTATGGAGAACAATGAGATTCTGAAAGGGACAAGGATGAGTCCGGAGCGTGCCGGGTGGATGAGCTCCATCAGCGACTATGTGAAGGCAAACAAGCTGCAGGGACGGGAGGTTATCCTCTATGGCAAAATCCCCGCATTGTCCTTTTATTTGCAGATGCCATCGGCGTTCAATCCCTGGAGTGATTTGGAATCCTACAGTGTCAGTAAGCTGGAGAAGGAGCTGGAGAAGCTTGAGGGTGAAATCACAGAGAAGGGAGCAGAGCGCCCGGTCATCATTGCTGAAAAATCCTATGAGCATTTCTTCCCGACTGACATTGCGGAGGTGGATTTCAGCAAGGAGCCGGATTATGATGAGGCTATGCAGAGAGTGGAGAAGTGGATGTTGATAGCAGATTTCATGAAGGAAGTCGGCTATGAAAAGACCTTTTCCAATGATAAATTTGTGGTTTGGGAATAAAAGAAAGGCTTGCAGCTTATAAAAGCTGCAGGCCTTTCTTATTTGCTTCCTGCATGACATCCTCCGGCCACAGTGAGCATTGTACTTCGCCGATATGTGCCTTCCTCAGGAAGAACATACAGATACGGGACTGACCGATGCCACCGCCGATGGTGTAAGGAACTTCTTCACGGATAACCGCCTTGTGGAAGGGCAATTCTGCTCTTTCCGGACAGCCTGCCTTATCGAGCTGGGAGAGCAGTGCGTCCTTGTCTACACGGATTCCCATGCTGGACAACTCCAGCGCAATATCAAGAACGGGATAGTATACGATGATATCTGCATTTAATGCCCAGTCATCATAATCCGGTGCACGGCCGTCGTGAGGCTCGCCGCATTCCAGCTTATCGCCAATCTGCATAATGCAGACAGCACCCTTGGCCTTTGCGATATAATACTCTCTCTCCTTGGGGGTATAATCAGGAAACATCTCCTCCAATTCCTTTGTGGTGATAAAGAAAATATCATGGGGGAGAATCTCCTCAATATAATCGTAGTGAATTGCCATATATTTTTCAGTCTTGCGCAATACCTTGTAAACCGTGCGCACGGTTTCCTTCAGGGTGTCCAGATTGCGCTCCTCTTTGGTGATAATCTTCTCCCAATCCCACTGGTCCACATATATGGAATGGATATTATCTACTTCCTCATCTCTGCGGATAGCACTCATGTCTGTATAGAGCCCTTCACCTGCAGAAAAACCGTATTTCTCCAAGGCAAAGCGCTTCCATTTGGCAAGAGAGTGAACGATTTCAGCGTTTCTTGCATCCTGGTGCTTGATATCAAAGGTAACAGGACGCTCCACACCATTTAAGTTGTCATTCAGACCGGAGTCCGGGTCCACGAAAAGAGGGGCGGACACGCGCAGTAAATGGAGTCTCTCAGCCAGAAGATTCTGAAAGAAATCCTTCACGGTCTTGATGGCGACCTGAGTGTCATAGAGGTTTAATTCAGATTTGTAGTTTTCAGGTATGTATAGTTTCGACATAAAATTAATCCCACCTTCTTAGTTTCGAATGTGTATATTACTATACTATTTAACAGCTTTTCAAAGTATTTTGCAATAGTTTTTTAGAAGATATTTTGAAGATATTTCGAAGATATTTTATGAAAAATTACTTGTGAAAGGTGTTTGTGTATGGGAAAGCCATGAAAGTGATTTGACTCCCCATGAGAGATAGAGTACTATCTTGATAGGGATTTTTATTTTTCATGCCGGAGACGGAAGGAGATAACCATGGTCAGGATGCAGCTGCAACCGGGAAAAAGAAAAGCAGATAATGAAAATACACAGATAGAGCAGTCCATGGGTGAAGTGCGAATCTCGGTCAGAGGTCTGGTGGAGTTTCTTTTGCGCAGTGGTGATATCGACAACCGGCACCATGCCGGTTCGGAAAATGCCATGCAGGAGGGCAGCCGTATTCACCGTATGCTTCAGCGCAGAATGGGAGCGGAATACCGGGCGGAGGTGCCTTTGAAATATACACACAGTACAGAGAAATATGTACTTGTTGTGGAGGGGCGCGCAGACGGCATCTTCGAGCAAGAGGATGAGACTGTGATTGATGAAATCAAGGGTACCTATCGGGATTTAGCCAAGATGAGAGAGCCCATTGCCGGGCATGTGGCTCAAGCTAAGTGCTATGCATATATGTACGGCCTGCAACAGGGCTTGCAGCAGGTGAGAGTTCGTCTGACCTATTGCAATATTGAGACAGAGGATATCCGTTATTTTTATGAGGATTACGAGTTCGGAGAACTGGCGGACTGGTTTCAGAGCCTGATAACAGCCTACCGAAGATGGGCGGATTATTCCTGGGAGTGGAGAACCATCAGACAGACCTCCATAGAAGGTCTGGAATTTCCGTTTGCGTACAGAGAGGGTCAGAAGGATTTGGTTACCTATGTCTATCGGACGATTTATCACGAGAGAAAGCTCTTTTTGGAAGCTCCCACGGGAGTTGGCAAGACGATTTCCACAGTTTTTCCGTCTGTCAAGGCCATGGGAAAGGGAATGGGGGAGAAGATTTTCTATCTCACAGCTAAGACCATTACCAGAACGGTGGCAGAGGGAACCTTTGCACTGCTGCGGGAGCGGGGCTTGCAATTCAAGAGTGTAGTGCTTACGGCAAAGGAAAAAATATGTTTTATGGAGAAGACAGAGTGCAATCCGGAGTATTGTCCCTATGCCAAGGGGCATTATGACCGAATCAATGATGCCATCTATGACATGTTGACCACGGAGGAGAGCTTTACCAGAGAAAGGCTGGAAGCGTATGCGGAGAAATATCAGGTATGCCCCTTTGAGATGTGTCTGGATATGAGCTTGTTTGCGGATGGAATTATCGGAGATTATAATTATCTTTTTGATCCCCATGTGTATTTGAAACGCTTCTTTGGAGACGGTTCCGGGGGGAATTACATCTTTCTGATAGATGAGGCTCACAACCTTTTGGAACGGGGGCGGGAGATGTACAGCGCCTCTCTCCTAAAGGAGGATTTCCTGAAAATGAAACGGGAAATCAAACAGACACTAATGTCAGAACTTATGGAGATAGAGCAGAAATCTCAGGTTGCCGGACAGATGACATTGGAAATGACGGAAATGTCAAAGCATGATATAGTCATCCCTGCGGAAGCTCAATCCACAGCTTGGGAGGAGACCGATACCATATACATTCAGGGTAAGACCAAAGGAAAACACCGCGGTAAAAGTATTTTGGTTCGGAAAGGATATGGGGAGAAAATAGAGTATCATCTGGAGAAGTGCAATCAACAGCTTCTTGCCCTGAAAAGAGAGTGCGGGAATTATCGTATTGTGGAGGATATCGACAGCTTTGTGAAGACACTGCAGCGGTTGTATACCACTATTGATGAGTATTTGGATGAGCAGGAGGAGGGAAAGCTTCCGGTCAGAGAGAGCTTGCTGGATTTTTTCTTCCAAATATCCCATTTCCTTGATATGTATGAACGGGTGGACGAAAATTATGTAAAATACACGCAATTGGAGGAGGATGGGGATTTCCTTCTGAAGCTCTTTTGCGTGAACCCAAAGGAGAACCTGAAGGAATGTATGAGACGCGGCAGAAGTACCATACTGTTTTCGGCCACATTTCTTCCGATTCAATACTACAAGGAGCTTCTGGGCGGTGAGCCTCAGGACTACGAGGTGTATGCCCGGTCTGTCTTTCAGCCGGACAAGCGGGCCATATTTATTGCAAAGGATGTGACCAGCAAATATACGAGACGTTCTGAGGAAGAATATTACAATATTGCGAGATATATTCGGGAAATTGTGAATATGAGACAGGGTAATTATATGGTTTTCTGTCCCTCCTATACATTTCTGCGGACAGTTTATGATTCTTATATGGAATATTTCGCAAAGGACGATATGGAATGCCTGATTCAGAAGGAGTCGATGAACGAAGAAGAACGGGAGGCTTTTTTGGCACGCTTCGAGGGAAATGAGAGCTGCGATTTAGAGGCGGAGATTGCTATGGATATCGAAACGGAGGAACAGACGCTGATTGGCTTCTGTGTGCTGGGAGGAATCTTTGGTGAGGGCATCGATTTGAAGAAGGACAGCCTTATTGGAGTGATTATTGTAGGTACCGGATTGCCTCAGGTGTGTAATGAAAGAGAGCTTTTGAAGAATTACTTTGATGAGAACGGCGAAAACGGTTTTGATTATGCCTATCGGTACCCCGGCATGAACAAGGTGCTGCAGGCGGCAGGACGTGTCATCCGGACTGCGGAGGATGTAGGTATCATCGCATTGTTGGATGAACGTTTCCTGCAGCTTGCATACAGGCGGATGTTTCCGAGGGAATGGGAAGCCTATGAGTCGGTGAATGTCGCATCGGTGGCGGGAAAAGTGGAGCAGTTTTGGCAATCTCATATTTCCTAGCTGATTTTTTGGCATTGCTACCGGAAGAAATGAAGGAAATGACGGCATAAATTAGGAAAATGACATTGAAAAAAACACAATATGACAGTCGTGTATATGTGGATAAGTCTGTGGATTTTGTGGATTTCCTCGAAAAAAGCCCCTAAAAACCGACAGCTGTTCCTTTTAGACATCATGATTTAGATTTGCAAGTTGGATTGCATTAGTACTGGGTTGGTCAATGGAGTTTTGGCAGAAGGCCGCATTAGTTATGTTAGAAAAGCAAAAATATAGTTGACAAATAATATTATATGGCATATAGTATGCGTGTTAAGCAATATTATATGCCATATAATATTATGCGGGACAATAGAAGGAAAGGAAGAGATGGCATGGTTTTTAATACGGGTGCGGCTCTGTTGGATGCGATTGTTCTGGCAGTTGTATCCAAGGAACCGGAGGGAACATATGGGTACAAGATTACCCAGGAAGTCCGGCAGGTCATTGAACTGTCGGAATCCACACTTTATCCTGTGCTGCGGAGATTGCAGAAGGATGAGTGTCTGGAGGTTTATGATAAGGAATGCTCCGGGCGGAATCGCCGTTATTACAAGGTCACAAGCAGAGGCTGGGCACAGCTGAGATTGTATGAGGGTGAATGGAGAGCGTATTCAGACAAGATAACGGGTCTGTTTGAAGGAAGGAATCAGAAAGGGAAGGAATAGGATATGAACAGAACAGAGTATATGAGACAGCTGGAGAACCTGCTCCAAAATATCTCTCTCACGGAACGTGAGGAGGCGTTGCAGTACTATAATGATTATTTTAATGATGCAGGTATGGAAAATGAGCAGGATGTGATACAGGCATTGGGCTCTCCTGCGAAGGTCGCAGAAAATATTAAGAGGGATTTATACGGAGCCGGATACGGAGATAATGAATACAGAAGAACTCCTTTGAATGACAAGGCTCTCGTGGAGTACAGACAGTCGGCTCAGGAGAATCCGGCGAAGAAGAGCAAGCTGCCGACAGCATTGATTGTATTGATAGTAGTGGTCTGTGTGTTGGCTTCTCCGGCATTGATAGGTGTGGGAGCCGGCGTGCTGGGTACGCTTGTTGGTATCGTGGTGTCGTGGTTTTCTTTGATATTGGGCTTCGGAGCAGCTGCGGTAGCTTTGCTGGCTATACTGCTTGTGCTGACAGTGGTGGGCATCCTGTGTGCCTTTCATTCCCCGCTGATAGGCGTGATTGTACTCGGGTGCGGATTTATCTGCGGAGGTCTGGGAATTCTGCTCATGATGCTGACGGTAGCCATGGCGGGAATCGCAACTCCTGCTGTCTGCAGGGGAGTGGCAGGCTTGTGCCGCAGGCTGTTTGGAAAGAAAAAAACGGCTTAGATAAGGCTTGCGGAAGGAAACGGTGGCGGGAGCAATCCCGACCGGGAATCGGAGGATTAAAAGATGAAAAAATTTATGAAATGGAGTGCGGTTACAGCACTGATATTATTGCTGATAGGCTTGGCTATGGCATTTCTTGCAGGGAGTGTGGAAGGTGTCTTGGGGGTGAATGAACTGGTGGAGACAGTGACCGGCGGACGAATACATCTTGATTTGAATCCTGCAGGCAACTGGGGACTGACTATCGGACAGAACAGTCAGCTTTTCGGAAAGAATTCCAAGGCCCTGTATCCTATTGAAGAAAACATGATATTTGAGGATGGCTATGATATTTTCTCGGGTGATATTAAGAAATATGCTGTCGGAAGCGGAGTCGACAGTATGGACATCAGAGCCGGTGGCTGTGCGTTTTATTGCAAGACATCGGAGGACGGAAATTTCTATGTGGAGGCAGAGGATGCCGGCAAATTTCAATGCTTTATCCGGGATAATATACTCTATGTCAAAACCATTCGCGCTGTGACAGAGTCAAGCCCTTATCATGACTGTGAAATCATACTGTACATACCACAGGACTACAGCTTTGAGAAGGTGGATGTGAATCTGGGAGCAGGGCTGCTGGAGATGTCTGATATCGCAGCGACAGAAATCAATCTGGAGGTGGGTGCCGGACAGATTCTGGCAGACTGTCTTCAGGCACAAAACTGCGATATAGAAGTCGGAATGGGTGAAATCATTTTGGAGGATATCGAGGCAAATACCTTGGACGCAGAGGTCGGAATGGGACATTTGGAGGTGGAAGGTACCGTTCTCGGAGATATTCATGCGAAATGTTCTATGGGTGCTGCAGAGCTGAAGCTGACCGGCACTGCCGAGGAATTCAATTACACTGTGGAGGCGGCTATGGGGAATGTCACGATTGACGGAGCATCCTACAGTGGTCTGACGCAGGATAAGTCCATTGATAATAGGGCGGATAAAAATATAAAAATGGAATGCTCCATGGGAGATATTCAGGTCGAATTTACCTCTTGACAAATCACCTGTTTATAGACTATAGTCAAGGATAGAATGACAAAGGCAGTGAGGAAGAGGAGTACGCATCACCCCTTATCAGAGAGAGCGGTTGCCCGATGGGTGCTGTGAGACCGCTTGAA
>CAZPRB010000014.1:33392-41359 GCA_964588645.1 uncultured Acetatifactor sp. | reverse complement strand
AGAGCGTCGCATTGGTAGTGCGGAGGTCACGGGTCCGATTCCCGTCAGCAGCTTATAGCAAGACTTGAGTCTTGCATGGAAGTCCTTGATTTTCAAGGGCTTTTTTTGTTTGTGTACGATTTAGTGAGAGATGCCGGAGTTTTTGTTATAGATATTGTCTATTGCAATTTCAAGGTTATAGGTATTATACAGGAACAAAAACCTATGCTATTGTATATCATATAAAACCGATAGGAATTATGGGATAAAGAAAAGGAAGTGACAGACAGTGGATTGGCAGTTTATCTATGATTGTATTCCGCTATATGCGGAGGCTGCACAAATCACAGTGCGGATAGCAGCGACAGGCATTGCGGGAGCGATTGTAACAGGTCTGATATGTAGTTTTATAAAAGAGTTACAGATACCAATCTTAAGGCATCTGGTGCAGGGATATATTGAATTGTCCAGGAATACACCGCTATTGATACAGTTGTTCTTTTTGTATTTTGGTCTGCCGAAAATCGGAATTCTTCTCAGCTCCCGGGCATGCGCCGTAATTGGATTGGTATTTCTGGGAGGAAGCTATATGGCAGAGGCCTTTCGCTCCGGAATTGACAATATTTCCGCCGGACAGAGAGAATCGGCATATAGTTTGGGACTGAGAAGGGGGCAGACTTTTGTGCATATTGTCCTTCCTCAGGCGGTGGCAACCGGAATGCCTGCATTTTGTGCAAATGTCATCTTTTTGATGAAAGAGACATCGGTATTCAGTGCGGTTGCGCTGGCGGATTTGATGTATGTGGCAAAGGATTTGATTGGAATTTATTACAAAACGGATGAAGCACTGTTGCTGTTGGTGATTTCCTATTTGATTCTATTATTGCCAATCTCCTTGATTGGTTCCCGGTTGGAAAGGAGGGTGCGATATGCAGGATTCGGGAATTGAAGTTTTGTTTCAGGGGATGAATGCCTTACGATTACTTCAGGGAATGTGGGTCTCTCTGAAGCTGGCAGGAATTTCCATGATACTGTCCTTAGTTCTGGGAACAGTGCTTGGAGGAATCATGACAAGCAGAAGCAAAGTGGTTAAAATCATTTGTCGCCTGTATTTGGAGACGGTTCGTATCATGCCGCAGCTTGTGCTGTTATTTTTGGTCTATTTCGGTGCGGCAAAGCATCTGCACATAGATATATCAGGAGAAGTATCGGCCGTGTTGGTATTTACCTTCTGGGGTACTGCGGAGATGGGAGACATTGTCAGAGGTGCGCTGCTTTCCATTCCTGCTCATCAATACGACAGCGCATACGGGTTGGGATTTGGTAAGCTTCAGACTTTTTTGTATATCATTTTGCCGCAGACAGTCCGCAGGCTGATACCATCTGCAATCAATCTGCTGACACGAATGATTAAGACGACTTCTCTGGTGGTGTTAATCGGTGTTGTGGAAGTGGTGAAGGTAGGCAAACAGATGATAGATGCGTCAAGATTTGAGAATCCCAAGGCGGCTATTTGGATATACGGAACAATTTTTGGGTTGTATTTTCTAATCTGTTATCCTATCTCAAGGTTATCGGTGAGCCTGGAACAGAAACTGGCAGCATAGAGGAGGTATATCAATGAGTGAATATGTATTGCAAGCGGAGCATTTATCCAAAACTTATGAAAAAGGTTCCTGTGTATTACAGGATGTGTCCTTTGCGGTAAAAAAAGGTGAGGTAGTGGTCATCGTGGGTCCCTCCGGCTGTGGAAAAAGCACCTTCCTGAGGTGTCTGAATATGCTGGAACCCATTGACAGCGGTGAAATATATCTGAATGGAGTAGCAGTGAATCGGAAGGATAAGAATATTTCCCAAGTGAGAGAGCGAATCGGCATGGTATTCCAAAGCTATGATTTATTTCCGCATATGACTGTGTGGAAGAACATACTGCTGGCACCGCGCCTGGTGGGGAAAAGAGACCGGGAGGATGCGGAGAGACAGGCTGAACAGCTCTTACGGAGAATCGGTTTGTGGGAGAAGAGGGATGAATATCCGAGGCAGTTATCCGGCGGACAGAAGCAACGTGTTGCCATCGTCAGAGCACTGCTCATGAATCCGGAGGTGTTGCTGCTGGATGAGATTACTGCCTCCTTGGACCCTGAGATGGTCAGGGAAGTATTGCAGGTGGTACTGGAGCTTGCAAGGGAGGGCAGAACCATGGTAATTGTCACCCATGAGATGGAATTTGCCAAGGCTGTGGCAGATAGGGTAATTTTCATGGATCAGGGTGTCATAGTGGAGGAGGAAAAGCCGGAGGAGTTTTTCCAATATCCCAAGACAGAAAGGGCTAAGAAATTTTTGAATACCTTTCATTATGAGGCGTTATACATTTAGAGGTTGATGCACAGCAAAGCTGTCTCAAATAAATTCAAATGCGAGGAGGAACTAAAGTATGAAGAAGAGAATATTAGGAGTATTATTGACATTTGCAGTAGCAATCGGTGTACTTGCAGGTTGCGGTTCAGTGAAGGAAACCGGTGTGTCAGAACCAAAAAGCAGTACGCATGCCAGAACACCGGAAGAAATCAAGGCGTCGGGAACCATCAAAATAGGTGTGTTCAGCGACAAGAATCCATTTGGTTATGTGGATGCTAATGGAGAGGTACAGGGCTATGACGTGTATTTTGCGAAAAGGATTGCAAAGGATTTGTTGGGAAGCGAAGACAAGGCGGAATTTGTGTTTGTGGAAGCGGCAAACCGTGTGGAATATCTGGAATCAGGAAAGGTTGATATCATTCTTGCCAATTTCACGGTGACCGAAGAAAGAGCTGAGAAAGTGGATTTCGCCCTTCCATACATGAAGGTTGCATTGGGAGTGGTATCGCCGGATAGTGCATTGATTACGGATGTAGCCCAGCTGGAGGGACAGACCTTGATTGTTGTTAAGGGAACCACTGCTGAGACTTATTTTGCAGAGAAGCATCCGGAAGTGAAGCTGTTGAAATTTGATGAATACCAGGAAGCCTATGATGCACTGGCAGACGGACGAGGGGATGCCTTCTCCACCGACAATACAGAAGTCTTGGCTTGGGCATTGCAGAATCAGGGCTTTACCGTGGGTATTGAGTCCATTGGCAATCTGGATACCATTGCTCCTGCCGTACAGAAGGGAAATACCGGGTTGCTGGACTGGCTAAATGCAGAAATCGAGTCTCTGGCGTCGGAGCAATTCTTCCACGCGGATTTTGATGCGACCTTGAAAGAGGTATACGGTACCAGTGTGGCACCGGAAAGTTTGGTCATTGAGGGTGGCAAAATAGAAGAATAATGTTATAATGGAGCCGAATGGATACGAAATGAGAGGATGAGCGATGACATTAACACAATTAAAATATGTAATAACCGTTGCGGAAGCAAAGTCCATGAATGAGGCTGCAAAACAATTATTTATTTCCCAGCCAAGCCTGTCTTCCGCCATTAAAGAATTGGAGACGGAAGTCGGAATAGAGGTCTTCCGGCGAAGCAATAAGGGGGTATCTGTTACCTCTGAGGGCGAAGAATTTGTGGGATATGCCAGACAGGTTGTGGAGCAATATCATCTGATAGAGACCAAATACATTGACAAAGAGCGTATCAAAAAGAAATTCGGCGTATCCACACAGCATTATACTTTTGCCGTGAAGGCCTTTGTGGAGATGGTGAAGCAATTCGGAATGGATGAGTATGAGTTTGCCATCCGTGAGACGAAGACACATGAAATCATCGAGGATGTGAAAAATTTCAAAAGTGAAATCGGTATCCTCTATATCAATGATTTCAACAGGAAGGTACTGAACAAATTATTTATGGAATATGGTCTTACCTTTCATCCCATTCTGGATTGCCATATTTATGTCTACCTGTGGAAGGGGCATCCTCTGGCAAAACAGGAGGAGATTACCTTGGAGGAGTTGGAGGATTACCCATGCCTGGCCTTTGAACAGGGAAGCAATCATTCCTTCTATTTTGCGGAGGAGGTTTTAAGTACCTACCACTACAAGCAGTTAATTAAGGCGAATGACAGAGCAACTCTGCTGAATCTGATGGTGGGGTTAAACGGTTACACTCTGTGCTCCGGCATTATCTGTGAAGAGTTGAACGGTTCTGATTATTGTGCGGTCCGTTTAAAGTCAGAGGAGATAATGACAATCGGATATCTCTCCAGAAAGGGTGTAACGATGAGTTCACTGGGGCAGAAATATATAGAAGAATTATCAAAATATAAAGATAAAGCGTTAAAATAGAAAAACGTTATAGAAGATATCTATAACAGACAAAAGGAGATAGATATTATACAATAACCACAAGATGTGTTACTCTCATATCATACAAAACCAATAGGAAAAGTATTGATTGGGAGGTAAGATAGATGAGCGTAGAGATATTGACAAAATGTATTCATTTGGAAGAGGAATCAGACAGTGCGTTTTACGGGGCGGTAAGCTTCCCTATTTTTCAGACAGCAACCTTTGCTCATCCCGGTGTGGGAGCCGGTACGGGATATGATTACAGCAGACTGCAGAATCCGACCAGAGAACATCTGGAAAAGGTGGTGGCTGCATTGGAGAACGGCATAGATGCACTGGCTTTCTCCAGCGGAATGGCGGCGATAGCAGCTTTGATGGAGTTATTTCAACCGGGTGACCATTTGATTGTGGACACGGATTTGTATGGCGGAACCGTCAGGCTTTTTGAGCATATCAGCGAGAAAAACGGAATTGAAATTACCAGGGCAGATTGTGCCGCTGAGAATCCGGAGCAATATATCAGGGACAATACAAAAGCAATCTATGTGGAAACTCCCACAAACCCCATGATGAACGTGATAGACATCAGCAAGCTCAGCGAAATTGCGGGGAGAAGAGGTCTTTGGCTGATTGTGGACAACACCTTCTTATCACCGTATTTTCAGAATCCTTTGGATTTGGGAGCCGATATTGTGGTTCACAGCGGCACCAAATATCTGGGCGGTCACAATGACACGCTTTCCGGTTTTCTCGTCACGGCAAGGGAGGATATTTCTGAGAAACTCAGATTCATAATCAAAACCACGGGAGCCGGACTTGCTCCGTTTGACAGCTGGTTAATCCTGCGTGGGATTAAGACATTGGGCATCAGAATGGAAAAGGCGCAGGAAAATGCATTTGCAATTGTGAACTGGCTTACAAAGCAGAAAGAAGTGAAAAGGGTATACTATCCCGGACTTGCCACACATCCCGGACATGAAATTATGAAAAAACAAAGCAGAGGCTTCGGGGCGATGATTACCTTTGAGGTTGCCAATCGGGACTTTGCACAGAGTATCTTAAAAAACGTCCGTCTGATACGATTTGCGGAAAGCCTGGGAGGGGTGGAGACCTTGATTACCTATCCCATTACACAGACCCATGCGGATGTACCAAAGGAGCAGCTTGCAAGGAACGGCATTAATGACAGTATCCTTCGCTTGTCGGTGGGAATAGAAGCCGCAGGGGATTTGATTGCCGAATTGGAGCGTGTCTTCAAAGAGGCGGGGAGGTAGTTGTATGCCGGAGAAGAATCTGGATTTTGATACAGTGATAGACAGAAGAAATACCTATAGTTTGAAATATGACTTTGCGGCCAAGAGGAATATGCCGGAGGATTTGCTTCCGCTCTGGGTAGCAGATATGGATTTTAAAGTATCCTCCTATATTCAGGAGGAGCTCATCAGGCAGACGGAGCATGGAATTTTCGGTTACAGTGATGTGCAGGAGGAGTATTTTGCGGTACTGCACAGATGGCTGGCTACACATCATGCATGGGAGATTGAAAGTGATTGGCTCGTCAAGACGCCCGGCGTGGTGTTTGCGCTGGCAATGGCAGTGAAAGCGTTTACAAAAGAGGGTGACGGCGTGTTGCTTCAACAGCCGGTATACTATCCCTTCAGCGAGGTGATTGCCGACAATGGCAGGAGAGTGGTGAGTAATACGCTTCTACAGGACGAAGACGGAAGGTACGGAATCGATTTTCAGGACTTCGAAGAAAAGATAGTAAGGGAAAAGATAAAGCTATTCTTTCTGTGCAATCCCCACAACCCCGTGGGCAGGGTGTGGAGCCGCAAGGAGCTGATTCGTCTGGGTGATATTTGCTACAGGCATCATGTGATTGTGGTCAGCGATGAGATTCACTCAGATTTTGTATTTCGCGGGCAGCATCATGTATTTGCCGGCTTGAAGGAGGAATACAAGGAAATCAGTATTGTGGCCACATCTCCCAGTAAGACGTTTAATATTGCAGGCTTGCAGGTTTCCAATATTTTGATTCCCAATCAGGAGATAAGAACACTTTTCCAAAGACAGGTAGCTGCAGCCGGCTACAGTCAGCTGAATGTTCTGGGATTGGTAGCAGCCAAGGCAGCCTATGAGTATGGGGAAGAATGGTATAGGGCAATGCATCAGTACGTCAGCGGGAATATTGCCTACACAAAGCAATATGTGGAAGCTAACATTCCCGGTGTTCGTACTGTGGAGAACGAAGGAACCTATCTGCTCTGGCTGGATTTCCGGCAGCTGAAGCTGTCGGAGGAGGAGCTTGAGAAGCTGATAATCGGGAAAGCAAAGCTTTGGCTGGACAGTGGCAGCATCTTCGGAACTGCAGGAAAGGGATTTCAGAGAATCAATGTTGCATGTCCCAGAAAGACCCTGGAGGAGGCACTCCTCCGACTGGAAAGAGCGGTGAAGAGCCTAAAGGGGAAAACCATATAATTTAATAAAAAAAATAATAATTTGATATAAGTCGCCGGAGACAAGTGTTAAAGTATACCCATTGTGAAACAATATTTTTTATTTGAGGTGGAGTATGAAAAAGAGAACAAAACGAATGCTCCTGGCGACTTTTCTGTGCTTCTGTATGTTTGCAACTGCAGCATGCGGAGCTAATCCGTCAGGAGGAAACCAAAATGATGTGGCGGAGGAGCTTCCCGCTGTCGAAGCGGATGGCACACAGGCAGATGCATCCACACCCTACGACCGGTATGGCAATTTACAGCTTTGCATGGTGGACCATGATGGGGATGCTACCACACCTGAAAGAAAACAGTTGTGTGATGCAAGCGGCAATCCCGTTCAGCTGAGAGGTATGAGTACCTTCGGATTGCAGTGGAGCGACGGATTCTGGGTATTGAATGACAGTGCCTTTGATGCCCTTGCCTATGACTGGAACTGCGATGTGGTGCGTCTGGCAATGTATGTGGAGGAGGACGGATATGCTTATCATCCCGCTGAGATACTGGAGCGTGTAGAGCAGGGCATTCAGTTGATTACCGAGCGCGGCATGTACGTTCTTGTGGACTGGCATGTTCTTTCTCCCGGTGACCCTACGGATGAGAAATATCTGAATGCCGGTATGGAATTGGCAGCAGAGGGGCAGCCCTTTTATGAGCTGGCACAGGCGCATCCGGAGTATAACGGTCCTCAGTTGTTCTTTGCGTATCTGTCTGAAAAGTATGGTGCGCAGGGAAATGTAATGTTTGAGCTGGCAAATGAGCCCAATGGTTTGGGGAATGAGGCTGGTGCAAATACTGTTTGGAGCAGCAAATTAAAGCCTTATATGGAAAGTATTCTGTCAGTAATCCGTGAACACGATACGGATGATACAGACAATATTGTAATCTGTGGTACCGATAACTGGAGTCAGTTCGTGAATGCTCCCGCAAGTGCCCCCATCGATGATGAGCATGTGATGTATGCAGTACATTTCTACGCAGGTACGCATGATGCCGGCTACGACAATGAGGAGCAGTACTGGCTGAGAGCCAAGATTGATGAGGCACTGGATAGCGGTATTGCTGTGTACTGTACGGAGTGGGGTACCAGTCTGGCGACCGGAGACGGCGGTCCCTATATTGATTTCGCAGAGCGTTGGCTGGATTATTTTGAGAAGAATCAGATTAGCTGGTGTTCCTGGTCTCTGGCAAAGAAGGACGAGGTATCTGCAAGCTGTACCTC
>CAZPRB010000014.1:20117-33292 GCA_964588645.1 uncultured Acetatifactor sp. | reverse complement strand
GATACAGCCCTGATGATTGACAAGGTGGCAGGTGATGATATCTGGAAGAACCGTGTACGTTTCTGCGATCTGGGTACGAACTATGGTATCTATCGTGATTTGACATTTGATTTGATTGTGAAGGATGAGGATGTGGCCGGTGCAGGTATCTCCATCAAACCTGTTATCCAAAGTGATGCAACCAACTGGTGGGGAGACGGAATTACCACACAGTTATTCCAGGATAAGCACTTTACATCCCTTGGAAATGGCTACAGTATCTGTAAAACCACTTTCCCCATGGAGTTTTTGAATCCCTCTCCCACAGATACTCTGGGTCATATTGTGCTGCTGATTGCAGGAGGGGATTGTAATACCATCTATGTAGATAATGTAGGGTTTTCTTCTACTACAAACGGAGATATCAAATATCAGGCAAAATTACCTGATAATCCGGGAGAATATGTATCCATGCCCTTTACCTTTGAAAGTGAGACCCGTGAGGGATGGGTGACGGAAGGTACTTCCAAACTGGATTATGAGGACTTTACAGTAGGACTTGCTGAGACAACAGCATTGAAATTCCCTGTAGGCTTCGACGGAACCAACAACGCCTGGGAGGATGGCGCCAGAATCAGTACACCCTTCCTACCGGCAGGCGAGATGACTCTGGAGAAGACGAAGAATATCAAATCTGTAGAGTTTGATGTGTATCTGGAACCCGGACATGCCACCAAGGGCCTGTTGGATATTTATGTATGTCCCATTCCTGATGGAGCAGGTTATTGGTATGAGGCCGGTAATATGACCATTGACCCTGTGAATGGTGGTGAGGCAATCACCAACAGCGAGGGCACAGAACTGTTGAAATATCATGTTTCGGTTCCCTTCTCTGCAGACGGCAGTTTCCCCTATGCGGACGAAGTGCCTCTCAGAAATCTGGTACTGGTATTTGCAAGTGCCGAGTCCGATTACAACGGTGCGGTATATTGTGATAACGTGGAATTTGCAGAGTAGAGTTTTGGTGAATACGTTTCAAACATTAGGTATAATAAAGGACCTGTCTGAGGATATCAGGCAGGTCTTCTTGCAATGTCTTCTCGGAATCTATAAGTAATTATTTGAGGATTTCTTCAAAATAAACCGCACATTGTAGCCGGATTCATCGCAGATTGCGCGAATCACTTCCTCGGCGGCATCCCGTGCGTTGTCATTGACACAAATGATGCATAAATTCTTGTTACGTTGAAAAATACCGGTCTTGGGCCAACGAATATAATAGGAGATACGATTCTGTAAAAGGGCACGTTCTATCAGCCTTTTGCAATCGTAGTCCGTAACCTCGCACAACTCAATTTCGTTGTTCACTTTTAATGCAGTATATAATGGTTGCATGCTATCACCTCATGTGAGATTTTATATTATGTATATCTAAGTAGCAGCTAATCGTCACTATGTAGAATTATACCATAGGTGAGAGGGAAAGTGCAATGAAATTAAGGAAGGTATTTTTCATCTGCGGATGAAAAATACCTTCTTCTTATTAGCCTATTGTCCCTCAGCAGCGGCGGCTTCAGCCATTATCTGTCTGTTAAGCAGTTCCACCCACTGTGCATCTAAAATAGATTGATAATCAGGATTTGCAAAGAACTCAGCGTTGTGCTGACATTGCTTGCTGGTTGCCGGGGTAATTAAGGTCTGTGTTCCGTCAGGATTCTCAACAATGGTAGTAGAACCGCTGATGAGAGAAGGATCCTCTACCAAAGGAAGCTCTGCAACACCGTTAACCTTGAAAGGACAATCGTAGCATGCGGGCAAATGGTCATAATTGCATATCTCACCCTGATAATGGATATCACAGCTTTCGGTAGGCTCATTGCCTTCCACAAAGTATTCATTGATGAGGGTTCCGTCGCAAAGTCCGGGGATGGGAAGCTTTCCGGAGCGGGAGCAAACCTGCATCTGTACGATGCCGCTGGGCATGGGGAAATTCTCGTTGGGGAGATCCTCATGTATCCTGCTCATAATCTCACGCCAGAGCACCTTTACAATAGCCTGTTCAGCAGTGTTCATGCTCACGTTATTGTCATACCCGGTCCAAATGGTACAGGTATAGTAGGGAGTAAAGCCGGCAAACCAAAGGTCGTTGTTATCGGTGGAGGTACCGGTCTTGCCTGCGATGGCCATACTGTTGCTGAATCTTGCCTTCGCACCGGTTCCCTTGGTCACTACATCTACCATTGCATCCGTCAAAAGGAAGGCTGTGGTATCGTGGATGACCCGATGGCTTTCAGGGTTGGTATTGTCCAGAATCACATAGCCGTCCGCATCGGTTACTCTGGTATACAGCTTAGGCTGTACATAAACGCCCTGATTGGCGATGGATGCATATGCGGCATTTAATTCGTAGGGGGTGACACCATAGGTCAGTCCGCCCAGTGCAATGGACTGATTTATGTCGGAGAGAAACCTTCCGTTAATCTCCACGCCGTCCGTCAGAGTGGTAAAGCCAAAGCGTTGCAGGTAATCGTATCCGAGCTGCGGCGTGATGACTGTCTGATTCTTAACGGCAATAATGTTCAGAGACTGTTCAATGGCATAGCGGATGGAGCAGTTCTGATATTTGTATCCGTAATTATACCAGTTGCTGACAGGGCGACCGTCGGCATAGTTAAAGGGACCGTCATAGTATACGGTGGCAAGATTCAGTCCGCAGCTGTCAAGAGCGGGGGCAAAGGATGCCAGCACCTTAAAGGTGGAGCCGGGGGGACGGACAGCGGAGGTCGCCCGATTCAGAGTCCTTCTTCCTTCCTTGGCGCCACGACCACCTACCAGGGCTACCACATAGCCTGTGGTCTGATCCTCAATGACGACAGCAGCCTGGGGCTGAGGCGTCATGGTGATGGCTTCCTCATAGTTATCGGCATTATCTTCCACGCCAAGCTCGGTCAGCATGGCTGTCCGATAGGTGGCAATCGCTTCCGTTGCAGCATCCTGGGAGGCAAACACCAGATTGAATTTTGAGTTACCGTTTTCCTTAAACCAGGAGGTCATATTCTCCTTGCTGAAGTTCTTGGCCTCCTCATTGTCCGGATAGATGGTCAATGCATAGTTCAGCAGCCATTTCACGTCACTGGAATAATTATCGGGGTTGGCAAATTCTTCATTTGCAATGGCCTGAATGTCCGGGTCCATGGTGGATTCAATCCGCAGACCGCCTGATGACATCAGGTATTCTGCATTGGCTTCGGAATAGCCTGCAATCTCCACCAAATCCTTTTTCACCTGCTCATATACCGCATCTGAGAAATAGGAGCTGGTGGATTCACTGTTGACACGGTAATCTACATCATAGGAGCCGATGCGTTCATACACGGCATCCGTATCAGCTATCGCCTCGTCGTATTCGGCTTTGGTGATGAATTCCAGTCTCAGCATGTTGTCCAGACAATCCTCACGACGTTTGGCGTTGTGCTCCGGGTAGCGGATGGGATTGTAGTAGGACGGATTCTGTGTGATACATGCGATGACGGCACATTCCGAAAGCGATAAATCACTGCAGGATTTGCCAAAGTATCGCTGGGAAGCCGCCTCCACACCCAGAGTATTCTGACCGAGGTTAATGGCATTCATGTAGCGCAGTAATACTTCGTCCTTGGTGAAGCGTTTGGTAATTTCAAGAGCGAGATACTGCTCTTGAATTTTACGTTTGACTTTTTTGATGACATTATCACCCTCGGAGGTCCATTCCGTAAAGATGGTATTTTTAAGCAGCTGCTGGGTGATGGTACTTGCTCCCTGTGCCTCATCGCCGCCTGTCTTCAGGTATTGATAGCCCGCACGGAAGATACTTTTGATATCAATACCGTTGTGCTGGTAGAAGCGTTCATCCTCAATGGCAACGAAGGCCTGTCCCAAATGCTTGGGAACCTCGTCCATGGTCACCTCGATACGGTTGGAGTTGGTACTTACATATTGGTCTATCTCGTTGCCGGCACAATCGTACACAATGGTAGCTTCGCCGGATGCGATGACATCATCGAGACGGATGGATGGGGTGGAGGAAAGGATGCCCTTGAAGGCTCCCAGTCCTGCGGAAACACCGCAGATTCCGATTCCAACAATTGCTATGAAAACTACCTTAAGACAGGTAAGTGCCAGCTTGCGACCCCACTTCACAGATTTAGAATTCAGTGCCCTTTGCTTTTGCCGGACACCTTGTTTTCCGTAATTCATAAAGTCAGTTCCTTTCTGTCTGTATTGCAGACGCACCTATTATACCAAAAAAAAATATGTAAATAAAGGTTTTCTTTGTCTTCTTAATAATTGTTTCACATTTTGCTTGATTTATGCTAACATATCTGTAGAAAAATCTGAAGAAGTATGAAGAGCTGTGAGGTAGTTATGGCAGAGGCAAATACAGAAGAATACAGGGTGCTGCTGGACGGCGGAGAAGGGGAAATCGTGGAGAAAAAATCCCGGTTTATCGCCACCATCCGCAAATGTGAGACAGAGGAGGAGGCAGTAGCCTTTATTGAGGAAATGAAGAAAAAATATTGGGATGCCAGACACAATTGTTCGGCGTTTGTAATCGGGAGCAGAGGTGAGCTTACCAGATGCAGCGATGACGGGGAACCCGGCGGCACGGCGGGACGTCCCATGCTGGAGGTTCTCTTAGGGGAAGGCATCCGCAATATTGCCGTGGTGGTCACCAGATATTTCGGCGGTACCCTTTTGGGAACGGGTGGTCTGGTGCGTGCATATACCCAGGCGGTGAAGGAGGGGCTTAAGTCCTGTACGGTAGGGAAGATGCGTCGCGGATGCGAGCTGGAGGTCGGAACGGATTACAACGGTATCGGCAAAATACTATATCTGTTGGGACAAAGGGGCATTGAGCCGCAAAACAGTGATTATTCAGATGTGGTGGTATTGCGAATTCTCATTCCCTCACAGATGGAGCAGGAACTTTGCAGGGAAATGGTGGAGGCTACCTGCGGCAAGGTAAAAATTGAGAAATTACATGAGGTTTCTTACATTGACAAAGAATAAATCGGGGACTAAAATAAGTTTAGTTGACAGAAAATAAGTGAATGGAGATTGTCTGTTCCGGCATGGAAAGGTGGTGGTTTTTTATGAAGAAGAGTTGTTGCAGTAATGACAATCCGGATCCCGGGCGAAGTTGCAGATATCATAGAAAACCAATAAAGGAGAAATGCTATGGAACAGATGAAAGAACTGGAGGAATTAGTTGAGCTTCTGGGTACCAAGCAGTATACCAAGCTCCGCCAATATCTGGCAGAGCTTAATGAGGCTGATATTGCGGCTTTGATGGAGGAGCTGGAGGAAGAGGATATGCTGAAGGTGTTCCGCATCCTTCCCAAGGATTTGGCGGCAGATGTATTCTCATATCTGGATGTGGACAATCAGCAGCTGATTATCACCTCCCTGTCAGATAAGGAAGCAGCAAATATTATCAATAATCTGATGGCGGACGATGCAGTGGATTTCCTGGAGGAAATGCCGGCAAATGTGGTGAAAAAGCTTCTTGCCAACGCTAATCCGGAGGCCAGAAGGGATATCAATCACCTGCTGCGCTACCCTGAGGATTCTGCCGGCAGTATCATGACGGTGGAATTTGTGGACTTGAAAGAAAATCTGACTGTCAGTCAGGCAATTGAGAGAATCCGCAAGGTTGGTGTGGATTCCGAGACCATCAATATCTGCTATGTTCTGGATGCACAGCGAAGATTAATCGGAACGGTGGCACTGCGCTACCTGCTGCTCAGTGAGGATGATGAGATTATCGGTGACATCATGCATGAGAATGTCATATCCATCAACACACTGATGGATCAGGAAAAGGTTGCAATGCAGTTCAAGAAATATGACTTTACCTCCATGCCCGTTGTAGATAATGAGAATCGTCTGGTGGGCATCATAACCATCGATGATATTGTGGATATCATGGAGGAAGAGAATACTGAGGATATTGAGAAGATGGCGGCGATTCTGCCCGGTGATAAGCCCTATATGAAGACCGGTGTGCTGGAGACCTTCAAGTCGAGATTTCCCTGGCTGCTTTTGCTGATGGTGTCATCCGTTTTCACACAGGCCATCATTACCTCTTTTGAACAGGCATTGAGTGTGTATGCGGTATTGACAGCATTTATTCCCATGCTGATGGGTACCGGCGGAAATGCGGGCGGTCAGGCGAGCGTGACGGTAATCCGTGGCTTGTCTTTGGGGGAAATCGAGTATCGTGATGTGCCCAAGATTATCTGGAAGGAAATCAGAGTGGCAGTCATCTGCGGTGTTTGCCTTGCCGTTACCAATTTTGCAAAATTGATGTTTTTTGACCGTCTGGGTGTGACGGTGGCTTTGGTAGTAAGTCTGTCTCTTGTCACGGTAGTGCTTCTGGCAATGTTTGTGGGATGTATCCTGCCAATCGGAGCCAAGAGAATCGGGCTGGATCCTGCCGTGATGGCGAGCCCGTTCATCACAACCATTGTGGATGCTCTGTCGTTAATTGTATATTTTCAGATGGCAACCTCATTTTTGGGGATATAATTAAAATCAGACAAATTTAATCGGGTAGGAGGAAATGATTTTCCTCCTACCCGTTTTTTAGAGATAAAATTCTCCTGTGTGATTACATGTCTGTTTGGCGTGTGTTGTCTTCTGCTGCCAGGAAATCAAACTGGGACATATACAGATGATAGTATTCCCCTTTTTGTGCCAGCAGTTCTTCGTGGGAGCCTCTTTCCACAATGTCTCCGTTATCAACGTACATAATGCAGTCTGCATTCTTGATGGTGGAAAGCCTGTGTGCGATGATGAAGGAGGTTCTTCCCTCCAGAAGGCGGCTCAGACCCTCCTGCAGTAAAAGCTCCGTCTCCGTATCAATACTGGAGGTCGCTTCGTCCAAAATGAGGATTTTGGGGTCTGCCAGCAATGCCCTTGCGAAGGAAATCAGCTGTCTCTGCCCTGCGGAAAGGCGACTTCCGCGCTCGTTGACCTCTGTATAATATCCGTTCTCCATCTCGGAGATGAACTGGTGTGCACATACGGTTTTGGCGGCCTCCATGACCTGCTCGTCCGTAGCGTTCCTGTTGCCGTAACGGATATTGTCCATGATGGTTCCGGCGAAAATGAAGCTGTCCTGCATCATGACACCCATCTGGGAGCGCAGAGAGCGGATGGTGACCTTGGAAATATCCACATCATCTATGAGAATCCGGCCGGAGTCTACATTGTAGAACCGGCTGAGGAGATTTACAATGGTGGACTTGCCGGCACCGGTAGGACCTACAATGGCAAAGGTCTGTCCCTGCTCGGCTTTGAAATTGATGCAGTTTAATATTTTCTGCCCTTCCTCGTAGCTGAAGGATACATTCCGGAACTCTACATCGCCTCGGATGGGCGGCATGCAGGTGGCGTCCGGAGCATCCTGTACCAGCACGGGCTCATCAATGGTCTCAAAGATGCGCTCCAAATAGGAGATGGCAGTTAACAGGGAGTTGTAAAAGCCTGCCAGTGTGTTGATGGGCGCCCAGAAACGGCCAATGTATGCTGTGAAGGCGATAATGGTTCCTACGGTCATGGTAACCTCGGGGGCGATAATCCACTGTACGCCAAGCACATAGATAAAGGAAGTGGTGATGGTGGATATGATATCCACACTGGGTCCCATGGTAAAGTTAAACAATACCGCACGCATCCAGGATTTGCGGTAGCCGGTGCTTAATCGATTAAAGATATCCGTATTCTCTTCCTCGCGCACAAAGGATTGGGTCACGCGGATGCCGTTGATGCTCTCCGCGATATATGCGGTCAGGTTACTCTGCTTATTGGACTGAATCTGCCATGCGCGACGCTGCTTTCTCTTGATGAAGACAACCACCAGGGCGAGCAGGGGAAGTCCGCACAGACAGACTAAGGTCAGGCGGACATCGCAAATCAGCATAAAGATGATGATGAAAATTAAATTGCACAAATCGGTGAAGGTGTTTACAATACCATTGCTCAGCAGGTCGCTTAAGCTGTTGACGTAGTTCACCACACGGACCTGAATTTTGCCGTGTGGTCTGTCGTCGTAATAGGAAAAAGGCAGTTTTTGCAGATGACAGAAAATATCCCTTCGGAGGGCATGTACAATGTTCTGGCCGATGGTACTCATGGTCTTGATTTTGAAGCGGAGACTGATGCCGGAATAGCATGCAATCAAAAGAGTGAGAACACTTAAGACAACAATGCCTCTCATATCCTTTTCCGGAATATATTCATCCATTATCCTCTGAAAGAAAATAGGAATCGTCATGGTTAGGGCGGAGGAGGAGAGCATCAGCAGAACGACGCCAAGCATTTTCTGCTTGTAGGGCATGATGTAGCCGGCAAGACGTTTTAATTGACTGATATCAAAGCTTTCCTCCAGAACCTCATCCTGGTCATATTTGTTCCGTGCCATTCTTATTGTCCTCCTTTCTGCTCTTTCTTTTCCTGTGAAATCAAATCATAGGGAATTTCACCGTACTGGCTGCGGAAGGTTTTGGCATAATAGCCGTTCTGCCGTAGCAGCGATTCGTGATTCCCCTGTTCAATGATGCGACCGTTGTCCATCACCAGTATCAGGTCGGCATCCTTAATGGAGGAGATACGATAGGCGATGATGAAAATGGTGCAAGTCTTTTGCAGATTTTTCAGCTGCTTCTGGATATAGCTTTCTGTCTCCATGTCCACGGCGGAGGTGGTATCGTCCAATATTAGGATGGAAGGGTCCTTCAAAAGCGCTCTGGCAAGAGAGATACGCTGCTTCTGTCCGCCGGAGAGTCCCACGCCGCGTTCCCCTACAATGGTGTCATAGCCATCTGAAAGGGTGTTGATGAAGTGGTTGGCATCCGCCTTGATGGCGGCCTGCTTCACCTCCTCGAAGCTACAGTTGGGACGGCCGTAAGCGATGTTGCCCTCGATGGTATCGGAGAACAGAAAGACGTCCTGCATCGCCATGCCAATATTGTCGCGCAGATTATATAAATCCAGGGTACGCACATTTTTGCCATCCACCAGCACCTCTCCTGAGGTGGTGTCGTAGAAGCGGCAAAGCAGGTTCATCAGGGTGGATTTACCGGCACCGGTGGAGCCGATGATGCCCACGGTCTGTCCTGCCTTTACCTTGAAATTAATGTCCTGTACGATGTCCTCGTCATCCGCACGGTAGGACACGTTTCGGAATTCCACGTCCCCCCGTATTTTTTCATGGATACCGCCCGTGCGGGGTGTTTTCACCTTGGGCTCCTCCCGGTAGGTATCGTAAATCTTCTCCACGGAGGTAAAGAAATTCTGGATATCATTCACCAGCCAGCCCATCATACGCAGGGGGTTGTTTAACATCCAGAGATAGCCGTTGATTTTGACCAAATCTCCCAGGGTAATTTCCCCGCAGATAACCATGTAGCCTCCGTAGAGCATCAGGACGATGGTCAGGGCGTAGGAAAGAATTTCAAATATGGGTACATATTTCATCCATACCCGGGAGGCCTTAATCTGGGCATCCCGGTACTTGTCATTTTCCTTTGTAAATTTCTCTATTTCATAATCCTCCTTGGCGAAGGCTTTTACTACACGGTTTCCGCTGACATTTTCCTGCACAAAGGCATTCAGGGAAGAGAAGCACTCCCTGTTTCTACGGAAGGCAGGACGCACCTCCTTGGACTGCTTGTAGGTGGTCAGGGCGGTGAAGGGCAGGATAACCAGCATGCAGAGTGCCAGCTTGGTATTCACGGTAAAAATCATCAGCATGGCGAAAATAAAAAACAATACGTTTTGGTATACCATATAGATGACGTATGCCACAAAGTGCCTGATGGCATCCATATCACCTGTCTGACGGCTGAGCAGGTCACCGGTTCTTTTCTTATTATAAAAGGCAAAGTCCTCCTGCAGAAGCTTGCGGTACACCTTATCACGCATATGAAAAAGCATTCCCTGTGAGGCGGTCTCAAACACCACCTGATACAGAAAACGCAGAACGCCGGTGATTACTGTCACTCCCAGCAGACAGCCAATCAAGGGAAGAAGCAGGTCATAATTGCCGCCCTGAATGACCTCGTCAACAATGACCCCGGAGATATAGGGATTCACGATGGCAAGTGCAGCAATCACGGTGGTCAAAATCATTCCGATGGTCATCATGGCACTGTATTTTTTAAAAAAAGAAAAAAACCATTTCATTGGTGTCACGGCATAATCCTCCTTTGGAAGTCTTTGTCAAGCTCTGTCCGTTATTATGGTAAATATTATGGTAAATATGGTAATGGAAGTATCATAAAAGAAAATGGAAGATATTGCAACAAGAATGTGTTTTTTTGTAAAAATACGTTTTACATTTCCTGTACAAAAAGGTAAAATATTCTCATGGGAAGGAAGTGACGAAAACACCGATGGACAGTGCAAAAGAGAAGGATATGAAAGCGCTTAAAATAGACGACTTAAACCCTACCTACCTGTTTTCCATCAAGGGCAGCGGTCATGAGAAGGGGAAGTGTTATCACAGCCACGAGCATTTGGAGCTTGTGTATATTTTGTCCGGTGAGGGAAACTACCGAATTGAGGGAACTGTAGTAAAGGTTGCGGCAGGTGATTTGTTAATCTTTAATCCGGCAGTGAGCCATCAGTCCGTCCGTGATGAAGGCAGTAACTGGTCGACCACGGAGTTTGTTGTGGGATTTACGGATATTCAGTTGCCCGGATATCCCAGGGATTACATTCCCTTGAAGGATAACCGGTATTTGCTTCATGCCGAGGGAGATTTGAAGTCCAAAATCGTCAGAATCTGCACTCTGCTGGATTTGGAGAACCGCATGGGTCAGGAGGGCCGGTATATGATGCAGAAGGCACTGCTCATGCAGCTGCTTGTGCTTGTACTCAGAGAACAGTGTGAGAGCACTGCAATCAACAGTGCCTGTGAATCCAAGGGGTTGAATAAGGCATACATGGTGGGAAGAATCATTGATTACTTTGAGGAACACTATGATGAGAAGATATCCCTGGAGCATATCGCGGAGAATATGTACCTGAGTCCCTTCTATATTTCAAAGATATTTAAGAGTGAGACCGGGGAGACACCCATCCGTTATCTGATTAATATCCGGTTGGAAAGGGCAAAGCAATTGCTGGAGGAGGGACATCGGGGCAGCATTCAGGAGATTGCGGCAAGTGTCGGCTATGAGGATGCATATCACTTCAGTAAGCTATTCAAAAAGCGCTACGGAATGACGCCCTCCGAGGCAAAAAAACATTGATAGTTTTTTGTCAGCATTGATAGTTTTTTATCAGTATGTTTTTTTTTAAGTACTTGTGTCAAAACTGTTTTCAAAGATTGTAGAATTTGCTACAATCGAAGCCGAGAGCGGTAATAAAATGCGGTGGGACGCAGGAAACGAGGGAAAAATGAGATATTTTTTTGAATCTAAGCTTGAAAAAAAGGACAAGGGCTATGTGATGCGCATTCCTTTCAATGTATGGGAAGTGTGTAAGAAGAGAGATATCATTCAGGCAGATGTGGTATTAGATAATAAGATTATCGATTGTGAACTCTGGCCGAAGGAGAAGGGTAACTACGAGATTCATATTGAGAATGAGATTGCTGCAGAGATTGAGTCGGATGTAGTGCATAAGGTGCTGCTTCATGTAACGGGTTCCCTGATTCGTATGGATCAGAACAGCCCTTACAGCTTTGACAATCCGATTCGTAAGATTGACAGCATGAAAGTGATTATTCAGCCTGAGGACGGCTTGTGCGGACAGGCATGTGTGGCAATGCTTGCAGGCAACACCATTGCTGAGGTTATCAGTGTAATGGACTGCAGAGAGTGGCAGGCTACCATGGGAAGAATGATTTCCGCATTGAATTATTACGGTATCGATCATTCCGATATCATCAATTACACAGAAGGCAGAGATGCCGTGCTGCCCAAGTGCTGTATCATGATGGAGAAAATGGGGCGCTTCTGCCACTATCTGATTCATTATGACGGAAGCTTCTATGATTCTAATCTGGGTGTGTTAAAGGAATATGATATGAGTAAATTGCTTGGTTTTTTGGAAATCAAGTGTTGATGTGAATTAGAACAAACGGGACTGTCAAGCGGAGGAACATCCGTCGGACAGTCCTTTTTTTGAGGAAAATAAACAGAATCTAAAATAAATATTAAATTGTTTCGCATGGGCGAAAGTGAGTAAAATAAAGAAAAATAGAGAAAAAACGAGAAAACAAGAGATATATTATTGTGGATTCTTCTGAATATATTTGCAAAGACCAACATATAAAACTAATATATGTCTTAGTTGTTAGCACTCAATTCAAAAGAGTGCTAACACGGTAAAAGTGTAGATTAGGAGGCATTCAGTTATGAAATTAGTACCTTTAGGTGACAGAGTAGTATTGAAGCAGTTAATTGCGGAGGAGACAACCAAATCCGGTATTGTCCTTCCCGGTCAGAATAAGGAGAAGCCCCAGCAGGCTGAGGTGGTTGCTGTCGGACCCGGCGGAGTGGTAGACGGCAAAGAAATCAAAATGGAAGTTAAAGTAGGCGACAATGTAATCTATTCCAAATATGCCGGTACAGAAGTGAAACTGGACGAGGAAGAATACATCATTGTAAAACAGAACGACATTTTGGCAATCATTGAATAGTGCAGAAGACAATTCATAAATATAAATGGAGGCAGAGAATCATGGCAAAAGAGATTAAGTATGGGGCAGAAGCCCGCGCAGCATTAGAGTCCGGTGTCAACCAGCTGGCAGACACTGTCAGAGTAACTCTGGGACCCAAAGGAAGGAACGTTGTTTTGGATAAATCCTTCGGTGCACCCCTTATCACCAATGATGGTGTGACGATTGCAAAGGAAATCGAGCTGGAGGATGCGTTCGAGAATATGGGAGCACAGCTTGTAAAAGAGGTTGCTACCAAGACCAATGATGTAGCCGGAGACGGTACTACCACAGCTACCGTGTTGGCACAGGCAATGATCAATGCAGGAATGAAGAATCTGGCAGCAGGTGCTAACCCCATTATCTTAAGAAAGGGCATGAAGAAGGCTACCGATTGTGCAGTTGAGGCTATCGCAAAGATGAGCCAGAAGGTCAACGGCAAGAATCATATTGCAAGAGTAGCAGCAATCTCCGCAGGAGATGAGGA
>CAZPRB010000014.1:0-20017 GCA_964588645.1 uncultured Acetatifactor sp. | reverse complement strand
AAAATGTTAATCATCGCTGAGGACATCGAAGGCGAAGCATTGACCACATTGATTGTCAATAAATTGCGCGGTACCTTCAATGTAGTGGCAGTGAAGGCACCCGGCTACGGTGACAGAAGAAAAGCAATGCTTGAGGATATCGCAATCCTTACCGGCGGTACGGTTATCAGCTCTGAGCTTGGCTATGAATTGAAGGATGCAACTCTGGAGATGTGCGGTCGTGCAAAATCCGTAAAGGTACAGAAGGAGAACACTGTTATCGTGGACGGCGAAGGCGACAAGGACGGTATTCAGGCGAGAATTGCTCAGCTTAAGAAGCAGATTGAGGAGACTACCTCAGAATTCGATAAAGAGAAATTGCAGGAGAGACTTGCTAAATTGGCAGGTGGTGTAGCTGTTATCCGTGTCGGCGCTGCTACAGAGACGGAGATGAAGGAAGCTAAGCTGCGCCTGGAGGATGCTCTTGCAGCAACCAGAGCAGCTGTGGAAGAGGGTATCATCTGCGGCGGTGGTTCCGCATATATCCACGCCTCCAAGGAGGTTGCTAAGCTGGCTGAAAAATTGGAGGGTGATGAGAAGACCGGTGCAAGTATCGTTCTGAAAGCACTTGAGGCTCCTTTGTTCCACATTTCTGCAAATGCAGGACTTGAGGGAAGTGTTATCATTAACAAGGTGCGTGAATCTGAAACAGGCGTCGGCTTCGATGCACTGAAGGAAGAGTATGTAGATATGGTTTCCGCAGGAATTCTTGACCCTGCTAAGGTTACCAGAAGCGCCCTGCAGAATGCAACCAGTGTGGCAAGTACCTTGCTTACCACGGAGAGCGTTGTGGCAAACATCAAAGAGGAAACTCCTGCAATGCCTGCAGGCGGCGGCATGGGCGGAATGATGTAAGCATCAGGACAGCTTCGGCGCAACTTCATAGGAATAAATGTCCCGGGAAATCAAGCTTGCTTGATTTCCCGGGGCTTTTTGTTTCTCCATGGGTTTATCGGGGAAGCCACCGGACAGAGCAGCTCCGATACTCAGAAAAAAGTCGACATTTTATAGGATGTCATTTACAATAGAAAAAAACAGGAATAGGAGAAGACTTGCGTATGAATCGTTTTGAGTACATTGTGGTTTCTATTGACGGCGATTATGCACATTTGCAGAGAACTGACGCGGAATCGGAGGAGTTGAAACTGGTGGCACGTGCCCTGCTTCCTCCTGAGATTGCGGAAGGAACCAGACTTCTGTATGAGTGGATGCAATATACAGTCATGGAATAAAGCAAAAAAATAATATAGGTTATTATTGACCGTATCTATGAAATGCTATATGATATGTGATATATAACATTACTGGTATAAAATGCGAGAAGAGCCAGTATATAAGCAGTGATTAAGATGGATATAACAATATAACAGCCACTGGTGAGGAGGGTATCATGAAGGTAATGACGTCGGAATGGAAAGACAGGATAGACCATTGGATACGGGTGCTTAAGGAGGATTTCTACGAACCATTGGGAGATTTCTCGTGGGAAGCTTTTCGTACGATGGAACACTTTTCTGCGGAGGAGGTTCGGGAGAAGAACTTTGTTCCCGTGGAGACAGGGTTTACCTGGGGAAATACATGGGAGTATTGCTGGTTCAGGAGCCGCGTCATCCTTCCGAAGGAGGCTGATGGGAAAAGGATAGTGATGAAGCTTAGTCCGGGGGGAGAATCCACCCTGTTTGTGAATGGCAAGGCCTTCGGAACCTATCGCGCGGAATGGGTGCATGAGCAGCATCATTTTTTTGAGGATAATGTGTTGAGCCGCTGTGGTGAAGAGGGGCAGGAATTCTTGGTTCTGATGGAGACCTATGCCGGTCATTACTTTGAGGAAGCCCCCAACGGAGGCTGCGCGACAGGTCCCGTATTGGAGGGGCTCTATAAGGACTCCCTCACACAAGGCGCCAGACGTACCCTGGGTGCCTGTACCTACGGAATCTGGAATGAGGAGGCCTATCAGTTATTTGTGGATGTGGATACTCTTTATAAGCTGTATACAACTTTGGATGACAGAAGTCTGCGGGCGGCTAAAATTGCGGAGGCTTTGGAAACCTTTACGCTTATTGCGGATTTTGAACAGACAAGGGAAGAGAGAAACCGCTCCTACAGGGAAGCCAGGGAAGCGCTTCGCCCGGCACTGGAGGCGGTGAACGGTTCCACCATGCCTGTTTTCTATGCAGTCGGTAACGCACATTTGGATTTGGCGTGGCTTTGGCCCATGGCGGAGACATACCGCAAAACAGAGCGTACCTTTGCGGCACAGCTTCGCCTGATAGAAGAGTATCCGGAGTACAAATATGTGCAGAGCCAGCCTGCGGCCTATGAAATGTGCAGGGAGCATTATCCTGAGCTTTTTGAGAGGATTACACAGGCGATAAAGGATGGACAATGGATTGCGGACGGCGCTATGTGGGTGGAACCGGATACCAATATGGCAGGCGGAGAGGCCCTGATTCGTCAGTTGCTTCACGGCAAACGTTATTACAGGGAGGTTCTGGGAACGGAGAGCAAGGTCCTTTGGCTGCCGGATACCTTTGGATATTCCGCGGCGCTCCCTCAGATTTTGCAGGGCTGTGGTGTGCCATACATGGTGACTCAGAAGATTTTCTGGTCCTACAATGACGGGGAACAGTTTCCCTATCACTATTTTACATGGGAGGGAATGGATGGCTCCCGTGTAACCTCATTTTTGCCTACCAGCTACGGCTATCGCACGGACCCTGCGGAGGTGAATAAGGCATGGCAGAATCGTGTGCAGGTCCGTGATTTGGATGCTTTTCTGTTGCCCTTCGGATACGGAGACGGCGGCGGCGGTCCTACGAGAGACCATCTGGAGTATGCAAGACGCCAGGAGAATCTCGAGGGCGGCGTCAAGGTGAAAATGACCAGTCCGCTGGAATTCTTTGAGGAGATGGACGAGAAGGGCGGACCTGCCAATACCTATGTGGGCGAGCTGTATTTCTCGGCGCACAGGGGAACTTATACCTCTCAGGCCATGGTCAAGCAGAACAATCGCAGATGTGAGCTTGCATTGAGGGAAATGGAGCTGTGGAGCAGTATCGCATGGGAGAAGGGGACAGAGTATGATTTACCCCGGGCAGATAAGCTATGGAAAAAGCTTCTGCTGCATCAGTTCCACGATATTTTGCCCGGCTCTTCCATTGCGAGAGTCTACGTGGAGGCTGAAAAGGCATACGGAGAAATTCTGCAGGGCGCAGAGGATATGACGCAAATGGCACAGAATGCGTTGTTGAAGACCTCAGAGAATGGGGCTGTGACGGTCATGAATTCCTTGGCCTTTGAACGCACTGCTCTTGTGGAGGTTCCTGGTATATTTAGGGAAGGAGCAAGGACTGTGAGGGGAGAAAGTGTTCCCGTACAGGTGATAGAGGATAAAGTAAAGGCGCTGGTGAAGCTTCCCCCCTGCGGCGTGGTTTCTATTGAGCCCATGAACTCTGAATGTGCAGTCGGGGATGTGGAAGCGGTTTCGGTGATAAGAGACGGCGCAAATTATATTATGGAAAACCAATGGATCAGGTCGGTGATTAATGGCAAGGGAGAGGTGGTTTCCTTTGTCCTGAAGGAATCGGACAGGGAATTCGCCGGCGGCACAATGAACCGTTTCCGATTGTACAAGGATGTGCCAAGACTGTTTGATGCATGGGATATTGATTCCCATTACACGGACCAGGAGGTGGAAGCGGCTGCGGAGGTTTGTGTTGAACCGGTGGCGGCAGGTCTGGAGGGTGTGCTGAAGGTGACCGGAAGGATCAGCAATTCTACCTTTACACAGTATATCCGTCTCGCGGCGGACAGCCGAAGACTGGAATTCGAGACCGAGGTTGACTGGAGGGAGATGCATCGCTTGCTCAAAACTGATTTCCCTGTGAATGTCTACTCGGAGAATGTAATCAATGAAATTCAGTTCGGATTTGTGGAGAGACCGGCACATCGCTCCCGGGTGTATGACCGGGACCGTTATGAGGTGTGCAATCACCGCTACAGTGCATTTTGTGACGGCGCACACGGTGCTGCTGTCTTGAATGACTGCAAATACGGAATCAGCGCCAACGGCAATGCATTGCAGCTGAGTCTGCTCAGGGCGTCCACCTGTCCTGAAATGAGGGCGGACAACAGGGTACATCATTTTACATATGCTTTTACGGCGTGGGAGGGAGCATTCCCGGAATGTGATGTGGTGAGACAGGGCTATGAATTAAATGTAAAGCCCCGGGTGGCAGCAGGTGTTTCACAGATGTTTAGTGCGGCATCCGTTGACAGACCCAATATTATCCTGGAAACCATGAAGCCTGCTGAGGATGGCAGCGGAGATATCATTCTTCGACTGTATGAGGCGCAAAAGGCAGCTGTGTCGTCAGTGCTCCAGTTGAATTTGGGGGATTTCCGGGCTTATCTCTGCGATATGCTGGAAAATATCCAAGAGGAATTAGAGGCAGATGATGGTGCGGTCAAATTGGATTTCCGCGCATTTGAGATTAAGACGGTTCGCGTGCGCAGAATGTCATAAGCGATAAGAAAACAAACTATTATATGCGAGAAAGAAGTAAACTGTTGCAATTATAAGAAGAATAAGGAAAGAGAGTGTGTTGTGTGATGCGTATCGGTGTGGATGTAGGAGGAATGAGTATCAAGTTCGGCTTGGTGAATGAGGCGTACGAAATCGTCGCCGGAAAGGTGATAGAGACCCACAGGGAGAGCCAGAGTGCGGAGGAGATTATTGCCCGCATGGCGGCTGCCGCTCTGGAATTGTTGGAGGAAAACGGGCTGACGCAGGAGGATTGTGAGGGGATAGGCATTGCGTGTCCGGGAACGTCAGACCCGGTCAACGGTGTCATTGTGTATTCCAATAATATTGAGTGGGAGAATGTGCCGATTCTTGCGATGCTGGGAGAAAAGCTGCATATGCCAATGGCACTTGCCAATGACGCGGATGCCGCGGCACTGGGGGAAGTGCTGGATGGGGCAGCAAAAGGAAAACGGAATGCAGTCCTGCTGACACTCGGAACCGGTGTGGGCGGCGGCGTTATCATTGATCGCAAGGTGTTTAGCGGCCCTCTGCGCGGCGGCTGTGAGCTTGGACACATGGTGATAGAAAGAGACGGAAAACAGTGTACCTGCGGTCGCAGAGGATGTCTGGAAACCTATGCCTCCGCCACCGCTCTGATGGAGGAGGCTAGGGAGAAGGCGGCCTTATATCCGGAATCACTGATGAATGAACTCAGCGGTAATAACCCCGATAATATCAAGGGCAAGCTGATTTATGACGCCAAGAAGCGCGGGGACGCGGCAGCGACTGCAGTGGTGGAAGAATATGAGGAAAACTTGAGCATTGGCATTGCCAATCTAATCAATGTATTCCGTCCGGAGGTCTTCATTCTGGGAGGGGGAGTGTCCGCTCAGAAGGAGTATCTTACAGATGCGCTGCAGGCCAAGGTAAGCCGGATGTGCTTCGGGGGAAGCCTGGGAGAGATACCTCCCATTGTGACCTCCCGTCTGGGAAATGATGCGGGAATTATCGGTGCGGCATATCTGAACATTGAAGCCTAGAGAAAGGAAGGTATAAGTGTTATGAATGAGAAGTCCGTTCGGGAGATAATGTTTTTGGAGCCCGTCTTTAAGGAGACAATTTGGGGCGGGCAAAAGCTGAGAGAGGAATTCGGCTATCCGGTGTCCGGTGAAAGAGTAGGAGAGTGCTGGGGGATTGCTGCGCATCCCAATGGTGATGTGGAGGTGAAGAGCGGCGCCTTTGCAGGAATGAAATTATCCGAGGTGTGGAGAGAGCATCCGGAGGTATTCGGTCATGCAAAAGGGGATCGTTTCCCACTCTTGACTAAGATTATAGATGCACAGGCAGATTTGAGTATCCAGGTTCATCCGGATGATGCCTATGCGAAGGAAAACGAGAATGGTTCTCTGGGAAAAACAGAGTGCTGGTATGTGCTGGACTGTCCTGAGAATGCCACCCTGATCATCGGTCATAATGCGAGAAGCCGGGCGGAAATGGAGCAGATGGTGCAGAATGGGGAGTGGGAGCGCTTTTTGCGGGAGGTGCCTGTCAAAAAAGGAGATTTCATTCAGATAAATCCCGGAACCCTGCATGCCATCAAGGGGGGCTTCCTGATTCTGGAGTCCCAGCAGAACAGCGATGTGACCTACAGAGTATATGATTATGACAGGTTGTCCGACGGAAAACCCAGACCGTTACATATCAGACAGTCTATGGATGTGACAACGGTTCCTGCCGAGGCGGTGGAGCATACCATTTGGTCCACGGACGGATTGCCGGAGAATAGGCTGAACAAGCTGTATTCCTGCGGGTATTATGAGGTATTTAAAATGGATGTGAGGGGGGGAGCATTGTTTGAGCAAAGCCATCCCTTCCTATTGATGAGCGTGGTAGAGGGATGTGGTAAGCTGGATTCCTTTGATATAAAAAAAGGTGACCATTTCATTCTGCCTTGCGGAGCCGGAGAGATTGGACTCACCGGAGAAATGACTATTATCGCATCTACAGTGGGCGAAAGCTAAAAGCAGGATTCGAGAGAGAAGGAGAGACAAAGATGGATATCATGAATATTGTGAAGTTGCCGGACAGTGTCAGTCTTGTGACGGATACCGGGAAGGTGATGCTGGAGACGGAAACGTTATGCTTCGGGGATGTGGCTGTTGCGTTTGAGAGGAAAGAAAATGGATTGGCGGTTTCGCTGACGGCGGAGAATACTCCGGTGTGCGAAGTGATACTGTACTGGAAGGGGCTGATGCAGGATGCGGGCATGCTTCTGGGAGACCACTGGGAAAGAGGCTATGGTGATTTGGAATGGAAGGAAGCGCGAAAGGCCGGTGTGATGCCTTGGTATGTGATAGAAGATAAGGGATCCCTATGCCGTTGCTTCGGTGTGAAGGTCAGACCCTCCGCAATCTGCTGGTGGAGGACAGAGGAGTCGGCATTGGAACTCCATCTGAACGTGCGTTGCGGCGGCGGCGGAGTATTGCTGGGTGGCAGACGACTTGAGATGGCTGAGATTCTGATGCTTCAATATGAAAATACGGATGCATTTGCAGCGGCGCGGGATTTCTGCGGCTGCATGAGTGAGGCTACCATATGCAGAAGAGAGCCGGTATACGGAAGCAATAACTGGTATTATGCATATGGCAACAGCTCCCGGGAGGAGATTCTGGAGGATACGGCTTATCTTGCGGGAATGACGGAAGGGAATAAGGTCAGACCCTACATGGTGATTGATGACGGCTGGCAGGTGGCGCACACAGCTTCCTATAACGGCGGCCCCTGGCAGGAGGGCAATCGGGACTACGGCGACATGGCACAGCTGGCTGCGGATATGAAGAAATATAATGTCCGTCCCGGTATCTGGTTCAGACCGCTGTATGACCGCTTCTGTGAGCTTCCGAAGGAGTGGCGCCTGGAGAGGGATGCCACGGTGATTGATATATCTGTTCCGGAAGCCTTGGAATATGTAAAGAACGATGTGAAAAGAATCTGTCAGTGGGGGTATGAGTTAATCAAGCATGATTTTTCTACCTGTGATTTGCTGGGAGGATGGGGCTTTGAGTTTGATACCACGCTGACTGCTGAAGGGTGGCGTTTCAAGGACACCTCCCGTACCACTGCGGAAATTATAGTTGGTTTTTACCGCGCAATCAAGGAGGCAGCCGGAGATGTGCTGATTCTGGGCTGCAATTGTATGGGACATCTGGGTGCGGGGCTGATGGAGGCAAACCGCACCGGTGACGATACCAGCGGAAACGAATGGGAGAGAACCAAGAAGATGGGTGTAAATACCTTGGCGTTCCGTATGCCTCAGCATGAAAGCTTTTTTGCAGCGGACGCGGATTGTGTTGGCATTACGGAAAAGGTTCCATGGGAAAAGAACCGTCAGTGGATGGAGCTTTTGTCCGTCAGCGGAACGCCGTTTTTTGTGTCTGTAAAGCCGGGCTTGTTAAACGAAGAGCAGGAGGAGGAACTGCGGTCTGCATACCGCAAGGCGTCCGTCAATACAGAGCCGGCAATTCCTTTGGATTGGAAGGAAAACCTGACTCCGTCCGTATGGCTCACCTTTGAGGGTACAAAGAGATTTGAATGGTAAATGACATATCATTTGCAAACAGCAAAATAATGATAAAAATAATAGTAAAATGGTACTATCATAAGGCAAAGTGTATAGAAAAATGCATAAAAATATGTGCAAAATATACACAGTGATGAAATGAAGATAAAAAATAATTAAAATATATATTGACATATCAATAAATGATACATATAATATATCGTGTAAGAGGGAAGTAGGCAGAAAGGAGTTAGTGGAAGTTGAAAACAGCAAAAAAACAAAAAACGAAAAAACCATTTTGGAAAAGGGAAGGTTTCCAGGGATATATGTTTATGCTCCCTACCTTAATAGGTTTTCCTTTGCTTTGTGCTTACCCTATGATTTATTCCTTGTATTGTTCCTTCTGTGATTGGGACGGCATTAACAATCCGGTATGGGCAGGAATTAAGAATTACAAGTTCATATTCACGGCGAAGCCCATTTTCTGGGATTCGGTACGTGTAACCTTTACATATGCCTTAATCAATGTTCCGATTACATTGATTCTGGGATTGGCACTGGCAGTTCTTTTGAACAAGAAGCTGATTGGTATCAGAATCTTCCGAGTGATTTATTATCTTCCGACGATTGTTCCCAGTGTAGCTTCCATTGTTTTGTGGCAGTTCATGTTTAAGAGCGATACCGGACTTATTAATCAGATGCTTACTCAGATTGGCTTACAGCCTGTAGGCTGGCTGACGGATCCGAAGGTGGTTCTGATAGCGCTGAGCATCATTAAATGGTGGGGCGTCGGAGGAATGATGATAGTCTTCCTGAGCGGATTGCAGTCGGTTCCTGCCGATTTGTATGAGGCGGCTTCCCTGGACGGAGCAAGCGGTTGGGCACAGTTTAAGCACATCACTGTTCCCATGATTACACCGATTCTGTTCCTGCAGTTGATTACCGGACTTATCGGAGGCCTGCAGGTATTTGCTGAAGCACAGATTATGACGGGTGGTGGTCCCAGCTACGCATCCCATTTCCTGAACTTCGATATTTACGAGACGGCATTCGGCAGCAATAAGTTTGGCCGTGCATCTGCTGAGGCATGGTTCCTGTTCCTGGTTATCATGGTATTTACTGTGATTATCTTCCGTAAATCAGAACAGTATGTATATTACGAGAACGAGTAAAAGGGGGACGGTGAGACATGGGTAAGAAAAAGAAAAAGGCAATTGGCCTTGTTATACGATATGCATTGATTTTACTTTTCTGTATTCCGATGCTGTTCCCGCTTCTGTGGATGCTTACAACAGCATTGAAGGATAATGCGGCTGTCTTTGCAACACCGCCGCAGTGGATTCCTAAGGTGTTTATGTGGGAGAACTTCACCATCGGTTTGAAGCAGATTGATTTCTGGAGAAGATTTGCTAACACAGCATTGATTTCCGTTTTATATACAATCGGTTCGGTCTGCAGCTGTATGAGTGTAGGCTATGCAATCTCCAGAATCAAGTTTCCGGGCAGAAAAATATGGTTCTACTGTATCGTAGGCAGTATGATGATTCCCGGTATGGTTACTTTGATTCCTGTATTTAAGTTTTGGACAGCGATTGGCTGTTATGGTACCTGGTGGCCTCTTATTATCCCCGGATTTTTGGGAGCACCGTTCCAGACCTTCCTGGTAAGACAGTATTTGTCGACGATTCCCAAGTCCTATGATGAGGCTGCAAGAATTGACGGCGCGAACAGACTTCAGATTCTCCTTAAGGTAATCTCTCCTATGTGTAAGCCTTTGATTGCCACCATAGCGATTCAGGGCTTCCAGGCAGCATGGAACGATTATATGAATCCCTTGCTTTATCTGGTGCAAAAGAAGGAGAAGTGGACTTTGTCTTTGGCAATCGGACGTATGTCCGGCAGTACATACGGTACAGAGTGGAACCTGTTCATGGCAGCTGACCTTATGTATATGTTGCCCATACTGATTTTGTTCTTCTTCTGTCAGGACTACTTTATGCAGGGTCTGGGCTCTATGAACAATTCCGGTGTGAAGTAATCATGCGGACACGGAGTCAATATAATGAAATGATAGGGTAGCAACAGGTAAGTTCCTGTTTCTATAAAAAACAAACGGAGGTAAAAGTATGAAAAAGAAACTCTTAACCATGCTTCTTGCAACTGTTATGGTAGTATCTTCGCTCGCAGCATGTGGCGGCAATGATGCATCTTCCACAACAAACAATGCAGGCAGCACAACCGCAGAAACAAAAAAAGACAAACCTGAGTCTGATGACGCAGGAAGCAGCGATGAGCAGATTACTCTTCGCGTAGCTGACTGGGAGGGCGATGCAATCAACGAGGCAATGCAGTGGGCATTCGACAATATCTTTGAGAAGGATCATCCGAACATTCAGGTAGAAATCGTTCCTGTACCTCACAATGACTACGGTCAGGGTATCAACGCTATGCTTACTGCAGGCGAGGCACCTGATGTATTCCAGTTTGGTTATGATCAGGCGAAAGGTAACTTCGATAAGGGCGTTCTCTATGATTGGACTGAGAAGGCGGCAGAAGAGTCTGAGTTCGTTGACGGCTTCTACGGCGGAACCATGTCCGGTTGGACCACTCCCGACGGCAAGATTTACGGCTTCCCCAGCTTGGTAAATGTATACGGTGTATTCTACAACAAGGACATCCTTGATGCAGCAAATATTGAGTATCCTTCCAATGACTGGACTTGGGATGACTTCTATGCAATGGGCCAGAAGCTGGCAGATCCCGCAAACAACAAGTATGGTATCTACGCAGATCCTACTATGCTGTCTTCTGCATTCGGTATTGCTACGCAGGGCGTATCTGAAGGCGGTCAACCCTTCGTTGACAAGATTATCGGTACCTCTAAGGTATCTGCAGATGACAAGTTCATCGCAGCAGCTGAGAAGGTTAAGGCTATGATCGCAGAGAAGACTCTGATTCCTACAACCTATGAGACCACCAATATGCTTTCTGAGTTTGAAGCAGGTAATATCGGTTTGCTCTTCTACGGTCAGTGGGAGATTGACAGCTTGGTTCGTAACTGCCCTGATTTGAACTGGGGTTATGCAGCTACTCCCAGAGGATCTGTTCAGGCAAGTACCTTCTATGATACTGTAGGCTGGGTTGCTCCTAAGGATACCAAGTATCCCGAAGAGTGCTGGGAGCTGATTAAGTTCATGAGTACTGAGATGTATGCTTCTGTATTGGAGAAGACTCCTGTAGCTGCTTGTGCACATATCGACTCTGCAGATGCTTTCTATGACGCAATCACTGCACAGGGACATGAGGATGCAGCTGAGGCTATCAAGGTTATGATGAATACCGAAGCTAAGACTGCTACCCGTTATTCTGATGACTGGACCAATGACGCAGGTGAAGTTTGGAACACTGAGTGGGATAACTTCATGAACGGTGACGGAACTTCTGATGTCATTCCCGGTATCGTAGATGCAGTTAATAACGTAATTGCTAATTACTAATCATTGCGTATGCTAAAATAACAAATAGTGCCCTGAAACATAATGTTTCAGGGCATTTTTTGACAAAAAATGGAGGAAGATAATTGACATAATATTAGGGGAAAGATATACTGTAATCAGTATATACTTGAGGTGATGACAGATGGAACGTGAGCTTTTATACCAGAGAATTTACAGTGATTTATTGCAGGGAATCCGTGATAAGACATATCCTCCCGGAAGCAGATTGCCCTCTGAGAAGGAACTGGCAGAGAGATACGGTGTCAGCCGTATCACCAGTAAGAAGGCCTTGGAAATGCTGGCGGATCAGAAACGTATTTCCAGAATGCCCGGAAAGGGTTCCTTTGTACTGGACGATACGGATGTGGAAATTGACATGGAGGAACGCAGTACCTCCGGCGTGAATGCACTGACCGGAAAGAGAATGATAGGTGTGGTGTTTGACGATTTCAGTTCTACATTCGGGTCGGATATTTTGCATGGCATTGAATACGAGTGCCGCAAAAGAGATTATTATATGCTGTTGAAATGCACCTACGGAAGTGTTGCAGAGGAGACAAAGGCGATTGATGATTTGATTGCACTCGGAGTGGATGGCATTATTTTGATGTGTGTTCAGGGAGAGACCTATAATGCCAATATTCTGAAGCTGGTATTGGAGAAGTTCCCTATTGTGCTGGTGGACAGAGAACTGACCGGACTTCCCATTCCTTGTGTAAATTCGGATAACTATAGTGCGGCCAAGGATTTGATGCACCTGTTGTTTGACAACGGACATACGGATATCTGTTTCCTGTCCCATCCCTTCGTACAGACCTCCACGGTCGCTGCCCGTTTCAGCGGATATCTTGACAGCATGCTGGAGCGGGGACTTTCCACCAATGAGAATATGTGGATCAGAAATCTGGGAACCGTGCTTCCCGGCATGGATGAGCAGGAGACGGAGGAGGATATGGATTTGGAGCGAATCCGTACCTTTATAAAAGAAAATCCTCAGGTGACAGGCTTCTTTGCGGTAGACCAGCCCATTGGAGGTATGGTCTATAGAGTGCTTAAGGAAATGGGTCTGGAAAAGAAAAAGGAAGTTGCGTTCTTTGACGGAATTGTTGAGAATTATGGTATGAGTGAAGGCTTTAGCTGCGTCATTCAGGGACAGTATATGATGGGAGTTCGGGCTGTGAAGCTGCTGCATCGTAGCTTCCGCGGAGAGGCTGTTCCTCAGAAATATTGTGTGCCCTACACATTGGTTAAGGGTGAGTATTTTCCGGATAAAAAGTAATATGGTGAATGAGAGAATGCCTCCGTTTTGGAGGCGTTTTTTTTAGTCTTTTTTTCGTTCTTTTTTCACTTGACATATTGACATATCAATATATAACATATAATATACTATATAGGGGAAAATAGATGGAGGTATGGCTATGAAACGAATACATCTTGTAGCAAATGCGCATCTGGATCCGGTGTGGCTGTGGAGATGGCAGGAGGGCTGTTCTGAGGCACTTTCCACCTTCCGTACAGCTTCGGAATTAGCGGATGAATTTCAGGGTTTTAAATTCAATCATAATGAATCCGTTCTGTATGAATGGGTGAAAGATAATAGTCCTACTCTGTTTGAAAAGCTTAAGACTGCCGTTATAGAAGGTAAATGGCATATCATAGGAGGCTGGTATATACAGCCGGACTGTAACATGCCCTCCGGAGAATCCATTGTAAGAAATATTGAACTGGGGAGACGTTTTTTTAAAAAGGAATTTGGGGAGGAGCCGACCACGGCAATCAATTTTGATTCCTTTGGTCATTCCAGGGGATTGGTACAGATTCTGACCAAGGCAAATTATGATTCTTATGTAGTGTGTCGTCCTGGTAAGAATGATTTTCCTTTTCCGGAACAGGATTTTGTTTGGGAAGGCTTGGATGGCTCTGAGCTTCTGGTTCATCGTTCCGATGAGAATTACAATTCAGTGTGGGGGCATGTGGCGGAGGAACTCATGGAATTTTTGCCGCAGAAGTCTGAGGAAGAGGTAACCTTGTTCCTGTGGGGCGTGGGTGACCACGGCGGCGGACCTTCCAGAAAGGATTTGCAGGATTTAAAGGAACTGATAGAAAAGGATGAGAATTATTGTATCATCCACTCCACTCCGGAAGCGTATTTTGAAGAACTGAGAAAAACAGATACCAAAATGCCCAGAGTTACAGGAGGACTGAATCCTGTAGCACCGGGATGTTATACCTCCCAGATTCGTGTGAAGCAAAAGCACAGAGAATTGGAGAATGAGATATATTCCACTGAGAAAATGGCGACCGCAGCACAGGTTTTGTGCGGCAAAGAATATCCGAAAAGGGAGTTCGAGGAGGCTGTGAAGGCACTCCTGTTTAGTGAATTCCATGATGCACTGCCGGGCTCGGGAAGCCCTCTGGTGGAGGAGGATACTCTCAGATTGCTGGATTACGGTCTGGAGCTGATGGGGAAGACTAAGCATTACACTGCTTTGGCTCTGGCAAGAGGGGAGAGAAGAGTGGAGGACGGCACCTCTGTAATCATGTTCTATAATCCCCATCCCTATGACATCACCGGGGTGTTTGCGTGCGAGACAGGTCTGCCGAAGCAGAACTGGACGACGGATTTTATGTATCCTGTTGTGAAAATGAATGGAGTGGAAATTCCTTGTCAGGCAGAGAAGGAATGCTCCAATTTTAATATTGACTGGCGCAAAAAAGTGGTGGTACAGGCTACCTTGAAGGCTTTTTCCGTAAACAGAATGGATGTTTACTGGAAACCGCTTTCCAAGAGACCTGCGTTTGATGAGATTGTGTCCAAACCGGAATTCGTGTTTGAAAACGATACCATGAAGGTGGTGATTGATACCACGACCGGTTTGCTGAAGGAATACTCGGTTGGAGGCAAGGTGTGTCTGACGGAAGGAAGCATGAAGCTCTCCTGCTTCGACGATACCTTCAATTCATGGGGGATTAAGCCGAGAACGGAGGCAATGCGGAGAGATTTCCAATTGCTCTCGGCACATGCAGCCAGCGAATACTGCGGTCTGAAGGAGAAGGTAATCCCTGCTGTGAGAGTTATTGAAGACGGGGATGTGCGCACCACGGTGGAGGCTGTATTCGGACTGGATGCATCGCGGGCATATCTGAGATATAAGCTGCCCAAAAAGGGAGAGGGATTTGAAATTGAAGCAGGAGTTCACTTTTTAGAGAAGGAGAAATTCTTGAAATTGACTATGAATACGCCTGATGGGGAAAGGACGTTTCATGGTCAGATAATGTTCGGCCGGGAAAGATTAATGCAGGAACAGGAGACCGTATCCCAGAAATGGTGTATGGTTGATAACGCAGGTAACGGCACAGCATTGGCGGTTATCAATAATGGTACGCACGGTGCGGATTTGGTCGGAGGGGAGCTTGGTATCACCCTGCTTCGGAGCGCCGGATATGCTGCTGCAGATTTTACCATGGGCAAGACTCTGCAAGAGGAGCAGTGGCTTCCCAGAATGGAGCAGGGAGAACGCTTTTACCGGTTTTTCATTCAGGGAGGCGAGACGACTTCCGTGGATGCACAGCTTGACCGGATGGCACAGACCTTCAATGAGGTGCCCTACGGATTTTCCTATTGTCCTCCGGGTGAAGGGGAACCTGCAGGAAGCCTGTTCGAAATCGATAATCCCAGAGTGATGGTTTCCGCACTTAAGAAAGCAGAGGATTCGGATGGTTACATCTTACGTCTCTATGAAGGCAGCGGAACAGAGACGGAAGCGAAGCTTTCCTTCCCGATACAGAAGACGGAAAAGAACATTCATTTTAAAGCATTTGAGATCAAGACATTCCTTTGGATGCCGGAGACCGGAGAAATTACAGAGACCGGCATCATTGAAGCATAGTGCAAGGATAATGGCTTGACAGGACTTGAATAATATAGAGAACGAGAGGGATATAAAATGATAATACCTGCAATTTTGGAAGAGAAAGCTACTGCTTTAGAGGAATACTATGAGACTCATTATAAGCCTTTGGCGGGTTTGGCACGTCAGTGCTTCCTGAATACCATTGAAACGACGGTGACCGAGTTGGAGGATGGCAGCAATTTTGTGATTACTGGTGATATTCCTGCAATGTGGCTGAGAGATTCTGCGGCGCAAGTGAGACCCTACGTGAGATTTGCTGTTGAGGATGAAGCATTACAGAAAATTTTGGAGAGTGTGATTGAGAAGCAGGCCGAGTTCGTCTGCCTTGACCCTTACGCCAATGCCTTTAATGCAAGCAGCAACGGTGCGGGACATAAGGATGATACGAAGTTAAATGACCATGTATGGGAGAGAAAATATGAGGTGGATTCCCTGTGTGCGCCTCTCTATCTGGCTTATACCTATTGGAAAACAACGGGAATTGAGAGAATCTTCACGGAAAGACTTCATGAGATGATTCGCTGTATTGTTCAGGTGTTTGGAACGGAACAGGATCACAGCAGGTCGGAGTATTCCTTCCGGAGATACAACTGTCCCATCACAGACACCCTTCCTTTCGAAGGAAAGGGCACTCCTGTCAAGGTCACAGGAATGACATGGTCCGGCTTCAGACCTTCCGACGACTGCTGTACCTACGGATATTTAATTCCCGCCAATATAATGGCAGTGAAGGCGATGGAATATGCAGCAGAAATCTGCAAAGCAGGATATCAGGATGAAAAATTAGCACAGGAATGTACACGCCTGGCAGGTGAGATTCAGAGCGGCATCAGCAGCTATGGTACGGTAGAGCATCCTAAATACGGACGGATTTACGCATATGAGACGGATGGCTTGGGTAATTATAACCTGATGGATGATGCCAATTCTCCCAGCCTTCTGGCAATGCCGTATTTGAAATATTGCGAGAAGGATGATGAATTGTATCTGAACACCCGCAGATTTGTGCTGTCCACGGATAATCCCTACTACAAAATAGGAACCGTGGCAAAAGGAGTGGGAAGCCCTCATACGCCGGAGGGCTATATCTGGCATATCGGCATTGTGATGCAGGCGTTGACCTCCACGGACAGAGATGAGATTTTGGATTGTCTGGATATGATATCCCGGACACATGCGGGAACAAATTATATGCATGAAGCATTTAATCCCAATAATCCTGAGGAGTTTACAAGACCCTGGTTTGCTTGGGCAAACACCTTATTTGCAGAGCTTCTTGTCAACCTGATGGAGGAGGATTTCTTCGCATAATACAACAGATGACATCGCTTAATATACGTCGGGCAGGAAGGTGAGTGACAGCGACATGTGTAAGTCAGCAATTCGGAGTAACAATCAGTCTACTGCGGAATTTTTGAAGGAAGTTGTTGTAATTGGTGCACCGGTGGTAGTTCAGAGCGTTTTGGGCTCTCTGGTCAATATGCTGGATGTTATGATGATCGGACAATTGGGAGAAATATCCATCACGGCAGCAGCTGTCAGCAATCAATGGTTTACCCTCTTTGCGCTGTTGGCCAATGCTCTGTGTGCTGCAGGAAGCATGTTTATCTCCCAGCATTGGGGAAAAAGGGAGCTTGACAGTATTCATCGCTATATCGGCATCCTGTTTTACGGTGTCGTACTGCTGGGATTGCTTTTCGGTATTTCGTCTTTGACAATTCCGGAGGTGATATTAAAGCTCTATTCGCGGGATCCCTTGGTTCTGGTGCAGGCAAGTGAGTATTTGCGGATTTTAGGCATCAGCTTCATTATCGATTCGGTGAGCATTGTATTTATCACCGGTCTGCGAAGCATCGGAGATACCAGAATCCCTATGGCGGCTTCGGCGGCTTCTGTTATCACCAACGGTATCTTAAATTACATATTGATATTCGGTACCCCAATCAGTCCTGCCATGGGAATCCGCGGAGCAGCGATTGCGACGGTGATTGCCAGAGTGGTTGAGTTTCTGATTGTGGTCGGCTATATTCTCGCAAGGAAACCTCCGGTTTATTGTAGGGTGAGTGAGTATTTGTCGGTTCCTGCCGGATTGTGGAAGAAATACTTTAAGGTAGGCTTCTGGGTAATCATTGCGGAGGTGCTGATTGCGTTTGGAAGTACCATGTACAGCATGGCATATAAGTATACGGGAACGGAAGGACAGGCCGCGCTGCAGATTATCAATACCTATCAGAATCTGGCGTTAATTATGTGCGGCGGCTTCGGAACTGCGGCTGCAGTTATGATTGGAATCCGGCTGGGCAAGAATGAATTTGAGGAAGCAAAGCGATGCTGCAGAAGACTGATGCTTGTGGGAATCGTGGTCTCCCTGTGCATTACGTTGATTGTTGTATTGATTTCTCCGCTCCTTATGGGCGTATTCCGAGTGGGTGAGACGGTAAACGGCTATCTGAAAATCATGATCATTATTATGGCATTTGCCGTTCCGCTGAAATTCATGAATTATCTGTGCATTGTGGGAGTCTTGAGAAGCGGCGGTGATTCCACCTTTTGTTTCATGGCCAACATGGTAGGCGTATGGGTGGTCGGTCTGCCTCTTGTGTGGCTGTGTGCAGTGTACTATGAATTGCCGATTTATGTGGTCTATCTGATGTCCAATATGGAGGATGTAGGGAAATTCTTAATTGCATTTCCCAGAGTGATTCGAAATAAGTGGGTGAAGAACCTGACATAATAGGAGGGTTTAATAGAAAAAGGGGAGGTATCCGGCAGATATGAAGGGAAAACTACAGGGAAGAAAGATATTATTGCTGTGTGTGGCAGCAATAATTGTGATTGTGCTCATTGCGGTCGGCGCTCATGCGGGGGTGAAATACATGGAGAGACAGGATAGAATCGAACGTGCCAATCTGGCATTGGACAATTTCCTTGGATATTACTATGCGGAGTCTGAGGATGGCACAAGTGCCCAGATTGCGGGTGCACATTTCTGGACGCAGGCTGAGATGTTTGAAATTGTTGTGGATGCTTATGAGAAGACAGAGGACGAAAAGTATCTTCAGCTGATGGATAAGCTGTATCACGGATTTATTGAAGAGCATGGAGAAGACTGGGCGCACAACTCGTATAATGATGATATCATGTGGATGACAATCGGATGTGCGAGAGCCTATCAGCTGACAGAGGATGAACAGTATAAGGAGTCCGCCGAGAAGCATTTCAATCTGGTGTTTGAGCGCGCGTGGAGCGAGGATTTAGGCGGCGGATTGTTCTGGAGAACGGATAATCAGTGCAAAAATTCCTGTATCAATTGTCCTGCGGTTATTGCGGGGTGCCTTCTGTATCAGATTACGGAGGAGCAGACCTATCTGACACGTGCACAACAGATTTATCAGTGGCAGATTGATACTCTGTATCAGGAAAACGGTGCAGTGTACGACAGCATCAGCATGAACGAAGATTATAATACATGGTGTTCCACCTATAATCAGGGAACCTTTATCGGCGCCTCCCATCTGCTCTACAAAATCACCGGAGAGCAGGCCTATCTGGACCGTGCGGTGAAGGCTGCTGATTATACTATGAATGATATGTTTGCACAGGAGGTTATCAATTCAGAGGATTCCGGAAGTGATTTACCGGGGTTCAAGGGCATTTTAGTGAGATGGCTTGGCAAGCTGGTGGAGGAGGAAGGACAGGAACAGTATCGTGACTGGATGCTCCTGAACGCAGAAGCTGCCTGGTCAAATCAAAATGAAAGAGGATTGATGAATACCCTGTGGGGTGAGAAGACGAAGGATGCCTTCTACATGCCCTGGGGATGCTCGGCTGCAGTATCACTGATGTATTCGGTCATAGATATTTAGCGGAAACAGAAATTTAGAAGTGACAGATATATAGGAAAGAAGGAAGGTACAATGAAGTTATCGGGAAAGAAGATATGGTTCCTTGGAGACAGTATTACAGAGGGAGTGGGTGCCTCCTGCGATGAGGCACGCTTCAGCGAGGTGCTGAAACGGAATGCCGATTTGTCGGAAATCAAGAATTATGGTATTTCCGGAACCAGAATTGCAAGGCAGCAGACTATCTGCCCGGATACGGAGTTCATGGATTTGAATTCCTACTGTGAGCGGTTTGCACAGATGGACGACGGGGCAGATGTGATTGTTGTGTTCGGAGGAACCAATGATTACGGACATGGGGACGCACCCTTCGGAACCTTTGAGGACAGAACCATGGATACCTACTGCGGAGCCCTGCATTATCTGATGAGCGGTTTGATTGAGAAATATCCTACCTCTGTCATTGTGTTCATGACTCCCATACACAGAGAAGGCGAGAATTTGTTAAATGAATCCAATCACCTTCCCATGAAACCCTATGTGGACAAATTAAGAGAAACGGCAGAATACTATTCTATCCCGGTGCTTGATTTGTTTGCAAATGCCGGAATTTATCCGGATATTCCGACGCAGAAGGATGC
>CAZPRB010000013.1:23850-42356 GCA_964588645.1 uncultured Acetatifactor sp. | reverse complement strand
GCCGCCTACAAAATCTTTCCATTCTGGTCTCATTTTGAAATAGCCTCCTATAAAAATTTGAATTAGTATAAAAAAATTAACAGTTCTAATCCTTAGCTTCATTATATGTAAAAGCAGTCTGTCAGTCAAGGCGCGCAGTGTACTTTTTTCGGTACAAATCGCCATGTTTACGACGAATTTCAGTACATACGGCTGCAGGTACCTTTTGATTAGGTTGACCGCCTTTTCGTATCGTGCTAAAATTTGGATAACTTTAACACGGATACATATTTGCTGATACTGACAAAAGATAAGAAAGAGCAGGAAAAATTATGTGTGGTAAATTATCAAAAACGGCAAATTGGTTGTCGGGCGCGGTGAAATATATTTATGGAGCAGTAATGCTTGCCATTGTGGGGGTGTGTCTGTTCTGCTACGGGGCAGACTACGCGCGCAGGCGGAAGGAGTGGATGTATCCCACCTGGGTGTATATGCTATTGGGAGTCGGTGCCATTGCCTTGCTGTATGTGTGTGTCTGTCTGGCAGCACCTGTCCTCAGACGCATCAGGCACAGAAAAGCGGTTATGCTGATGATAAGTGCCGTACTGTTTGCGGGAATTTTGTATCTGGCATTTCATTACTATTTTGTGACAGGCTGGGACGTATCTGCGGTTATGGGAACAGCGATTGCCATCGCAACGGGGAATGAGGAAGGACTGGGACATTTTTATATGTCTCTATATCCCAATAACATCTTGATTTCTTATCTTTTTTCCGTTGCCATCAGGATAGGAAACCTGTTGGGGATTTCCAATGCCTATGTCTGTCCGATTGTCATGCAATGCTTTTTGTTCGCACTGGCAGGATATCTTCTGTGGGATGTGGGTAATACCCTGTATGGAGGCAGGGCCTCCGCATTGATATGGATAATGTATGTGGGAATGGTTGCGGCATCCCCCTGGGTGACGGTACCCTATTCCGATTCCACGGGACTGATTTTCCCCATCGGGACTCTATGGCTTTTTGTGAAGGCGTTAAAAGGCGGCAGACTGCAGAACCTTACTGTGGCTTTGATTGCCTTCTTCTGGTATATAGGTTATCGGATTAAGCCTCAGACGACTATTGTGGGAATTGCCGTAATGCTTTGGGTATTGCTTAAGTGGATGGCAGATGGCAGCAGGAAGGAAGCAGACCGGAAACAGTATCTGACCAGGGCGGTGAGTGCCGTTATCGGGCTGGCATCGTCTGTGCTGGTGGCGGGATGTTGCGTACGGGCTACCGGCTTGCAGGTGGATGAGGAGCGCGGTGTGAATTTGTCATATTATCTGATGACCGGATTAAATGAGAGTAGTAACGGTGTCATCAATCTGGAGGACTACTATTTTTCTCTTGGTATTGAAGGCAGGGAGGAGCGGTCCGCTGCAGAATGGGAAGTGATTGGCTCCAGATTGAAGGATTATGGTGTTACGGGTTTGCTGGAATTGATGAAAAAGAAGACCTTGACGAATTACATGGACGGTAGCTTTGCCTGGTGGATGGAGGGCGACTTTCTGACACAGCTGAGATTTGAAGGGCAGCCGTTGCGCGGAAGGTTGGAGGATTATTATTATGCCACCGGCAGCAAATTTTCGCTGTTCATGAACCAAGCGCAGATTCAATGGATGGGCGTGCTCTTTCTGGCATTTCTTGCAGCATTCCGCAAAAAGCAGGGAGATGCCGGCTGGGTTGTGCTCTGTTCGCTGGTGGGAATTGCATTGTTTGAGTGGCTGTTTGAAGCGCGGGCGAGGTATCTTTTTATCTATGTACCGCTGTATATCTTAGAGGCGTGCGGGACCATTGCCACTGTGATGGAGGCAATCAGAAGGAAAAAATTGCCCGGAAAAGAATGAATACTTGTCAGAAGAAGCGGGAAGGTTTATACTAAAAACACAGCAGATGTAGAAAGAGAGGAAAAACCATGAGTGAAATAACCAAAGACATGACAATCGGCGAGATTTTACGTATCAACCCCAATGTGGCACCTGTTTTGCTTGAGATTGGTATGCATTGTTTGGGATGTCCTTCCGCACAGGCAGAATCCCTGGAGGAGGCTGCAATGGTACACGGTATCGATATCAATGAGCTGATGAAGAAAATCGCGGAGATTCAGTAATCGGAGGCTGCATGAAAATGTATGAAAGCCCGGCGCGCTGCCGGGCTTTTTGATTATCAGTGACCTCCCAATGAGGCAAGTGCATTCTCAGCAATCAGTGCATCATAATGCTCCTGCAGAAACGTGATGCCCGCAGGCATACTGCGCTGGGGGGAGCCGTACTCGGACAGCGTGTTGCACACTCTGTCGAAGCTATCGCGGGAGGAAGCTCCCTGGGTCAGTACCAGCAGATAGTCTCCTTTTTGCTCATCCTTGTAGAGAGCACTAAAGCCCTCGTAATAAGCTGCGATTATGGCAGCGGCATCCATTACCTGCTGAAGAGAGGGAATGCGGAATACACGGGTGCGTCCGCTGCCCGCCTCCTTCTCTGAAACGTCTGCCTCCGGCTGCGGAGCCTCCGGGGAGGAAGATTTTCCGGTCTTTTGCAGCTTTTGGAACAAATCCATTATTTCCGTGTCGGAATCCGCAGAAAAATCATCGAATTCATCGCTCTCGTCATCATCTGCCGTCACGGAGGGGGCAAAGCGGGAAAAACGGGTATCCAGCTCCTCGGGATCCTCCACCTTTGTCACAATCAGAACGATACACTCCCCGTTCATGGGGACTGCTTCTATCATAAGAGGAATATCCTCGGCCTCAAAGCCGAATTCGAAATTTGCCTGACGCATCATATCGCGGAAAAGGCTTTTTGCCTTTTCGGTTCCGTATGCCAATTCACTTATTTTTAATTCGCGGCTGGATAAATCTTCCTTGGTCAGGGTGCAGCGAATTTGATTTTCATTTAATTTCTCAATTTTCATAGTACGAACCTTCCTTTCTGTATTGTCTGATGACAATACGAGTTTAGGTTAAAAGTATATTATACTTTCAGATGCTTTAAGTCAAGAGAAGGGGTTGCAGTTTAAGAAATTTTAATACTTTTGGGCTATAAAAAGCCCATCTATGGAAAAGAAATCCATTATAATCATTGTATAAATGCCTTCGGAACTCTGTACGGGAAGGAGGCGGGCAGTCTTGTTTATCAGTTGATCATTCATTGAAACCATTCGTTTCATTTTCATCCTTATGAAATTATGTTTATGATAGTGTATGGCAATGTCGAAATTTTGTCATACGTTAAGGATGTCTTACAAGTTATTTTGTGCTTGTGTCCGGTTGTTCAACTAATACTTTTCACGATTATAATTCAATTTAAACATTTTTAAAGCTAGTATTTTTTGCTAATTTATGTACTGCCGGGGGCATTTATGAAATCCCTATGATGAAACAGTAGGTTTCCTTAAATTAATATATCACGTATGCCTTTGGTCGGGAAACCTGCGGATAGGAGGGTAAGCCCTTGCGGGACGATAAGAAAAAGAATCAGACTGCTGCTGAGAGATGCCTGCCGGAGCTGTGGCAGCACATGCACCGGCAGGGTGCGGAATTCTTTGTGGACGGAGAAATTGTGCGCCCGCAGGATGCGGTTTCCTGGGCAGTCAGAGAGGATTGCGTCTACATGACAGACTATGTCTGGGGAGAAAAAGGAGAGATTAGGCAGGTTCGCCTGGACAAGGTGTATCCTGACTAATCCTGTGTCAGTGCCTCCCGGATTCCATTCGGTAATCAGCTGGCGGGGTTGCCTCTCGTGCCGTAAGACGAGTGGAATTTTGTCAAAAATGGTAATGACGTTATAACGCAAGTGTGATACAATGTAACTGCTCGGAGAGCGGATTTGGTTTGTGACGCCCGCAGGCGGCCTGAGCCCGGACTCTGAGCAGGTACATCACACGTATCAAATGAGCAGAATGGGGATTATACTACAATGAAGAAAAAAGTTATACCGGTTATTGTTGCACTTCTGTTAATCATACTGATAGGAGGCGCAACCGTAGGGAAAAAGGTGATCGATAAGTATTCCTACAGCAAAGAGACCGTAGACATGAATGAATTTTATCAGGTGTCCGGAGAGCAGAGTGCCATTATTCTGCAGGATGAGATGGTGGCGGAAAAGGCGATTGTCCGCAACGGTATCTGTTATTTGGATTTGGACACCGTTCACGAATATTTAAATGAAATATTTTATGCGGATTTGGGAGAGAATCTGCTTTTGTACACGACGGCAGACGAGACCGTCCGCGTGACGCTGGGAGACACCATATACTATACGGCAGAGGGAGCCGTGGATACGGGCTACACCATTGCCTATGTCGAGAATGGTATGGTGTATGTGGCCGCAGATTTTGTGAAGCAATATACGAACTTTTCCTATGATATGTATGACCTCCATGTACAGATATATACACAGTGGGGAAGCAAAGAGGTGGCGGATATCAGGAAGGATACCGCAGTGCGGGAAAAGGGAGGTGTAAAGAGTCCCATCCTGCGTGAAATCGCACAGGGAGAGACTGTGGAGATATTGGAGGAGATGGAGACCTGGAGTAAGGTTAAGACCTCCGATTCCGTCATCGGATATGTGGAGAATAAGCGGCTGACAGACAAAGTAAGCGTGGAGGAGACGCCGGTGACGGCTTATACGGCACCGGAATATACCTCTCTTGCCATGGACGGTAAGGTCAGTCTTGGGTGGCATGCCATAGGCGGCGTGGCGGGGAATGACACGCTGGGCAGTGCAGTGGCAGGGACCAAGGGCATGAATGTGATTGCGCCTACCTGGTTCAGCCTCAACGACAACGAGGGCAATTTCCGAAGCTTTGCCACAAGCGGGTATGTGGTGAGAGCCCACGAGCTGGGACTTCAGGTATGGGGTGTTCTGGACGACTTTAATTACAACAACGAGACGGATGGCAGTATTGATGTCTACGCCGTATTGTCCTCCACCACCAAGCGTCAGAAGCTGGCACAGAATATTACGGCCACTGCTTTGGAGCTTGGTCTGGACGGAATCAATCTGGATTTTGAAAGAGTGAACGAGGAGAGCGGTGTTCACTATATACAGTTCCTGCGGGAATTATCTGTTTTGTGCAGGGAGAACGGTCTTGTGCTCTCCATAGACAATTATGTACCCTTCCATTTCAATGATTTCTACCGGTTGGATATTCAGGGACAGATAGCGGATTATGTGATTATCATGGGCTATGATGAACACTGGCGCGGAAGCGGGGACCCCGGAAGTGTGGCGAGCATTGATTATGTGTCCAACGGAATCGACAAGACTTTGGAGCAGGTGCCTGCGGAGAAGGTGATAAACGCGCTGCCTCTCTACACGATTCTCTGGAAGACGGAGGGCTCGGTGGTAACGGATTCCTATCTGACCTTTAATAACACAGAGGATTTCATCAGCCGTGTTCCCGCGGAACCCGTCTGGGATGAAACCACCTGTCAGAATTATCTGGAATGGGTGGACGGAGCGATTACGAATCAGCTTTGGATTGAGGATTTGGATTCCATTACGGTGAAATTAAATGTGATGAGAAATAAAAAGATAGCAGGTGTGGCAGTGTGGAGACTGGGCTACGGAAATACAGAGGTCTGGGAGCTTCTCAACGCCTACAGCAGTTCTTTGGAATGACAATAGCAGCAGTGCATAGCTGATGCATTGAGGGGCGTCGCAAAACAAGTGATTTTGCGGCGCTTCTTTTCATATATATGGAGCAAGGAACTGTATGGAACAGGAAAACGAAAAAGCGGATGGACACAACGGAACAGAAGCAATACAGGATTTTATCCCTAGTGATGGTGGGGTTACTATTGATTTCCATGTATATTGTGGGACGGGAGACCGGCAGGTATGTGGCGAGCATGTGTGTGGAGGTACAGAGGGCGAAGCCCTGTGTGGTCATTGATGCGGGACACGGAGGCATGGACCCCGGTAAGGTAGGTATTAACGGAGCACTGGAAAAGGATGTCAATCTGCAGATTGCCTTGCAGGTGAAGGAATTTCTGGAGGCGAATGATGTCCGGGTCATCATGACCAGAGAGACGGATGATGGTCTGTACGAGGAGGGTGACGCCAATAAAAAGGTGCGGGATATGAAACGCAGAGTGGAACTGATAGAGGAGGAAAACCCGGTAATTGCGGTCAGCATTCATCAAAACAGCTATCCTGAGGAGGCTGTGCACGGTGCGCAGGTGTTTTACTATAGCGGAAGCAGCGAGGGGCAGCTGCTGGCGGAGGAAATCCAGTCACAGCTGGTGGAGAAGGTTGACCCTGCCAACAAACGCCGGGTGAAGGCCAACGACAGCTATTATTTGCTGAAAAAGGCGCCTTGTCCCATTGTGATTGTGGAGTGTGGCTTCCTGTCCAATCAGGAGGAAGCCGACCGACTGTGTACCCCGGAATATCAGGAAAAGCTGGCGTGGTCCATACATATGGGAATTTTGAGGCATCTGAACGGAAGAAATCTTTTATTTTTTTAGAAGATGTGCTATACTCAAGCTATGTATGCATATTTGACGAAAAACGCAGAAATTTTGCTGTATAGCGATGAAGGTGCCGCAGATGGAGACGAAAATCATTCAAATACAATCAGATACGGAGGAATTCACACCCGAGGAGGAGGAGGCTCTCAGATACGCCGGACAGGTGCTGAAGCAGGGCGGTCTGGTGGCATTTCCCACGGAGACAGTCTATGGTCTGGGAGGAGATGCCCTGAACAGGGAATCCTCCGGGAAAATTTATGCTGCCAAGGGAAGACCCTCCGACAATCCGCTGATTGTTCATATCTGCCGGTTTGAGGATATCTATCCCATTGTGGAGAAGGTACCCGAGGAGGCAAAGAAATTGGCGGAAGCGTTCTGGCCGGGTCCCCTTACCATGAGGTTCAACAAGTCGGATGCGGTTCCCCTTGAGACCACGGGAGGTCTGGACACGGTGGCGGTTCGTATGCCGTCCCATCCGGTGGCGCAGAAATTGATTGCATACGGCGGAGGATATGTAGCGGCACCCAGTGCCAATACCTCCGGAAGACCCAGCCCCACGGTGGCCAAATATGTCGAAGAAGATATGTCGGGCAGGATAGAGGTTATCATAGACGGCGGGGAGGTTGGCATTGGTCTGGAATCCACTATTGTGGATATGACGGTATCGCCGCCGCAGATACTGCGCCCGGGATATATCACGGAGGAAATGCTGCAGCAAGTATTGGGAGAAGTTGACACAGATGTCACAATTTTGCGGGATGACAGCGGGCAGGCTCCCAAGGCCCCGGGTATGAAATATCGTCATTATGCGCCTAAGGGAGATCTTACGATTGTGATGGGTACCCCGGAGAAGGTGACGGAATACATCAATGCCCATGCGAACGCAGACAGGGCAGAGGGTGAGAAGGTCGGCATCATCGGAACGGAGGAGGTGCTGAAGCAGTATCGTGCGGATGTGGTCAAAAGTGTGGGCAGCAGGAAGGACGAGGACAGCATTGCCAGACATCTCTATACGATTCTGAGAGAGTTCGATGATGAAGGCGTGACCAGAATCTACTCGGAGGGCTTCGAGGCAGAGGGCTTCGGACAGGCTATTATGAACCGTCTGCTCAAGGCAGCAGGGCATAAAATCATATATTTATAAAACGGAAAAGACTTATGAAGGAGGCAGCTATGATAGCATTAGGAAGTGACCACGGCGGTTATGATTTGAAACAGGTAGTGAAGGGATATTTGGATGAAAAGGGGATTGCTTACAAGGATTTCGGATGCCCGGATAAGAATTCCTGCGATTATCCCATTTTCGGACGCGCGGCGGCAGAGGCTGTGGCAAACGGTGAATGTGAGAGAGGAATTGTGGTATGTACCACGGGAATCGGTATTTCCATGGTGGCAAACAAGGTTCCCGGCGTGCGTTGTGCACTCTGTCAGGACAGCTATAGCGCTAAGATGACCAGATTGCATAATGATGCAAATATGCTGGCATTGGGTGGCGGCATTGTGGGACCGAATCTGGCGTTGGAGATTGTGGAGACCTTTTTGAACACGGAATTCTCCGAGGAGGAGAAGCATGCTCGCCGGATAGCGTTGATTGAGAAATAAAGACACAGCAGAAAAACATAAAAGAACATAAAAGAACATATATGGAGGTAGCAAAATGGCAAAGGTAGTAGTTATGGATCACCCGTTAATTCAGCACAAGATTGGTTTCATCCGCAGAACGGACACAGGAACAAAGGATTTCAGGCAGACAATCAGTGAGATTGCCATGCTGATTTGCTATGAGGCAACCAGGGATTTGAAGCTGGATGAGGTGGAGATTGAGACACCCATCTGCAGCACGACTGTAAAAGAATTAAAGGGCAAGAAGATGGCGATTGTTCCTATTCTGAGAGCAGGACTCGGAATGGTGGACGGCATGTTGAGCATGATTCCTGCGGCAAAGGTAGGACATATCGGACTGTACAGAGACCCCGAGACCCTCAAGCCGGTGGAGTATTACTGCAAGCTGCCCGCAGATTGCGCTGAGAGAGAGGTGTTTGTGGTCGACCCCATGCTGGCTACCGGCGGCTCCTCCGTGGAGGCCATCCGTATGCTGAAGGCCAGGGGCTGTAAGAATATTCATTTTATGTGTATCATCGCTGCACCGGAGGGCGTGGCTGCCATGAAGGAGGCACATCCTGATGTGGACATGTACATCGGAGCACTGGATGAGAAATTAAATGACCACGGATATATTGTACCCGGTCTCGGTGATGCGGGAGACCGTATCTTCGGCACCAAGTAACACGGTCGACGGAGAAGCATCGAGGAGTGTGAACTATGAGTTCAAAGAGAAAAGACTATATCAGCTGGGATGAATACTTCATGGGTGTAGCCCATTTATCGGGGATGCGCTCCAAGGATCCCAACACCCAGGTTGGGGCATGCATTGTCAGTGATGAGAACAAAATTCTGTCCATGGGCTATAACGGCTTCCCGCGGGGATGCTCGGATGATGAATTTCCCTGGGAGCGGGAGGGGGAGGAAAATGAGACCAAATATCCCTTTGTCACACACAGTGAGCTGAATGCCATATTGAATTACAGGGGAGGTTCCCTGGAGGGCACCAAGCTATATGTATCCCTGTTCCCCTGTAATGAGTGTGCAAAGGCCATTATCCAAGCGGGAATCCGCACGGTGGTCTATGACAGTGACAAGTATAACGGAACCCCATCCAATATCGCCTCCAAGAGAATGTTCTCGGCAGCAGGTGTCAAATGTGTTCCGTACAGCAAGACGGGCAGAAGGGTGTCCATTGAATTGTAGAAAGACGAGGATTTGATGCAGTGAAAGGCCGTAGCAGAGTGGCAGTCCTATTGACGATAACCATCCTGGTAGGTGCGCATACAGCGGCAACCAATGAAACAGTAGTCATGGCTACCAGTACTCAACAGCAGCTCAATCAGGTTCAAAAGGAAAAGAACGAACTGGAGGGCAAGCTGGACGAGACGAATGAAAATTTAGAAAACCTCAGGGATACGCACAGCTCCCTGAGGGGAGAATTGAATCATCTGAACGACCAGCTGACGCAGGTGAGCGAGAAATTGGAGGATTTGGAGCAGCAGATAGCGGTTAAGGAACAGGAAATTGCGGATACACAGGCAGCGTTGGAGGAGGCTAAGGCAACGGAAGCATGGCAGTATGATTGCATGGTGATTCGTGCAAAACAGATGTATGAGCGCAATGATACCAGCTATTTGAATGCTATCTTAAATGCCGGAAGTCTTTCGGATATGCTGAATGTTGCGGATTACTTTGAGAAAATAGCGGCCTATGAGCGCAAGATGCTGGAGCAGTTTCAGGAGAACAGACAGCTGATTGAAGAACAGGAGGCCTGCCTGCAGACTGCCCATGCGGAGCTGGAGAACCTGAAGGTGTCAGCGGAAGCGGAGCGCAGCAAGGTGTCCGGCTTAATCAGCCAGACCTCCAACTCCATTGCGTCCTACGCCGACCAGATATCTGAGGCAGAAGCAGCCGCGGAGGCATATGAGGCGGAGATTAAGAAAAAAGAAGAGGATGAAGCCTATCTGAAAAAGAAGCTGGCTGAAGAGCTGGCCATGTCCCAGGCAGCCGCAAATGCTGCATGGAGGGACATTTCGGAGGTAAGCTTTGCAGAGGGAGACAGATATCTGCTTGCCAACCTGATTTACTGTGAAGCAGGTGGGGAATCCTATGAGGGTCAGCTGGCTGTGGGAAGCGTGGTAATCAACAGAGTGCTCAGCTCCATGTATCCCAATTCCGTGACCGGAGTTATCTATCAGAAGAGCCAGTTTTCACCGGCAGGAAGCGGAAGACTGGCACTGGCGCTCTCGGCAAACAAGGCAACTGCGAGCTGCTATCAGGCGGCGGATGAAGCAATGGCAGGAGTGACCAATGTGGGAACCTGTCTGTATTTCAGAACCCCCATACCGGGATTGACCGGAATCAATATTGGCGGACATGTATTCTATTAACGAAACGGGACTGAGCTAACGCTACAGTCCCGTTTTATTTAATCTGTCTTGCAGCCTGTCAAATTTATCCCGGTCTATCAGAGAGAGAAGATTATGCAGACGGCGGAGACATTTGCTCATCAGCTCGCCGGAGATAAGTCCCCGGTCCAGTGCCTCTGCCAATTCATCCAAATCCATCACCTTCACCCTGCCGTCCGGGTAGATGATGACATCTGCCAATAAATCAGTCACTGTAAGTGAGTTCTCCTCGGCATTGAAGTCATAATCCACGATGTCGCAGTACCAGTAAAGGAGACTGTTGTCAGCCCTGTAAAACTTACTGACCTTGATTCCTTCCTTCAGAAAATAACAGGAGGAACCATGAGTAAAAGCGGTTTTGGGATTTAAGGTATTCCACTTGGTGAGGATGACCTCCTCATTGCAGTCCAGGATGATATCATCCTTCAGCAGGATGCACTCTGCGGGAATCAGTCGTTTTCTGTAAATTTTCAGGGAATCCATATAAGCTCCTTTCTCGGCAAAAAGTTAAGTTAAAAAAATACTACCGCCTCAGGAAAAATAAGTCAATGAAATGTTATGATGTTTTCCTAGACAAAGTACTTTTCTTTGGTTATAATTTACTATAGGTTTGTCTGAGATTTTGATGTTTGTATAAAATATGCACAAACGTAAAGGCGTTGTCGGATTATCAAAGAACAGGGGACGGATATTTTGGAATGAAGCGGAAGAAAGGCTATGACAAAAGTGTATATCGCTCCTTGGGACTGATAGCCCAGTTCGGAATCAATATGCTGGTGCCTATCTGTATGCTGACGGCGCTGGGCATTTTTCTGGATGATAAGCTTGACACCTCCTTCTGGGTGGTGCTTCTGTTTCCCATTGGCGCGCTGGCCGGCGGACAGAACATCTATCGCATGGCCAAACAGATTTATGCCGCACCCCGGGAGAAGAAACGGAAAAAGGAGCTGAGCGGCAGAAATGCGGATGGTGGAGAGATTGAGAAAGATAAATAGAACACTTCTGGAAATGCAGCTTGGGCTTTTGTTCTGGGGGATTGTCTGTCAGACAGCAGGGGCATTTCTTGCAGAGAATCAGGGCTACTATGCGAAAAGCCTGTGGTTCGGCATCCTTTTTGCCATGATAAGCACCGTGCATATGTACCGTCAGCTGGACAGAGCGCTGGACTATGGGGAGAAGACCGCCAACAAAATGATTTTCGGCGGATATTTGATACGCTATGTATTTTTTGTGCTCATTATGATTATCATTATGATAACCAAGGTTATGAATCCCCTGATTGTATTTCTGGCATATATGGGGATGAAGGTAACGGCGTTTCTTCAGCCGATTACTCATAAATTATGTAATAAGATGTTCCACGAGACGGACCCGATACCGGAGGCACTTCCGGAGGAAAGCGCCGTCGGGGAAGAAATTCCTCAAGAAAAATAAACAAAGGGAGGTGAAATTATGGGACATGGAATTTTGTTATCCGCCGCAGATGTTGATTTCATGATTCACGGGATTTTTCAGTATTCTTTTTTCGGACATGAAGTGTGGATAACAACGTCGCATGTGTGTATCCTGATTGTCCTGATAATTCTCATCGGTTTTGCCGTTGCAGCCAACAGATGTATTGCAAAAGCAAGTGAAGTGCCGACCGGATTTCAGAATGTGGCGGAATTGATTGTGGAGAAGCTGGACGGAATTGTTGATGGTGCCATGGGGAAAAATGCTCCGAAGTTCTACAACTACATCGGAACCATTTTTATCTTTATCCTGTTCAGCAATATATCCGGTTTGTTAGGATTGCGGCCGCCCACAGCGGATTATGGTGTGACACTGCCGTTGGCACTCTTGACCTTTATTATGATTTGGTTCAACAAGATTAAGCATAATAAACCCAAGGACCTCTGGGTAGGTATGTGCTCTCCCCTGCCGCCCTGGCTGCCTATTTGGTTTCCCATCAATGTAATCAGTGAGATAGCAGTACCGATTTCGTTGTCATTGCGTTTGTTTGCAAATATTCTGTCCGGCACCGTCATGATGGCATTGATTTACGGCTTGCTGGGATGGATTGCCACAGCGTGGCCGGCAGCATTGCATGTGTACTTTGACTTGTTCTCGGGAGCAATTCAGACCTATGTATTCTGCATGCTGACCATGACATATATCTCCGATGCGATTGGAGACGCGGATGCGGCGTAACAGCTTGGAACAGTTACAGGTAATGTGAAAACGACTCGGACAGAGTCTGTAATAGGAGGAAAGAAAATGGAATTTAATGAAAACTTTATTTTAGGATGTTCAGCAATCGGCGCAGGTCTGGCATTGATAGCAGGTATCGGACCCGGTGTAGGACAGGGTATCGCAGCAGGACATGCAGCTGCAGCAGTGGGACGCAATCCCGGTGCAAAATCAGACATCACCACAACCATGCTGCTGGGGCAGGCAGTTGCTGAGACCACGGGTCTGTACGGTCTGTTGGTTGCAATGCTGTTATTATTTGTAAAACCTCTGTTACCCTAATTTATCCGAAATGCATGGATAAACGGAAAGGAGATAAAGAATGATACTTTTAACAGGAGGCGAGTCCATGGAGAGATTGTTCGATTTGGACTGGCAGCTGATAGCGGATTCCTGTCTCACGATTATAGCGATTTTTGTTCTTTTCCTTGCGTTTAGTTATTTCCTGTTTAATCCGGTTCGTAAGATGCTTCAGAGCCGTACGGAAAAGATAGCAAACGAGCTGGAGGATGCCAAGGTCAGCATGGAACAGGCACAGACCTTGAAGGCGGAGTACGAGGAGAAGCTGAAGAGCGTGAATCAGGAGGCGGAGGCTATCCTGAGCGATGCGCGCAAAAGAGCCCTGGCAAATGAGAGTCAGATGCTTGCACGGGCAAAGGAAGAGGCAGCCCGTATTTTGGACAGAGCGCGTGTGGAAGCCGAACTGGAGAAGCAGAAGATGGCTGATGATGTGAAGAAGGAAATGATTGCCATCGCTTCCATGATGGCAGGCAAGGTAGTGTCCGCGTCAATCGATACAACCGTTCAGGACCGCTTGCTTGACGAGACGCTGAAGGAAATGGGTGAAGACACATGGCTAAGTTAGTTTCCAAGACATACGGAGAGGCTTTGTTCGAGCTTGCTGTAGAGCAGAACAGAACCCGTGAGCTTATGGAAGAAATCCGACAGCTTCGGACGGTGATATGTCAGAATCCGGATTTGGACAAGCTGTTGAAGCATCCCGGTATCCCGAAACAGGAGAAGGTTGCAGTAGCGGATAAGATTTTTCAGGGACAGATGAGCGATGAGCTCACAGGTTTTCTGGAGCTGGTGATTTCCAAAGAGCGCTATGGGGAGCTGCAGGAGATTTTTGACTACTTTACAGACAGGGCGAAGGAGGTCATGAAAATCGGTGTGGCATATGTGACCACGGCAGTGGAGCTGGAGGATGCCCAAAAAGAAGCGGTGCGGGACAGATTACTGCAGACCACAGCCTATGAGAGCATGGAGATACACTATGCTGTGGACAGTTCCCTGATTGCAGGTTTGGTGATTCGTATCGGCGACAGGGTGGTGGATAGCAGTGTCCGCACAAAATTAGATGAGTTAACGAAACAATTATTAGAAATCCGGCTGGGATAGTCCGCCGGAGGAAAGGTGCTACAGAACAATGAATTTAAGACCAGAAGAAATAAGTTCTGTAATCAAGGAGCAGATTAAGAGATATGCGTCCCGGCTGGATGTTTCCGATGTGGGTACCGTAATTCAGGTGGCGGACGGTATCGCCCGTGTACATGGTCTGGAAAATGCAATGCAGGGTGAGCTGCTTGCGTTCCCGGGGGACGTCTACGGTATGGTGCTTAACTTGGAGGAGGATAATGTTGGTGTAGTACTGCTTGGCAGTGCCCGGAATATTAACGAGGGTGATACCGTCAAGACAACGGGACGTGTGGTAGAGGTTCCGGTTGGCGATGCATTGCTTGGCAGGGTAGTGAATGCACTGGGTCAGCCCATTGACGGGAAGGGTCCCCTGCAGACGGATAAATTCCGCAGAATTGAGAGGGTTGCCAGCGGCGTAATCACCAGGAAAAGTGTGGATACCCCTCTGCAGACCGGAATCAAGGCGATTGACTCCATGGTTCCCATCGGAAGGGGTCAGAGAGAGCTTATCATCGGTGACCGTCAGACCGGAAAGACGGCGATTGCCATCGACACCATTATCAATCAAAAAGGACAGAACGTGAAATGTATTTATGTTGCAATCGGTCAGAAGGCTTCTACCGTTGCAAATATAGTGAAAACTCTGGAGGAGCACGGAGCTATGTCCTATACTACGGTGGTTGTATCTACCGCAAGTGATTTGGCTCCCTTGCAGTACATTGCTCCCTACTCCGGCTGTGCAATCGGTGAGGAGTGGATGGAGAATGGCGAGGATGTGCTGGTAGTCTATGATGATTTGAGTAAGCATGCTACCGCATACCGTACCCTCTCCCTGCTGCTTCGTCGTCCGCCCGGACGTGAGGCTTATCCCGGTGATGTCTTCTACCTCCATTCCAGACTTCTGGAGCGTGCGGCGAGAATGAGTGATGAGTACGGCGGAGGCTCCCTGACGGCGCTTCCCATCATCGAGACACAGGCAGGAGATGTGTCTGCCTACATTCCCACCAATGTAATCTCCATCACAGACGGCCAGATTTATCTGGAGACGGAGATGTTCAACTCCGGCTTCCGCCCGGCGGTCAATGCGGGTCTTTCCGTATCCCGAGTAGGCGGTGCGGCTCAGATTAAGGCGATGAAGAAGATTGCAGCTCCCATCCGTACGGAATTGGCGCAGTACCGTGAGCTTGCCGCATTTGCGCAGTTCGGTTCCGAGCTGGATGCGGATACCAAGGAAAAGCTTGCACAGGGAGAACGGATTAAGGAAGTGTTGAAGCAGCCCCAGTATCAGCCTATGCCGGTGCAGTATCAGGTTATCATTATCTATGCGGTGACCCACAAGCATCTGCTGGAGGTTCCGGTGGAGGATATCATACGGTTTGAGAAGGAATTCTTTGAATTTCTGGATACGAAATATCCTGAGATACCAGGTGACATCGCATCTGAGCAGGTGATTTCCGATGAGACGGAGGGCGTACTTAAGACGGCGATAGAGGAGTTCAAGAAGGACTTCTTGAAGTAATTAGGCAGGAGGCAACAATATGGCATCAATGCGTGATATAAAGCGCCGGAAAAGCAGCATTCAGGGCACGCAGCAGATTACCAAGGCGATGAAGCTGGTATCCACTGTCAAGCTGCAGCGGGCCAAAGCAAACGCGGAGCGCTCCAAGTCATATTTTGACTGTATGTATGGCACTGTGAACAGTATCCTGTCCCGTGTGGGACATGCGGAGCACAAGTATCTGCTGCCCGGCAAATCCCGGAAGAAGGCTGTGATAGTGGTTACCTCCAATCGGGGATTGGCGGGAGGCTATAACTCCAATGTGGTGAAGCTGGTAACCGGACAGAACAGCTGGAACAAGGAAGATGTCACGGTGTACGCAGTGGGTAATAAAGGCAGGGAAGCTCTTGCCAGAAACGGCTATGAGATAAAAGAGGCACTTCCCGATATGATAGAGGAGCCTACTTATGCAGAAGCTATGGACTTGTCCCGACGTCTGCTGGAGGCCTTTTCGGAGGACGAAATCGGTGAAATCTATCTGGCTTATACCTCCTTCAAGAATACAGTGGTTCATGAGCCTAAGCTGATGAAGCTTTTGCCGGTGGAGACCACAGAGCAGAATGAGATACCGGCACAGGAGCAGGATGCGCTTATGAACTTTGAGCCCGCGGAGGCGGAGGCGTTGGATATGCTGATACCAAAGTATATCACCAGCCTGATTTACGGTGCACTGAAGGAGGCGGCTGCCAGTGAGAACGGTGCACGTATGCAGGCAATGGATAACGCCACAGGCAATGCAGAGGAAATGATAAGCGATTTAGAGCTGAAATATAACAGAGCAAGACAGGGTTCCATCACACAGGAGCTCACAGAGATTATCGCCGGTGCGGAAGCACTCGGCTAAGGAAATATGCCCGCGGAGGCGGGCAGGAAAGAGGTAGAAATGGCAGGAGAAAATAAAGGAAGGGTTACCCAGGTCATCGGTGCGGTTCTGGATGTCCGTTTTGACACGGGCAAGCTTCCTGAGATTAACGAAGCAATTCGAATCCCTACCAGAGACGGCGGAGAGCTGGTCGTAGAGGTTTCCCAGCATCTGGGAGATGATACCGTCAGATGTATTGCAATGGGTCCCACGGACGGACTTGTGAGAGGGATGGAAGCGATTGCAACCGGAGCTCCTATTTCCGTACCGGTAGGCGAGAATACCCTGGGCAGAATCTTCAATGTGTTGGGACAGCCCATTGACAATCAGCCGGCTCCGGAGGATGTAACCTATGAGCCTATTCACAGAGAGGCACCTAAGTTTGAGGAACAGTCCACAGAGACGGAGCTGCTGGAGACCGGTATCAAGGTTGTAGACCTGCTCTGCCCGTACCAGAAGGGTGGCAAAATCGGTCTGTTCGGCGGTGCCGGAGTAGGAAAGACCGTCCTGATTCAGGAGCTGATTCGTAATATCGCTACGGAGCATGGCGGATACTCCGTATTCACCGGTGTTGGCGAGCGTACCCGTGAGGGGAATGACCTGTATCATGAGATGAAGGAATCCGGTGTTATCGATAAGACCACCATGGTATTCGGACAGATGAACGAGCCCCCCGGAGCGAGAATGCGAGTGGGCTTAACCGGACTTACCATGGCAGAGTACTTCCGTGATAAAGGCGGAAAGGACGTGCTTCTCTTCATTGACAATATTTTCCGTTTTACGCAGGCAGGTAGTGAGGTGTCTGCCCTTTTGGGACGTATGCCCTCAGCAGTAGGTTACCAGCCTACCCTGCAGACGGAGATGGGTGCGCTGCAGGAGCGCATCACATCCACCAAGAACGGCTCCATTACTTCCGTACAGGCTGTTTATGTGCCTGCGGATGACCTGACCGACCCTGCTCCCGCAACCACCTTTGCCCATTTGGATGCGACTACGGTTCTTTCCCGTTCCATTGTGGAACTGGGTATTTATCCCGCGGTGGATCCCCTGGAGTCCACCTCCCGCATATTGGATCCCAGAGTGGTAGGGGAGGAGCATTACAATACGGCACGCGGTGTGCAGGAGATTTTGCAAAGATATAAAGAGCTGCAGGATATCATTGCCATCCTGGGTATGGATGAATTGTCCGAGGAGGACAAGCTGGTGGTATCCCGTGCCCGTAAGGTACAGCGATTCCTTTCCCAGCCCTTCTTCGTGGCCGGACAGTTTACCGGTCTGGAGGGAAAATATGTGCCTATCAACGAAACCATCCGTGGCTTCCGTGAGATTCTGGAGGGTAAGCATGACGATATTCCCGAGAGCTACTTCCTGAATGTGGGAAGCATTGATGAGGTAGTAGCCAAGTATCAGAAGTAAGGAAGAAAGGCATGGTAGCTTTATGGCAGGGACACAGGAGTTTCAACTGCGTATCATCACACCGGACAGAGTGTTCTATGAAGGAAAGGCAGAAATGGTGGAGTTTAACACCACAGAGGGTGAAATAGGAATTCTGCCCGGGCATATTCCCCTGACGGTTATCGTGAAGCCGGGAGTGCTGTGCATTCACGAGGAAGAGGGAGAAAAAGAGGCCGCGCTTCACTCCGGCTTTGCGGAGATTTTGCCGGACAGAGTGACCATTCTGGCCGAAATCATTGAATGGCCGGAGGAAATTAATGAAAATCGTGCGGAGTCTGCACTTCACCGTGCGGAGGAACGCCTTCGCACTAAGGCACCGGAGACGGATGTTGCACGGGCGGAGCTGGCTCTGCGGAGAGCAATGGCCCGTATTGAGGTACTCAGATAAGACGCGGTCTGTACCGGAATCATGACAGAACCGGAAGAACAGAAATACAAAGAACAGAAATACAAAGAACAGAAATACAAAGAACAGAA
>CAZPRB010000013.1:6780-23750 GCA_964588645.1 uncultured Acetatifactor sp. | reverse complement strand
AAGAACAGAAATACAAAGAACAGAAATACAAAGAACAGAAATACAAAGAACAGAATAAGAAGAACGGAAGATACGCAGTGCGCATATGTTATAGTAAAGTAACTATGAGGCACTGCGTATGGACTTTATGCAAGGGAAAATGCTTCGCTTTCCGGGCAATGTTCCGCTTCCTTTTTACATGACCTATCCGGGCTATCTGAGACAGGAGCAGGAGAGTGCGATTTTGAAGGATATGGAATATCTGCAACAGACCTATCCCGGAGAAGTGAAACGCTATCAGCGAAGAATAGCTGAAATATTGGACAAAATAGATTATGAAGGCAGTATGATTTATGATGAATACCCGGATCGTTATTCTATTGAACGTATGGCAGGGACGGTGACCGATATGTTGAAAAGAGAGGAAACACAGCAACAGGAGGCCGGGACGGATGCGGAGAGCGCTTCTGAGACGAATCCGGAAAAATGGAAATGGCTGGAGCATATGGTACAGATTCTTATCTGCGATGAAATATACAAGCGTCGTCATGGGGGCAGAAGGGGAATCCTAAAATTTTAGTTGTGTAATTCCGGGAAAGTATGTAAGATAGAGTCAGAAACGGAACAGAAGAATGGCGGGACTGATATGGAAGAATTGAGAAAAATGTTGCAGCAGCTTCTGAACAGGGAGCTGATTCAGGCTGTGCTTAGTAATACAAAGGACGCAGACCGCGGAAGCAAGGTAAAAATCCGCCCGGTGCTCATCAAGGGTGAATTATACTTTCAGGAGACCTTGTACCGCGGTACACAGGTATTTCATGAGAATTTCAGGGAGGAGGCCATGCTTCTGCGGATTGAGGAATATCTGCAGAGCCTTTTCAAGCAAGGAGAATTCAAGGGAAGGACTGCTGAGGCAGTGGTGCTTGTCAGCAAGAAGGGCAAGCTCACCGTGAAATATAAGCGTAGGCAGGGCAATGAGCAGGAGAGCGGGAAGACGGACGCTCTTTCCCATAACCGTACCAAGCAGTACCTTCTGCCGGAGGGCAAGCCGGTGGACTTTTTGGTGGGACTGGGAGTGCAGACTCCCGACGGCAGAATCGCAAAGGCGAGATATGATAAATTCCGCCAGATCAACCGTTATCTGGAGTTTATCGAGGATGTGCTGGACGAGCTTCCCAAGGACCGAACCATCCGCATCATTGATTTCGGCTGCGGCAAATCCTACCTTACCTTTGCCATGTATTATTATTTACATGAAGTACAGCATAGGGATATCCGTGTGACGGGACTGGATTTGAAGACGGACGTCATCACACACTGCAATCAATTGGCAGAGAAACTGCATTATGACAGTCTGCATTTTGAACGTGGTGATATCAGCACCTATGAGGGAGCGGATGCGGTGGATATGGTGGTATCCCTGCATGCCTGTGATACCGCTACGGACTATGCGCTGGAAAAGGCAGTAAGGTGGGGTGCAAGGGTCATTATGGCAGTGCCCTGCTGTCAGCATGAGATCAACAGGCAGATTTCCTGTGACGTGCTGAAGCCGATTCTGAAATACGGACTGATTAAGGAGAGAATGTCGGCATTGATTACCGATGCGCTGCGCGCGGATTTGCTGGAGCAAAACGGATATGATACCCAAATTCTGGAATTCATCGATATGGAACATACGCCCAAGAACCTCTTGATTCGTGCGGTGAAGAAGAATGCCATGCGCCCGGTCAGGACACGGGATGATATCGGAGATGTGACAGAGTTTTTACATATTTCTCCTACGTTGAAGAAGCTTTTATAATGGGTGGGATATTGATAAAGGAAATGTTGGACAGCTATGAAGAAAACAATCATTAAGGTTTCGGTTTTTATTCTGGTATTTGTTGCAAGCCTGACAGTGGGTAGCAACATTATGAATAAGGGACACAATAATATGACCATGGAGATGGGGGAAGCCAGTCTCCCTGTGGTTACCATGAGCCGGAACGGTACCGATTACAACAGAATGTTCGGATATACGCAAACCGTTGCTACGGCGTTGCAGAGGGATACGATTACAGTGCTTGGCGAGAACCGGGATGCCGGATTTTGCGTAAAGACCTATGGACGGGATGTGACTGCGATATCCATGGAGGTCAGAAGTCTGGATGGCTCCAGACTGATAGAGGACACGCCCATCACCGAATATCGGACCGGGAAGGACACCATCTACGGGGACATAGCATTGAAGGATCTGATAGAAAAGAATACCGAGTACTCCTTAGCTTTTGTGCTGGAGCTGGACGGAGAACAGCAAATACGCTATTACACCAGAGTGGTCTGGAGTGATAGCCTGCATCTGGCGGAGAAGATTGACTTTGTCATGGATTTTCACGAAAGGCTGTATGATAAGGAAGCCGCCAGGGAGATCACCAAATATCTGGAGACCAATGCAGCACTGGAGGATAACAAATCCTTTCATAAGGTGAATATCCATTCCAGCTTCCAACAGATTACCTGGGGGGAACTGCCGGTGAAGGAAGTGACGAAGCCTGTGGTTTCCCTGAAGGAGATTAACGGACAGACAGCATATCTGGTGTTGGATTATCTGGTGTCCACCACAGAGAACAGAGTGACTACAGAGTATCGCGTGAAGGAATATTACCGGGTCAGATATACCGCCGACAGAATGTATCTGTTGGACTATGAAAGGGTTATGACACAGCTTCCCGATGTGGAGCATATGTATGCCAATGATAAGCTTTTGCTGGGAATCGCAGACCGGGAAGTGGATATGATGGAGAGCGGTGATGGCAATATCATCGTCTTTGAGCAAGCCAACAGCCTCTTCAGCTATAACGCCACCACCAACAAGCTGGCAGTTATTTTCACCTTTGCGGACGAGGAGCATTCCGATGAACGTTCCATGAATGACCGGCATGCCATCAAGATTCTGGATGTGGACGAAGGCGGAAATGTCTGGTTCGTCGTATACGGATATATGAACAGAGGCAGACACGAAGGGGAGGTGGGAATACAGCTTTCCTTCTATGACAGTGTGCGCAATACCATCGAGGAAAAGGTTTATGTACCCTATGAGAAATCCTTTTATGTGCTGCAGGCAGAGCTGGAGCAGCTGCTTTGTCTCAACAGAAATCAGAAATTATACATCTTTCTGGAGAACACAGTGTATGGTATTGACCTGACGGCGAAAACCTATCAACAGATGGTGAATGTGACGCAGGAGGACAGCATACAGGTGTCGGAGAATCACAAGATTCTGGTCTGGCAGGTGGGTGATGATATCTTCAATTGTGAGCAGCTGAAGGTCAGCAATCTGAACAAGGACACGCAGAGTGCAATCTCCGTGCAGGAGGATGAGTCAATCCGTCCTCTGGGATTTATGGGAGAGGATCTGATATACGGAGTGGCTAAAGGGGCGGATGTGGTTAAGGAAAGCTCCGGAAGAGTGTTCTTCCCCATGTACAAGGTATGTATCTGCAATTCCAACGGAGAATTGCTGAAGGAATACAGACAGGATGATATCTATATTGTAGACTGTATTGTGGAGGATAACCAGATTACGCTCAGTCGCTTGAAAAGACAGGAAAACGGAGCCTACGAAGATGCTGCGGATGACCATATTATGGACAATACCGAAGAGGCAGAGGGAGCGAATAAGATTGTAACGGCAGACATTGATGTGTATGAGAGATATGTGCAGCTCCAGACCAAGAAGACCATTGACAGTAAAACCATTAAGATTCTTACCCCCAAGGAGGTTGTCTTCGAAGGAGGGCGCAGGCTACAGCTGAAGGCAAAGAGCGAGGTGCCCAGATACTATGTATATGATGCAAAGGGAGTCAGCGGCATCTATACAGCGCCTGCCAAGGCTGTGAAGCAGGCCTACGAGACTGCCGGTGTGGTGGTGAATGACAGCGGCAGCTGTGTGTGGCTGAAGGGCAACCGGGTTACCAGAAATCAGATTATGGCAATCAAGGAGTCAAGTGTCACTGCGGAGAAAACCAGTCTGGCGGTCTGCCTGGATACGATTTTGAGCTTCGAGGGTATTGCCCGCAACTCTGAGTATCTGCTGGCACAGGGCAGGAGTGCCATGGACATACTGCAGGATCATCTGGAGAACACAACCATACTGGATTTGACAGGCTGCAATTTGGATTCCGTGCTGTATTATGTCAATCAGGATATCCCGGTGCTTGCCATGCTGAAAAACGGAGAAGCCGTTCTTGTAACCGGCTTCAATGAATTCAATGTGGTCATTATGGAGCCCTCCACCGGAAAGCTTTACAAGAAGGGGATGAAGGATGCCACGGAATGGTTTGAGGAAAACGGCAATCAATTCGTGACCTATGTCAGAGCGGAGTAAACAGCTGCTTTCTGTATTTCTGCAGAACGTTTAACAGAAGCATGCCCAGAACACCGCAGGAAAGAAACTCCCCGATGCCAACGGTTATCATGAAATAGGGCACTGCGCCCTCGAAGCGATACACATACGCGAGGACGAACGGTACGATAAGGGTGTTGGCGAGAATCGGACACAGAGGTGCCAGCCATTTGGTGAATCGACGCAGGGCGTACGTACCCAGTGAGCCCAGCAGGGTTGCTAGGCTGCCGAATAAGACATCCAAGGGGATGCACCCTGTCAGCAGATTGCTGATGACACAACCTGCGAATAATCCCGGTATGGCGGCAGGGGTGAAAAAAGGAAGGATGGTCAAGGCTTCCGAGAAACGTACCTGAATGGGAAAATTTGCCAGACCGAGAAGGTTGGCTAACAGTGTGAGCACAACATAGAGAGCAGCGATAAGCGCTGCATGGGTGATAAATAATACTTTTTTGTTCATGAAAAACTCTCCTTTAGTTTTGTTTTAGGTGAGGAAGGTTGCGAACTCACCATGATAGCTGAAATATCTGATTGAAAATGGGGCGATGACGCAGATTACTGCCGTCATCAGCCCCATTAATGTCATTTGCTTTATGTTGGGTCTCATTCTACAGCTCGCCGTTTTTGTATCTTGCAACGATGCGCTGGATTCTCTCACTGGGATTCAACAAATCGCTGATGGAAGAATCGTGGTTCAAGGTGTCGATGATATAGGCAATGTACTTGCTCATATCACAGCTGATGTACCAATCACGCTCCAACAATTCGGGTGTCTGATAAATCACGTTGGTGGTCAGAACCTTGTCAATAATGCCTTCTGCGGAAGCCTTGTCAAACTTGTCCAGACCGCTGGTGAAGAGACCGAAGGTGGAGAATACGAAAATTCTGTTGGCCTTGCGCTTCTTCAATTCTGCGGCTACCTCCAACACACTTTCACCGGAGGAAATCATGTCGTCAATGATAATCATATCCTTGCCTTCCACACTGGTGCCCAGGAATTCATGTGCCACAATGGGGTTGCGTCCGTTGACAATCTGGGTATAATCACGTCTCTTGTAGAACATACCCATGTCGAGACCCAGCACGTTTGCAATGTAGATTGCACGGCCCATACCGCCCTCGTCGGGACTGATGACCATCATGTGGTCGGAGTCAATCTGAAGGTCCTTCACATTGCGGAGCAGACCCTTGATGAACTGATATGCAGGCTGCACTGTCTCAAAACCATGAAGAGGAATGGCGTTCTGCACACGGGGGTCGTGAGCGTCAAAGGTGATGATATTATCCACACCCATGGACACCAATTCCTGCAAAGCCAGAGCACAGTCCAGAGATTCTCTTGCAGTTCTCTTGTGCTGACGGCTCTCATAGAGGAAGGGCATGATAACGGTAATGCGGCGTGCCTTTCCGCCCACAGCAGCAATGATACGCTTTAAATCCTGATAGTGGTCATCGGGAGACATATGATTGTCGTGACCAAACATGGAGTAGGTCATGGAATGATTCATGACATCTACCAATAAATAGAGGTCGCATCCGCGCACGGACTCCAAAATCATACCCTTCGCCTCTCCTGAGCCGAAGCGGGGCACCTTGGTCTTCAGCAGATAAGAATCTCTCTGATATCCTGAGAAGGCAAGAGATTCCTTGTGCTCGCTTTCGCGCTCTGCTCTCCATTTTACAAGGTATTTATCTACCTTTTCACCTAATACTTTGCAGCCCTCCAGAGAAATAATACCTAAGGAGCCAACGGGGATTGTCTCCAAATTACGTTTTTCTTCGCGGTTGCCCATGAATAATGTCCTCACTTTCTATGAATTCATTGAATTTGAACTGCGTTTTTTTAACATTCTGATATCCGGCCCTGTCAATTTGCAGAGCTCGTAGTTGCTGGTGATTCTGGAGAAAACCCTGTCGGAATAGCGGTCGCGCAGCTCCTCTAAGCTTAAGTTCGTAGAGATAATGGTTGCTTTCTTCCGCAGATGACGCTCATTCAGACAGGAAAACAGCTGGGAAGAGACGAAGGAATTCGTAAGCTCTGTTCCCAAGTCATCTATAATCACCAAATCACAATGATACAGGTCATTGTAGAAATCGTAAAGAGCCTCCTTATAATTGCTGTCAAAGGAATAATGTGCCAATGTTTCAAATAGCCTTGCGGCACTGAAATAGAGCACAGAACAGCCCTTTTGCAAAAGCTCGTTGGCAATACAGCCGGACAAGAAGCTCTTGCCAGTTCCTACTGTACCATAAAAGAACAGATTATGGTAGTCTTGTTCGAAGTTTTGTACAAAATCCTTGCAGATATCCACTGCCTTCTCGAAGCGCAACAAATCCTCATCTCCGTAATAGGCAAAGGAAAGAGTAGTGAAATTCTCGTTCCGGATGGTCTCGCGGATATTGGACTGGTCATAGAGAAGCTCAATCTCCTGACTGCGGAAGCAATGACATTTGCTCTTTCTTCCGTCCTCCTCAGAAAGAAAACCGGTATCGCGGCAATCGGGGCAATCATAGATGGGCTCCAGATAATCGGCGGGGTAGCCGTATTCGGACAAAAGCCTGCGCTTGCGGCTCGCAATCTCCTGCAGAGAGGAATGTACCTTCTGCATGGCGCCCTCCTCGCCATCGATGACTGCTCTGGCAAGAGAACCGGAGATATCGGCCACCGATTCGTCCAGCTGACGGTATCCGGGGACATGGGTATAGATATGCTCCCGGCGTTCCTCCGTCAGATAGCGGTTCCGGTCCCTGGTCCGTTCGTATCCTTTTATAATGGATTCGTATTGCATTTTGTTCAATGCCACGATGTGCCTCCTTCTTGCACGGGAAAATGTGCTATGCTATAGGGCAGTGCGCATCAGTTGCTGAGAAGCTCCTTCTCAAGCTTGTCAAAATCATAATGATTCTGTGTAAACTGATTAAATTTATTGGAAGTAGAGGGCTGCTTCGCACTCTGGCGGCGCTTCTGATACATGTCATCAATCCTTCGGATGTCCGCCTTGTGGTGAACATTTTCGCGCTTCCAGCTGCTCAGGATACCCTCGGCATACTCGAAACGGTGACGGTCTGTGGCCATGACGGTGCGCTCGCAGGCCTCGAAGATAATCTCGGTGCTGAAGCCGTATTCCTTCGTCCAGCGATTGATATACGCAAGCTCCTTGGGAGTGGGAGAACCGTTCTTGCCCAGCTCATTCATAATGGCATAGACGTTCTTGTCATACCGGGAGGCTGCTCTCTGTGCCTGCTTGGGAGTGGTAATCCCCTCCTCAGCCCAATTGATGGCAACCTTTTCTATGTATTTGAAATCCTTCTTGCCGCGGTCTACACAGTATTGAAGCAGATAGTCGATTAAGTCATCCGAAAAATGAAGGGTATCCGTGAAGAAGAGGATGGATTTCATCTCGGAGGGAGTCAGCGGCTTTCCGATGTAGGATTCCGCTATGAACAAAAGCTGTGAGGTCTCCTCCCTGCTCTTGAATTCGCGAAGCTGGTCGGGGGTGTACACGGGCTTGCTAAAGGTGGGCGTGTCCCCGCTGTCGGCGTTCTCGGCCGTCCCCATCGGGATATCTGCGCTGCCCATCGGGATATCTGCCTTGCCCATCGGGATATCTGCCTTGCCCATCGGGGCTTCTGCCGTCCTTTCCGATGCCTCTGCCCTCGCAGACATTGCCGTCGCAGCTACCGGCATTGCTCCCCCCTCCGCTCTCTCGGAGGAAGCTCCTGCGGCAACCGGAATAGCCGTCACCTTGGAGGCAGTGTGAAGCGTTCTCGCAGACGCGGAGTATAAGGTCCGGCTGCCCTCTGAACCGGAATCGGACGCTGCACTCAAATCCCGCAGATGAATTCCGACCAGATTCTTATCTGCGTCGTAATCCAGATCAAGAATTTCCTTCTTCTGCCAATATCTCAGAGCACGGTCGACATCCTTTTCCGTATGGTTGAACTTGTCCGCAATATCGGACACACTGGTAGCCTGATTGGCATTCAGCATACGGATCAGATAAAGATATATCTTCAACTGGGCGTCGTTGGCGTCCTTCATATATTCATCGATAAATCGGTTGGACACCACAGTGGAATCTACATAATTGTCCTTATAAATTGTCAAGCGTGCCATATTTCCCCAATCCTTTCCAAAACTCGCATTTTAGCGAGCAAGTCAAAGTATAGCATAAGGCTTCTAAAAAAGAAATAGTCAAATTTCCGAATCCGTTTGAGCGGTGAAAAAGGCGCTAAAATGTGGAAAATGTGGATAGTGTGGATAAAAAATTTCCGATTTTGGGAAATGCTGAATTTACGGGTGTCCGGCGACATTTTTCGACAAATAAATATCCACCGGAAAAATCAAAATATCCACAGCGAAAAAAAGGTAAAACGCTTTTCCGTCTGTGGATAATGTGGACAACTATATTCCGAGGAGATTTTCCCCGATTTTATGCACGTCTCCGGCACCCATAGTTATCAACAGGTCACCGTTTATGCAATTTTCCAATAAGAAATTTTCAATCTCGTCAAAAGTCGGAAAGTAAAATGCTTCGTGTCCCAGAGCCTGAATCTCCTTTTGCAGGGTTTCGGAGCTGATTCCCAGACGGTCAGTCTCTCTTGCTGCATAGATGTCTGCAAGAATGACCTTGTCTGCAAGTGACAGTGCCCTCGCAAAGTCCTTCATAAAGGCCTTGGTGCGGGTGTAGGTGTGGGGCTGGAACACACACCAGAGCGTTTTGTGAGGATAATTTTGCGCTGCGGACAAGGTTGCAGTAATCTCTGTGGGATGATGTGCATAATCATCTATAACGGTAACTCCTCCGACGGAGCCCTTGTACTCGAAGCGGCGGTCCGTTCCGCTGAAGGAATGGAGTGCCTTGGCAGTGGCCTCGGAGTCGATGCCAAGCACATCCGCAAGTGCGATGGCGGCTAAGGCGTTGCTGATATTGTGCGCCCCCGGAACCTGAAGGCTGAAGCTGCGCCCTGAGCCTTCCTTTCCGGCAAGGTCAAAGGAGGGATGCCCCATTTCATCATGGGTGATATTTGCGGGATAATAGTCCGCACCGGTTCCCTCGCTTGTGAGGGCGTGACTGCAGTAGGTGATAATCCGGCAGCTCAGCCCATCCGTAATCTCGTGGTAGTGAGGTATCTCACCGTTGATAATCAGACAGCCGTCCTCCGGCAGAAGCTTGGCAAATTCGCGGAAGGAGTGACGGATGTCCTCCAAATCCTTGAAAAAGTCCAGATGGTCCTCCTCTATATTGAGGATGATTCCGATTTTCGGGAAAAAGCTTAAAAAGCTGTTGGTGTATTCGCATGCTTCCGTGACAAAGTAATCGGAGCCGCCCACGCGGATGTTGCCGCCGATGGATTTTAAGATACCGCCGATGGACAGAGTGGGGTCTGTGTCCGCCTGCAGCAAAACCTCACTGACCATGGAGGTAGTGGTGGTCTTGCCGTGGGTACCGCTGATGGCAATGGGGATACGGTAATTCTGCATCAGTTGTCCCAAAAGCTCTGCCCGGGACAGATAAGGTATCTTCTTTTCGCGGATGGCCTGAAACTCCAGATTGTTTTCATGTACGGCGCTGGTCAGTACCGCACAGTCAATGTCGTCGGTGATATGGTCACTGCTTTCGCCGTATTGAACCCGGATTCCCTTGGTCTCCAAAGCCTGTGTGATAGGTGAGGAATGCCAGTCGGAGCCCGACACCCGGAACCCGGCCCGGTTCAAAATCTCTGCAAGACCGCTCATGCTGATACCGCCGATTCCCACAAAATACACGGAAACAGGGTGCTTGAAATCTATTTTATACATACATACACTTCCTTTTTCAATATTATATACATTATATACACATTCATCCCAAAAAACAAATGCTAAATGAAAGTTCTCATTCACTTTCGTAATTTGGTATGATATAATGATACTATACCATTAATCAGTAAAAGGCTAGTATTGAGGTGACAAAGTATGATTAAAAAAGAGATGATTGCCATGCTGTTGGCCGGCGGACAGGGCAGCCGCCTGGGGGTTCTGACATCCAAGGTTGCAAAGCCTGCCGTTTCCTTCGGAGGGAAATACCGCATTATTGATTTTCCCCTTTCAAACTGTATCAATTCGGGAGTGGATACGGTAGGAGTATTGACCCAGTATCAGCCCCTGCGTCTGAATACCCATATCGGTATCGGTATTCCCTGGGATTTGGACCGCAACATCGGAGGCGTGACAGTGCTGCCTCCCTATGAGAAAAGTACGAACAGTGAGTGGTATACCGGCACAGCGAATGCGATTTACCAGAATCTGGAATATATGGAAAGCTTTAACCCGGAATATGTTTTGATTCTGTCCGGTGACCATATCTATAAGATGGATTATGAGGTGATGCTGGATTTTCACAAGGCAAGCGGTGCGGAGGTCACCATCGCGGTCATGCCCGTCCCCATCGAGGAGGCCAGCCGTTTCGGCATCATGATTGCGGATGAGAACAAGCGCATCACAGAGTTTGAGGAGAAGCCCAAGCATCCCAGAAGCAATCTGGCAAGTATGGGTATCTACATATTTAATTGGAAGACCTTAAAGGAGGCACTGATAGCCAAGGCGGAGCAGCCCGAGCTTGACTTCGGAAAACATATCATTCCCTATTGCCACGAGAACGGAGCTCCTCTGTACGCCTACGAGTTCACCGGCTACTGGAAGGATGTGGGCACCTTGAATTCCTATTGGGAGGCCAATATGGAGCTGATTGACATCGTGCCGGAATTCAACCTCTATGAGGAATATTGGAAGATTTACACCAAGAGCGAGATTCAGCCGCCCCAGTACATTGCGGAGGACAGTGTGGTGGAGCGTAGCATTATCGGAGAGGGTTCCGATATCTACGGACAGGTATATAACTCCGTCATCGGGTGCGGCGTCACCATCGGAAAAGGTACGGTAGTGCGGGATTCCATTATTATGAACCATACCGTGATTGGTGAGAACTGCGAGCTTTACAAGGCCATTGTGGCAGAGAATGCGGAAATCGCGGATTGTGTGAAATTAGGCATCGGCGAGGAGGCAGAGAATGAAACCGCACCTCATATCTACAATCACGGCATTGTGACCGTGGGTGAAAGGAGCGTGATTCCGGAGGGTATTACAGTGGGCAAGAACTCTGTAATCTTCGGGGAGACTGTCGCTTCGGATTACCGGGATTCCCATCTCGCGAGCGGCAAAACATTGATTAAGGCAGGTGAAGCATAGTGAAGGCAATCGGAATTGTTTTAGCGGGCGGTAATAATCACAGAATGAGGGAATTGTCGCAGAAGAGGGCAGTCTGCGCAATGCCCATTGCAGGAAGCTATCGCAGCATAGATTTTACACTGAGCAATATGTCCAACTCCCATATTCAGAAGGTGGCAGTGTTTATACAGTACAACGCCACCAGCCTGAATGAGCATTTGAATTCCTCCAAATGGTGGGATTTCGGACGAAAGCAGGGCGGTCTCTACGTGTTCACTCCTGCCATGACTGCGGATAACAGCAGCTGGTACAGGGGAACGGCAGATGCACTTTACCAGAATCTGAGCTTTTTGAAGAAGAGCCATGAACCGTATGTAGTGATTGCCTCCGGAGACTGCGTATACAAGCTTGATTTCAATAAGGTACTGGAATATCATATAGAGAAAAGGGCGGACATCACCGTGGTATGCCGCGATATGCCCCGCGGAGCCAATGTGGAGCGCTTCGGCACCATCCGCATGAACGAAGAGAGCAGAATCGTGGAATTTGAGGAGAAGCCCCTGCAGGCAAAGAGCAATACCATTTCCTGCGGAATCTATGTGCTCCGCCGCCGTCAGCTCATTGAAATGATTGAGAAATCTGCAGAGGAAGACAGATATGATTTCGTGCAGGATATCCTGATCCGTTACAAGGATTTGAAGCATATCTACGGCTACAAGATTTCCGATTACTGGAGCAATATCGCATCCGTGGAGGATTACTACAAGACCAACATGGATTTCCTGAAGCCGGAGGTGCGCAACTATTTCTTCAAACAGTACCCCGATATTTACTCCAAGGTGGACGACCTTCCGCCTGCCAAGTACAACGTGGGTGCGAATATCAAGAACAGCCTGATATCCAGCGGCTGTATCGTAAACGGTACCGTGGAGAATTCCGTGATATTCAAGAAAAGCTATATCGGAAACAATTGCGTCATCAAGAACTCTATTATCCTGAATGACGTATACATAGGGGACAACACATACATTGAGAACTGCATTGTAGAAAGTCATGACACCATTCGCGCAAACTCCCGCTTCGTGGGCGAGGGCGATGTCAGAGTCGTGGTAGAACGCAACGAGAGATACACCATGTAGCGCACCGGCGTTGTGGCAGCACCGATGCCATTGTAGCACCGGCATCATTGTAGCACCGGCACAGATGCCATTGTAGCTTCGACACCATTGCAGCACCGGCATCATTGTAGCTTCGACACCGGTGCCATTGTAGCTTCGACACCATTGCAGCACCGATGCCATTGTAGCACCGATGCCATTGTAGCACCGACACCATTGCAGCTTCGACACCGATGCGACTTCAGCGCATAGCAGCTCCGGCGCTCCTCCGAGCAGGAGGATAGCAGAGCAGGTTGACAGAAACAGAGAAGGTAACAGAAACAGAGAAGGTAACAGCAACAGAGAAGGAAACAGAAACAGAGAAGGTAATTCAAAAGGGGGTTTACAAATGCAAATTACAGATGTGCGGGTACGCAAGCTTGCGAAAGAAGGCAAAATGAAAGCAATTGTTTCCATTACTTTGGATGATGAATTTGTGGTTCATGATATCAAGGTAATTGAGGGAGAAAAGGGTTTGTTCATCGCTATGCCCAGCAAAAAGGCAAACGACGGTGAGTTCAGGGATACCGCTCATCCCATCAATTCTGCTGTCAGAGAACGTATGCAGAAGACGATACTGGAGCATTATCAGAAGGCGCTTCTGGAGACGGATGAGGAACTTTTGTAGGCAATCTTCTTCGGAGAACGAGAGACTTTTGCAGACAAGCATCTTTGGGGATGACGGACCTTTGCAGAATTTTTGTGCGTCGCGGCAGGATATTGTCTGAGGCTGGGAGACTGTGTTATCGCAGTCTCCTTATGTATTCGTGCGCCTGGCGGCACACGTTGCCCACGGCGTCATTTGCGACACACGTTGCCCACGGCGTCATTTGAGACAGATTCATTTTACAGAAAAGAGGAATAATATGGAACGGACAAAACGTTTACAACTCACCGGACATACCGCTTTCTTTTTGAGCGGAGTCTGTGCGATTTCCAGCGGAGTCATTGTCAGCATTCTGCAGGAAATTTATGGCTTTTCTTATAGTGTGACAGGAACCTTGCTGGCATGCATGAATATCGGCAATATGCTGGCTTCCTTTGCATCGGGGATTCTTCCTGCCAAGCTCGGCACAAAGAGGACAGTAGCCATTCTCTGTATCGGTTACTTCCTGGGATATATGCTCATGACGGTATCGGGGATACTCGGGATTCTGATGTCGGCTTTTGTCATGGTAGGTCTGGCAAAGGGTTGCACCATCAATAATTGTACGGTACTGGTGGGGAATAACAGCCGAAATCGCACACAGGGTATGAACATCATGCATGCCTGTTATGCCTGTGGTGCGTTGCTGTGCCCCCTGTTAATCACAGCCTTGAGTGCTGCCGGTCAGAAGCTTTCCTCCGGCGCTGTTGCTCAGAAGCTTACCACCGGCATTGTTACTCAGAAGCTTCCTATGATTGGTGTTGCTGTGGTGGGTCTGGCACTTTGGCTTGTATTTTTGAGCGCCGGTCTTCCCGGAAAAGCCGGGAACGGCAGAGAAAAAGAAAAATGGAATTTGGAATTCCTGAAAAGCAAAGAATTCTGGTTAATTACCGGACTACTGTTTTGCCAGAATGCTGCTGAGACCAGTGTGACAGGCTGGCTGGTGACCTATTATAAGGGTCAGGGAATCTTGAATGGGGTGTTCAATACCTATACCGTGACAATTATGTGGGGAGCAACTCTGATTGCAAGATTGTTGATTGCCTTTGTGATTCCGATTCGGAATACCTTCAAGGCGCTGGCAGTAATGGGCGCCGGCTGCACCTTGCTCTACGGAGTTATGATGTTCACAGAGCATCCCATGGGCGCTGTATGTATGCTATTCCTATTCGCCTTCTCCATGGCGGGAGTGAATCCTGTGGCGGTAGCAGGCACGGGCAAGATGATGAGTGCAACCAGCATGGGTATCATGCTTCCGATAGCAGGACTGGGGGCTATTCTGATGCCTTGGATCATCGGTCTGGTGGCAGATGCAGTAAGCCTTCGTGCAGGTATGGTCTGCAATCTTGTGCCCTGCGTGGGAATCATGATATTGAGTGTGGTTATACTTAGAATGCGGAAAGATGAGCAGTAAAGCCCGGTGAAGTCCGGTAATGTCCGGTGAAGCCCGGTGAAGTCCGGTGGAGTCCGATAATGTCCGGTGAAGCCCGGTAATGTCCGGCAGCTTCCGGAATGAGCCGCATGGCTGTCGCCTAGAGCACAACCAGCGTTTAAAAATGCGAAAATTGAGAAAAGTGGCTGCCGAACCGGGCATTCCTTCCCCAGAAACTTAAAAAAATAAGATGAAATTCGATGAAAATCCGGAAGATTCAGCAAGAATTCAGTGGAAATTCAGTGAAAAACTGCAAGATTTAGTGGAAATTCAATGGAAATTCAGTGAAAATCCAATGAATGGTTGCCGGGGAGGAGCGAAAAAGAGCACAACCAGCGTTTAAAAATGCGAAAAACAAGAAAAGTGGCTGCCGAACCGGACCAATCAAGCCAAAAACCGGACCAATCAAGCCAAAAACCGGGCCGACCAGTCCAAAAACCGGTCAAAACCCCGGCCGGCCCCTCACCTCCAAGCTTGCTTATGAGTTTGTGAGTTGTTTTTCACTTGTTTGGAAAATGTGGGTATGATAGAATAGCGGTACCGTCTATGGGATTGCATCGGATAATTTAGCGCATCGGATAATTTAGCGCATCGGATAATTTAGTGCATCGGATAATTTTGAAGGAAGAGAAAGAGCAGGATGCGATTATGTATATCATTGTAGGTTTGGGTAATCCCAAAAAGGAATATGAAAATACAAGACATAATATAGGCTTTGATGTAATAGACAAATTGGCGGAGCAGGAGAACATCTCTGTGCTTGAGAAAAAGCATAAAGCGCTGATTGGAAAAGGGTATGTTGCAGGGCAGAAGTGTGTGCTGGCAAAGCCGCAGACCTTTATGAATCTCAGCGGTGAAAGCGTCAGAGAACTGATAGATTATTACAAGGTGGATGAAAAGGACGAATTGATAGTGATTTCTGATGATATCAGTTTGGATGTGGGACAGCTGCGCATTCGCAAGAAGGGGAGTGCAGGCGGGCATAACGGCCTGAAAAATATTATCCTGCATCTGGGACATGACACCTTCATGCGAGTGAAGATGGGTGTGGGTGAGAAGCCCAAGGGCTGGGACCTGGCAGATTATGTACTGGGACATTTCAGCGCGGAGGAACGCAAGGTGATGGATGAGGCAGCAGGCAGAGCGGCGGATGCCATCCGTATGATGATTACTGAGGATGCAGATGCTGCGATGAATGAGTTTAATCGCAAGGTGTAGGAGGCTTATTATGCAGGCACTACTTGCGCCACTTCAGGAGTTGGCGGAATATGAACAGATGAGGGAAGCCCTGAGAAAGGGCATTAGTCCCGTAGCGCTGACAGGCTGTGTGGATTCCCAGAAGCTGCATATGATTTACGGACTCAGCGATGGCTTGAAGTACAAAGTCATCGTTACTTATAGTGACTTAAAAGCAAAAGAAATCTATGAGGAATATAAATTTTATGACAGGAATGTCATGCTTTACCCGGCAAAGGATTTGATATTCTTCCAGGCAGATATTCATGGCAATCAGCTGACCAAGGAACGCATCCGTACCCTGCGCCGCCTGATGGAACATAAGCCGGTCACGATTGTCACCACCTATGCGGCTTTGATGACTCCGCAGGCTATGTGGGAGCCGGAGAAGGATGTGATTCGGGTGCAGAGAGGCGGCAGCCTGAATGAAACAGAGCTGGCGAAGCGGCTGGTGGCAATGGGCTATGAGAAAAGCTATCAGGTGGAAAATCCCGGACAGTTCTCCATTCGGGGCGGTATTGTGGATGTGTTTGACCTGACGGAGGAGAATCCCTTCCGTATGGAGCTGTGGGGGGATGAAGTGGACTCCATCCGCAGCTTTGATATCCTGAGCCAGCGCTCCATAGAGAAGCTGGAAAGCATCAGTATCTACCCGGCAAGTGAGTTTGTACTGGAGAAGGAGCGCATCAGCCGGGGCTTGGAAAAGCTGGAAAAAGAGGCAAAGAAGCAGGAAAAAATCTTTCGTGACGCCCATCAGCCGGAGGAGGCTCACAGAATTGTCACGCAGGTGAAGGAACTGAAGGAACAGCTGTCAGAATTTCAGAGCAAGATGAATCTGGAGGGCTATATCCGTTATTTCTATGAGGACACCGTGACACTGCCTGAGCTGATATGCAGTATTGCAGCAGGCGGCAGCACAACCACAG
>CAZPRB010000013.1:0-6680 GCA_964588645.1 uncultured Acetatifactor sp. | reverse complement strand
GTGACACTGCCTGAGCTGATATGCAGTATTGCAGCAGGCGGCAGCACAACCACAGCCACCGCCGCATCAGGCAGCCGCTCGCACAATGTGGCTTTCTTCATTGATGAGCCTGCCCGCGGGAAGGAGCAGGCGGATGCCGTTGAATTAGAGTTTCGGGAGAGCATGGAGCAGCGTGCGCGCAAGGGCTATATTTTGCCGGGACAGATGGATATTCTGTACAGCGGTGAGCAGGTGGCAGCCAAGCTTTCCAAGGGAAATGTGGTGACCATTGCAACCATGGACGGCAGAGGGGGCTTCTTTAAGGCAGAGAGAAAATATGACATCAGTGCCAGAAATGTTGCGCCCTACAATAACAGCTTTGAGGCTCTTGTGAAGGATCTGAAGCAGTACCGCAAAAAGGGTTATCGGGTATTACTGTTGTCCGGCTCCCGCACCAGAGCGAAGCGTCTGGCGGAGGATTTGCGGGACCAGGAGCTGTCGGCAGTCTACACCGAGGACCCCATGAGAGAGGTGTTGCCCGGGGAGATATTGACCTACTACGGTCATGTGGGAAAAGGCTTTGAATACCCGTGGCTGAAATTCGTGGTGCTTTCAGAATCGGATATTTTCGGCACGGAAAAGAAGAAAAAGAAGAAGAAAAAAACCTATCAGGGAACAAAAATAAATGATTTCAATGAGCTGAAGGTAGGGGACTATGTGGTGCATGAAAGCCATGGTCTGGGAATCTACAAGGGCATTGAAAAGGTGGAGATGGAGAACGTTGTCAAGGATTATATCAAGATAGAATATCGTGACGGCGGCAATCTCTACATTCTTGCCACCGGACTTGATGTGATTCAGAAATATGCCTCTGCGGATGCCAAGGCGCCGAAGCTGAACAAGCTGGGAACCAAGGAGTGGGAGCGCACCAAGACCAAGGTCCGCACGGCGGTGAACGAGGTGGCGAAGGATTTGGTGGAGCTCTATGCCATTCGTCAGGAGAGCCGGGGCTATCAGTTCGGCAAGGACACGGTATGGCAGAGAGAGTTTGAAGAGATGTTCCCCTTTGAGGAGACGGAAGACCAGCTGGCGGCTATCACAGATACCAAGGCGGATATGGAAAGCAGCAAGATTATGGACCGCCTTGTCTGCGGAGATGTGGGATACGGTAAGACGGAGATTGCCATTCGCGCGGCGTTCAAAGCAGTGCAGGAGGGCAAACAGGTGGTGTATCTGGTGCCCACTACCATTTTGGCGCAGCAGCATTACAATACCTTTGTGCAGCGGATGAAGGATTTCCCCATCCGCGTAGAGCTGCTCAGCCGTTTCCGCACGGCAACGGAGCAGAAGAAGACCATAACAGATTTGCAGAAGGGCTTTGTGGATATTGTAATCGGTACCCACAGAGTGCTTTCCAAGGATGTACAGTTTAAGGATTTGGGCCTTCTGATTATCGACGAGGAGCAGCGCTTCGGCGTGGCTCACAAGGAGAAAATCAAGAAGCTGAAGGAAAACGTAGATGTGCTGACTCTGACAGCGACCCCCATCCCCCGCACCCTTCACATGAGTCTGATTGGCATCCGTGATATGAGTGTGCTGGAGGAGGCACCCAATGACAGACTGCCTATTCAGACCTATGTCATGGAGTACAATGAGGAAATGGTGCGGGAGGCCATAGTGCGAGAGCTGGCGCGCGGCGGTCAGGTGTACTATGTATACAATCGTGTCAACAATATTGCGGATGTGGCGGCACAGGTGGCAAAGCTTGTTCCGGAGGCCTCAGTGGCTTTCGCCCACGGACAGATGAAGGAACAGGAGCTGGAGCGCATCATGGTGGATTTCATAGGCGGCGATATCGATGTGCTGGTGTCCACCACCATTATCGAGACCGGCCTTGATATCTCCAATGCCAATACCATGATTATCCACGATTCCGAGAATCTGGGACTCTCCCAGCTCTATCAGCTCCGCGGACGAGTGGGACGTTCCAACCGTACCGCCTATGCGTTCCTGATGTATAAGCGGGACAAAATGCTCAAGGAAGTGGCGGAGAAACGATTGGCGGCCATCAAGGAATTTACGGATTTGGGAAGCGGCTTCAAGATTGCCATGCGGGACCTGGAAATCCGCGGTGCCGGCAACCTCCTGGGTGTCAGACAGCACGGACACATGGAGGCCGTTGGCTATGATATGTATTGCAAGATGCTCAATGAAGCAGTGCAGAACCTGAAGGGAATTCATGCGGTTACGGATTTCACTACGGTGATTGATTTGGATGTGGATGCCTTCATACCGCCCGCCTATATCATGAACGAGGTGCAGAAGCTGGATATCTATAAGCGGATTGCGGGAATTGAGAATGGGAAGGAACGGGATGACATGAGGGATGAGCTTCTCGACCGTTTCGGAGAGATTCCGAAATCCGTGGATAATCTGCTCCGCATTTCCCTGATTCGTGTGTCTGCACATGCGCTGTATATGACGGAGATTAAGGGGAAGAACGAGCGCATCACCTTCACCTTCCGCCCGGATGCGGGAATCAATCCTGCCGGCATCCCCGCCCTTTTGAAGAAATACGACAAAAAGCTGGCCTTCACCGCCTACGGCAATCCTTTCTTTACCTATAAATACAGGAAAACCGGGCTGGTGGAGACCGATGCAGAGCTCCTTTTGGATAGGACGGAAGAGCTGCTGGACGAAATCAAAAAGTCCCTTTTATAGTACATGTAAAATGATACCTTCTTTTCAGAACAGATTTTCGGAACAGGAAAATGTTAGGAAGAGGAGGTATTTTTTATGAAAGGATATGCAACAGCCGGCGGTTATATGGGATATGTGGAGGGCGAATACATATTATTTGCAAGCGAAAACGACTACAAAGAGTATCTGGAAGATTGAAATTCACACAAAATTAGTGAAAATTTATAAAAAACTGCGACAAATCCTTGTTTTCGTTGTCAAAAAAGTGTATAATACATCTACATTCGACAAATAAAGTGTTTTTGCGAAAGGAATGTGTATCCATGGATTTTGGCAGAAAAAAAATGCGTCTCGGCGACGTGTTAATCAATAACGGGGCAATTACAATGGACCAGCTGAAGCAGGCTCTGGAGGCACAGAAGGGCACCGGAAGAATGCTGGGAGAGGTGCTGGTGGATGAAGGAATCCTGACGGCAGAGGAGATTGCACAGGCTCTGAGTAACCAGATGCATCTTCCCTTTGTGGATTTGAAGAGGGTGGATGTGCCCGACGAAATCCTGAATCTGGTTCCCGTGAATGTATTGAAGAAGAATAAGGTTTTCCCCTATGCCTACGCGCCGGGGAATCCCAATGTACTGCAGGTGGCCATGGTTGACCCCATGGACATGAACGCCATGGATGATATCTACATTATCACCAATCTCCAGGTGGAGCCTGCGGTGACCACCACCCGCGATATCATGCTTGCAATCGACCAGTACTATGGTCAGGAAGATATGAATGCGGTGCTGGAGAGCTATGCCAATGAGAAGACCATGGCTGAGGAGCAGATGATGGACGTGGAAGCGGCGGAGAATGTGAACAGCTCCCCCATCGTTCAGCTGACCAGAGAGATGATTGATTCTGCGGTGCGCCAGAGAGCCTCCGATATTCATATTGAACCCATGGAGCACAAGGTGCGCATCCGTTATCGTATCGACGGTAATTTGTATGAGAAGGCGTCCTACAGCCCCAAGCTTTTGCCGGCGATTGTGGCCCGTATCAAGATTATCGGCGGCATGGATATCTCGGAGAAGAGAAAGCCTCAGGACGGCCGTATCACGCAGGTGGTCGACCGGCAGGAGTACGATATCCGTGTATCCGTATTACCCACCGTATTCGGTGAGAAGGTGGTTATGCGTCTTACCTCCAAGACAGCGCTGACAAAGGAAAAGAGCCAGCTGGGCCTGAAGCCCGAGGAGCTGGTGCAGTTCGACCGTATTCTGCGCAACCCTCACGGCATCCTGCTGGTAACGGGACCTACGGGAAGCGGTAAATCCACCACCCTTTACACGGCACTCAGTGAGCTGAATCAGGAGGATGTCAATATTATCACGGTTGAAGATCCCGTGGAGGCGAATATCGACGGTATCAATCAGGTACATGTCAATCCCAAGGCAAACCTGACCTTTGCAACTGCCCTCCGTTCCATTCTCCGTCAGGACCCGGATATCATCATGATTGGTGAGATTCGTGACCAGGAGACCGCATCCATCGCGGTTCAGGCGGCGATTACAGGACATCTTGTGGTAAGTACCCTGCATACCAACTCAGCGGCAGGTACCATCACCCGTCTGGCGGATATGGGCGTGGAGCCCTATCTGATTTCCGATGCGGTGGTAGGTGTTATCGCCCAGCGACTGGTGCGCAGACTGTGTCCCGTGTGCAAACGTGCCAAGGAGGCCACGGCAGAGGAGAAGAAGATGCTTGCCAGAGGGGAAGCAGAGAACCTGACCATCTACGAGCCGGTGGGATGCCCTCAGTGCGACCAGACCGGATACAAGGGACGTATCGGTGTCTATGAGATTATGGAGATGACACCGAAGCTGAAGGTCATCATCAGCAAGAACGGCAGCAGCGAAGATATCAAGGAACAGGCATTGAGCGAGGGTATGCACACTCTGCGCATGAGCGCCACTCAGTATGTTTTGGAGGGCATCACCTCCTTCAGCGAGATGATGAAGGTTTCCTTCGATATCTAAAAAAATACAATAATTATTTGACATTATTGCAATCTAGTACTAAAGTATTAGTTAAGAAATGCCGATATAGTAGTATAGCAAGAGAAAGGCGCGGTTATTCATATGGCTAGTTATGGATATGTAGCGATCAATGACTCCGGCAAGGAAATCAAGGGAAGCATTGAAAGCGATTCCGTGGAAAAAGCAAAAAAAGATTTAAGTGCCAAGGGCTTGATTGTTCTCTCCGTGGAGGAGCAGAATTTCCTGAACAGGGACATCAGCGCAGACCTCAGTGCGAAGCCGTCGGTCAGAGACCTAAGTGTCTTCTGCAGACAGTTCGTCAGTATGAACAGAGCGGGCGTATCCATTCTGGATTCCCTGAAGATGCTGATAGACCAGACCGAGAATAAGAAGCTGAAGAAAGCAATCCGGGAGATACGAATCAGCGTGGAAAAGGGTGAGACCTTCGCCAGTGCCATCGCAGAACAGCCCAAGATATTCCCGGAGCTGATGGTACATATGGTGGCAGCGGGCGAGGCCTCCGGCAGTCTGGATATCGCCATGGAGCGAATGGCGGAGCAGTTTGAGAAATCCGCCAGAACCAAGGCTATGGTGAAGAAGGCTATGATGTATCCCATTATCGTAGTGATTCTGGCAATCGCCATTGTGGTGGTGATGCTGACCTTCGTCATCCCCACCTACGCGGAGATGTTTGAGGAGCTGGGAACAGAACTTCCGGGGATTACCCTGGGAGTGATGGCAATGAGTGATTTCCTGAAGCAGTGGTGGTTCATTCTTGTGCCGGCGGTGGCAGGAGCTGCACTGGGGATTAAGGCATTCAGCGCCACCTATACGGGAAAACATTTCTTCGGACAGCTGGCAATCAAGATACCGGTGCTGAAGGATTTGACCATTAAATCCGCCTCCTCCCAGATGGCGAGGACACTAAGCACCCTGCTGGCGGCAGGCGTTCCGCTGGTGGAGGCGGTGGATATCGTGGCAGACACCATGACCAATGTGTGGTTTAAGGAAGCACTGAAGGACGCCAAGGAACAGATTACGCTGGGTGTGGCATTGTCCCAGCCCCTTGAGACCTGCGGCTTATTCCCACCCATGGTGTTTCATATGACCAGAATCGGTGAGGAGGTAGGTAATACCGAGGAAATGCTCACCAAGATGGCGGAGTATTATGATGAGGAAGTGGAATCCGCCACCCAGGCACTGACTTCCGTCATGGAGCCCATGATGATTCTGGTGGTAGCCGGCATCGTCGGCATCATGATTGCGGCAATCATGGCACCCATGGGCAGTATGTACTCTGCACTGGATAACCTGTAATTCACTAATAATATGCTTTAGACGCCCATGCGAAGTAGGGTCAGGGGTGTTTAAATAAATAAAAATCTTATGATAAAGGAGATTAAAGTTATGAAAAAAACAAATAACAAAGGTTTCTCACTGGTTGAATTAATTGTAGTAGTTGCCATCATGGCAGTATTGATGGTGGTATTGGCACCTCAGTATCTGAGATATGTTGAGAGAACCCGTCTGCAGAAGGATAACTCTGCAATCGCAGAAATCGCAAATGCCACCAAGATTGCTATGGCAAACGAAGCGATTAATACTAAAGTTACAGATGGTACGATGATTACAATCAAAAATGTAGATGCTACCGATAATGCAACAATTAAATTTAAGACTGATGTAACTCCCGCAGAATTGGCAGACGAATTGCATGCGGTAATTGGTGAGACGTTTACTACAACTTCCAATACATATGCAGAATCTGATAAAGATATTGTGTTAACTATTCATAAGTCGGGAACAGACATTAGCGTCTCAGCTAAAGGTTGGATTGAGAATGTAGGTGCAACACCTAGTGGAACCACAACAGGTTCAGGGGAAACAGCCAAAACGACAGATGAGAAGAAATTCTAATGTTTTTTTGAAAGGACACCCCAACCATGGCTTTGGCACTCATTCCTTACATCATTATCTTTC
>CAZPRB010000012.1:0-42921 GCA_964588645.1 uncultured Acetatifactor sp. | reverse complement strand
TAGTGTGGGACAGGGATGTGGAAAAGCTTACCCGCAGTGAGGCCAGCCGATTTACAGATAAGATTCTCGCAAAGTACGGACGATAGAGTCTTTCTTGGAAGAATGCAGGGTCTCAGCAGTTTTGATAAGCTCATAAATACGCTCGGTCTCAAGGTGAGAGGCGTATATTTCAGCCAATTTATAATAGGTACGACTCACATCGGTGCGGGTATCTATGGCAAATTCCATGAGGCTTTGGGCTTCCGCGATATAGTCATTTTCCAATAAAATGTCAGCCCATTTCTGGAGCGTACGCACCAGAACCGTGTAATTAGTGTCATACTCTGTGAGTACGGTAATATTGGCGGTTCCGTATTCCAATTTCAAATCCGTGTTGGAATAGCCGGTGAGATTTACGATTTTCTGCGCAGACAGTGTCTCCAGCATTTCGATACATTCCAGCACGGTGGAATTCTCTCTCAGAAGGTCTGTGGGGAAGCGCTCCATGGGAACGGTAATATATTCCAGAGTGTCCAAGGGCTTCTTCCGGACGGAATTTGCCCGGCGTTCCCGTGCCCAAAAGGATTCTTCTGTCTGTGCTTTCTTTTTTGATTGCTGTTTCATTGCGTGCATCATTGTCAGAGCCAATATGATTAAACTTGCCAAAAAAGCTAAATTCATATATAATATCCTTTCAGAGTTTTATATTGTTTTGTCTGTTGTCAGACGGATTGGAGTCATTATGTTTAATATGAACAGTAAGAAAAATAAACAGCGCATGTCCGCGGTGATTATCCTTATTCTGGTGCTTGCTATGGTACTTCCTACTTTATCATATTTTATTTATTAGTTCAAATGTATTGTGAGCTACTGATGTTTGGTTGAAAGGCATGATATTTATGAGAAGATTTATGAAAAAGGGATTTGCGCTCATCCTGTTTACGGTATTTACGCTTGCATTGGGACTGACGGCCCAGGCAAAGGGTGAGGACACGATTAAAGCCGGCGTGTACGCAGATGAGATTGATTTGTCCGGTAAGACAGCGGCGGAAGCCTCCGCTGCAATTGAGGCATATGTAGAGGAATTGCGTGCGACAGAAATCACGCTGATTGCGGCGGATAACAATGAAGTCCATACCACAGCAGGGGAGCTTGGTATCACATGGAACAATCGCGGTCTGGTGGAAGAAGCGATGGAGTTGGGTCGCCGTGGCAATGTCATTGAACGCTATAAGATTTTGGCTGACCTGCAGCATGACAATAAAGTTTTTAAATTGGAGTTTGCATTTGATATTCAGGCAATCAATGATATTCTCGCAAATGAGTGTGCAAAGTATGACAGGGAAGCGGTGGATGTATCCCTGAAGAGAGAGAACGGAGAATTCCAAATTGTGGAAGGACGGACAGGTTACTTCTTGGATGTTGAGTCCTCCATAGATATCGTGAACGAGTATCTGACACAGGAATGGGATAAGCAGTCCTGCAGCATCTCTTTGGATATTCTCGTGGACGAACCTCGCGGTAGCGCGGAAGAGCTGGCGCAGGTGACAGATGTGCTGGGAACCTTTACCACCTCCTACAGCACTTCAGGTTCAGCAAGAAGTGCGAATGTGGAGAATGGGGCAAAGCTGATTAATGGAATTACTTTGTATCCCGGAGAAGAATTTTCCGCATACGAGGCTGTTGCACCCTTTTCACAGGCCAACGGCTATTACATGGCAGGCTCTTATCTGAACGGCAAAGTAGTGGATAGCTTAGGCGGCGGTATTTGTCAGGTATCCACCACTTTATATAACGCGGTATTATTGTCCGAGCTTGAGGTTACGGAACGTCACAATCATTCCATGATTGTCAACTATGTGAACCCTTCAGCGGATGCGGCAATTGCGGAAAGCTCCGGCAAGGATTTTAAATTTGTCAATAATCTGGATTACCCTATTTACATAGAGGGTTATGTAAATAATAAACGAATTACTTTTAATATATACGGAAAAGAAACCAGAGATGCCGGGAGAAAGGTGCGCTATGACAGCGAGATTCTGGAGGTGATTAATCCTCCGGCAGACCTCATCTATGCAGATCCCGCACAACCGGTAGGTTATATTGTAACAGAGAGCGCACATATCGGTTACAAGGCAAAGCTTTGGAAGATTGTGACAGAGAATGGTGTGGAGGTAAGCCGCACGCAGGTAAACAGCAGCAGTTATAAAATGACGCCCAGAAGTGCGACAGTGGGAACTGCAACGGCAGATCCGAATGTTTATAATGAGATTACGGCGGCAATCGGTACGGCGAGCATTGACCATGTGAAAAATGTCATCGCCTATCTGACAAACCCTGCTCCTCAATAGGAGTTGTGTTTGAAAGCCGGAAATCCTCCGGGAGAGACAGGATATGAAAATCGGCAAGATATCGGGAAACGTATTAAAGCGTTCCGTATTGAGACAGATTCATACAAAAAGAAATGAAATTTTAAATGGCGCAGGAATAGGGGAAGACTGCGCCGTTTTTGCGTTGTCTGATACCGAGGCAGTGATTAGCTGTATGCAGGAGGCTGCAGTCGCGGTACAGGCGGAGACAGGATCCGCGCGTACAGACGGTGGTGAGCCTTGCATGTCCATGGCACATGTGATACAGAAATGTGCAAACAATCTGGTGGTGTGCGGAGCAAGCCCCATAGCTGTCATGATTACCCTGTTGCTCCCGGAGTCTGCAGAGGAACCGATGCTGAAGGCATTGATGGCAGAGGCGGAGCAAGCCTGCAGTGGATTATCCATGCAGATTGTGGGGGGACAGACCAGAATATCCCGTGGATTGACGATGCCGTTTGCTGTTGTGACAGGCTATGGCAAGGCTGAGAAAAGCGATATTCGCACAGGAAAAGCGGCAAAACCGGGACATGACATTGTTGTCAGTAAATGGATTGGCCTGGAGGGAACTGCATTTTTGGCAGGACGATATAAAGAAAAGCTTCTGGAACGGATTCCTGCCTATCTGATAGATGAGGCTGCGGGCTTTGACAGATATCTGTCGGTGATACCGGAGGCTGCCACCGCCATGAAGTCCGGCGTGTGTGCCATGCATGATGCATCCGAGGGGGGAATCTTTGCCACCCTTTGGGAGCTGGCGGAGGCTGCAGGCGTTGGACTGACAATTGATTTAAAGAAGCTGCCCCTGCGGCAGGAGACTGTGGAGGTCTGTGAATGTCTGGGGTGTAATCCCTATGAGCTTTGCTCCGGAGGGTGTCTGGTGATGACCTGTGAGGATGGCTTGGGATTGGCAGCCGCTCTGGAGGCAGAGGGCGTTCCCGCCGCGATAGTGGGTAAGATTACCGATAGCAGGGACAGAATCCTTATCAATGAGGATGAGGTCAGATATATGGACCGTCCGAAGCAGGATGAGATATTTAGATTAAGCGAGGGAGGAATATCATGATGAGAGAAGAATTATTGGCACTGATTGAGAAAAACAGCCGCATTGATTTGAAGGAGCTGGCTGTACTTTTGGGCGTGGAGGAAATAGATGTAGTGAATGAGATGGCGGCGATGGAAGCAGAGGGCGTTATCTGCGGATATCACACTCTGATTAATTGGGAGAAGACCTCTATTGATACAGTGAGTGCGTTGATTGAGGTGCGTGTCACTCCCCAGAGAGGAGAGGGCTTTGACAAGATTGCAGAGCGTATCTACAATTATCCGGAGGTGCGAAGCGTATACCTGATGTCCGGCGGATATGATCTTTTGGTGATTCTGGAGGGTAAGACGCTGAGAGAGGTTTCCAGCTTTGTCTCCGACAAGTTATCAACCCTGGATACCGTAATCAGTACGGCGACTCACTTTATTCTGAAGAAATACAAGGATCACGGTACGATTTTCGGACAGAAGAAAGAAGATGAAAGAGAGATGTTTACACTATGAGAAATCCGTTAGCAGATAAAGTAGTAGAATTGAAGCCATCCGGTATCCGTAAGTTTTTTGACATTGTAAGTGAGATGGAGGATGCGATTTCGCTTGGTGTGGGTGAGCCGGATTTTGATACTCCCTGGCATATCAGGGACGAGGGTATCTATTCCTTGGAGAAGGGCAAGACCTTCTATACCTCCAACTCCGGTCTGAAGGAGTTGAGGGAGGAAATTTGCAATTATTTGCACAGAAGACAGGGTCTTTCGTATGACCCTCTCCATGAAGTATTGATTACCGTAGGCGGTTCTGAGGCAATTGACATGGGACTCCGTGCCATGATTAATCCCGGGGACGAGGTGCTGATTCCGCAGCCCTGCTATGTCTCCTATGAGCCCTGTGCGATTCTGGCAGGTGCGAAGCCTGTCATCATTGACTTGAAGGCAGAGAACGAGTTCCGTCTGACGGCACAGGAGCTGGAAGAAGCGATTACGGAGAAGACCAAGGTGCTGATTCTTCCTTTCCCCAATAATCCTACGGGTGCTATTATGGAACGTCAGGACTTGGAAGCGATTGCCGAAGTGATTTTAAAACATGACATATTCGTCATGTCGGATGAAATCTATGCAGAATTGACCTATAAGGGAGAGCATGTGTCCATTGCCGGCCTGCCCGGGATGAAGGAGAGAACGATTCTGATTAACGGCTTCTCAAAGTCCTATGCAATGACGGGTTGGCGTCTGGGTTATGCATGCGGTCCCCGCGAGATTATCGCACAGATGACCAAGATTCATCAGTTTGCGATTATGTGTGCGCCTACGACCAGCCAGTATGCGGCCGTGGAGGCGTTGAGAAACGGTGATGATGACGTGGCAGAGATGCGTACTGCCTACAATCAGCGAAGAAGATTTTTAATGGATGCATTTCAGAAAATGGGTTTGGAGTGCTTTGAGCCCTATGGAGCCTTTTATGTTTTCCCCTGTATCAAGGAATTCGGCATGACCAGTGACGAGTTTGCTACCAGATTTCTGGAGGAGGAGAAGGTTGCTGCAGTTCCCGGAACCGCCTTTGGTGACAGTGGTGAGGGATATCTGCGTATTTCCTATGCATACTCCTTAGAGAAGCTGAAGCTGGCAATGGGAAAGCTGGAGAATTTCGTTACCAGGCTGCGTGAGGAGCAGGCCGGTAAATCATAAACATACATAGAAGGAAAGAGATATGCACATTATATTACATCAGCCGGAGATTCCGGCAAATACCGGCAATATCGGCAGAACCTGTGTGGCAACGGGGACGAGCCTGCACCTGATTGAGCCCTTGGGCTTTCGATTGAATGAGAAGGAAATCAAGCGTGCGGGGATGGATTACTGGGAGCATCTGGATGTGACCAGGTATGTGAATTTTCAAGAATTCAAGGAAAAACATCCCAATGCCAAAATTTGGATGGCTACCACGAAAGCAAAGCATACTTATACGGATGTGGCGTTTGGTCCGGATGATTTCATTATGTTTGGAAAGGAAAGTGCGGGCATTCCGGAGGAGCTTCTGGTGGAAAATGAAGAGAATTGTATCAGAATCCCCATGCTTCCCGCAATACGCTCCCTGAACCTGTCCAACTCCGTGGCAATTGTGCTGTACGAGGCGCTCAGACAAAACGGTTTTGACGATATGCAGCTGGAGGGCGAATTACACAGACTGCATTGGCAGGGTGAGGTGTAGAAATATTATGAAACTGGCAGAATCTGTTTTTATAGCACCCGGTGCGATTGTGCTGGGTGATGTGACTGCCGACCGGGATGTAGGTATCTGGTATCATGCCACTGTGCGCGGAGACCGTGGGTCCATTGTCATCGGAAAAGGCAGCAATATTCAGGATAATTGCGTTGTGCACGTGAATAAGGAGCATCCGGTGGAGATTGGTGAGTATGTGACCATAGGTCATGGTGCCATCATCCACGGCAGCAGGATCGGAGACAATTCTCTCATCGGCATGGGAGCCATTTTGCTGAACGGATGTGTCATTGGCAAGAACTGTATTGTCGGTGCAGGTGCGCTTGTGACGCAGAACACCATCATTCCGGATAATTCCTTAGTGCTTGGCAATCCCGGCAGGATAAAACGGAGCGTGACGCCGGAGGAGATTGCCGCGAATAGGCGAAATGCAGACTTATACGTGCAGGAAGCGAAAGAAATGCTCTCTTAGGGCAGACAGTGAAGGTGAAAACTGTCTCTCCCAAGAGAGCTTTTTGTATAATTTCTCTCATCTTCGGAAAAAGTAAGCTTAGAAATCAAGACGGAAAGCACACAGGAAGGTGCGGAAATGAGGGAATATGTCACAGAAGGTGGAGGAGACAGGAAGAGAGCGTCCGTTCGGATTGCGGGATAAAATAGGATATATGCTGGGAGATTTTGGCAATGATTTCACGTTTATCTTTGCCGGCAGCTATCTCATGGTGTTCTATACCAAGGTGTTAGGGTTGTCAGGAGCTGCCATAGGGGGATTGTTTTTGGCGGCACGGGTGGTGGATGCTTTCACGGATGTGACCATGGGCAGAATTGTAGACAGGATAAAGCCTGTAAGGGACGGACGCTTCCGCCCGTGGATTCGAAGGATGTGCGTGCCTGTGGCGATTGCCAGTTCTTTTATGTATTTGTATTTTGTGAGAGACTGGCCCTACGCGTTGAAAATGACCTATGTGGTGGTGACCTATCTGCTGTGGGGAAGCTTCTGCTACACGGCAATCAACATTCCGTATGGTTCCATGGCATCAGCTATCAGCGCAAATCCAACAGAACGGGCATCCCTGTCTACTTACCGCAGTGTGGGTGCCAGCCTTGCGACTTCCGTGATAGGTGTGTTGGTGCCTCTGGTGGTGTACACGACGGATGAACAGGGAAATCAGGTGGTAAACCCTGTGAAATTTACGGAAACGGCTGCGCTTTTAGGCGTTTTGGCTATTGTGTGTTATCTGCTCTGTTATACCCTTTGCGTGGAACGCGTACATTTCGAGAAAAAGGAACAGGAGTCTCAGGGAATCTGGGAGATCCTGACCGGGCTTGTGAAAAACAGACCTCTTTTATCCCTGCTTTGCGCAGCTCTGGTACTTTTGCTGGCGAATCTCTTAGGGCAGGCCATGAATAACTACCTTTTTCTGGACTATTTCCGCAATACAACAGCCATGGTTGCCCTGAATCTGGTCAATGTGGCAGGAGCGCTTCTGGTGGCACCCTTTGTATCCAAAATTGCCGGAGTATTCGGCAAGAAGGAAGCGGGAGCCTTCGGTATGCTGGTGGCAGGCATCATCTATGTATTGCTGTTTTTCCTGCGGATAGAGAGCATCCCCCTGTTTTTGCTGCTGTTATTTATCAGCACGCTGGGGGTGGGACTTTTCAATATGGTGACCTGGGCCTTTATCACGGATATCATAGATTATCAGGAGGTGATCACCGGGAACCGTGAGGACGGCACGGTCTATGCCGTGTATTCCTTTGCCAGAAAGCTGGGGCAGGCACTGGCAGGAGGTGTGGGAGGTCTGGTTCTGACAGTCATTGGCTATGTGTCAGATGCACCCGTGCAGACGGAGGAGGTTGCAGGACGGATTTATTCCGTATCCACCTTGATTCCCGGAATCTGTTATTTGACAGTGTTTTTGATTATGCAGTTTTGGTATCCGCTCTCCCGGAAGGAGGTGGAGAAAAACACCGCCCTACTGAAGGAGAAGAGATAGGAATCAGTCCTGCCGATAATCCATTGTCCTACTATTAATCCATTGACATTTGTTTGGCCTGTCTCTATAATGTGAATATGGTTTTATTTGAATGAGAAAACACTTACAGAACCATCTTCGGCACTATGCCGGAGGTGGTTTTAAAGGTTTCAGAGGAGGAGTATTATGAGAGGAAAGAGATGGACGAAATGGATAGCTCTTTTGCTTGCGGGAGCCATGACGTTAACGGCCTGCGGAAGTGGGGAGGCTGATGCGCAGAAGGTGACAGACCCTTTTCTGAAGGCTGACGGCAAGGTACTTAGAAATGCATCCGGTACAGGAGATGTGGTGCAGCTGAAGGGAACCAATGCGGGCGGATATCTGCTGCAGGAATTCTGGATGACTCCTACCAAATCCACCTCCAAGGTGTATGATGAGGAAAGTGTATATGCTGTACTGACAGAGCGCTTCGGCAAGGAGAAAATGCTGGAGATTATAGATACTTATCAGGAACATTACTGGACGGAAGAGGATTTTGATTATTGTCAGGAAATCGGAATTAACTGTATCCGTCTGCCGTTCTGGTATCGCAATTTGGTGGATGAGAACGGAGAATTCTACGAGAATTGCTTCGAGAGAATGGACTGGTTTGTAGAGGAAGCGGGAGAGCGGAATATTTATGTTCTTCTGGATTGCCATGGTGCCCCCGGCTCCCAGAACGGCAGTGACCATTCCGGAAAGGACGGCGGAGCCAATAAATTTATGGCGTCTGAGTTTTTCGTAGGCGAGGATGTAGATGCCAATCAGGAACTGTATTACAAGATTTGGGAGGCAATCGCCGGGCATTATAAGGGAAATCCCTGGGTTGCCGGATATGATTTGCTGAATGAAGCGTACTGTACCTATCGATATAGTACCGGAATGCCCGATGAAATGTTACATAGCGTATTGTGGAATATTTATGACAAGGCATATGACAGAATACGTGCCATAGATCCGGACCATCTGATTGTAATGGGTGCTACCTGGGACCCTGTGGATTTGCCGGATCCTGCAGAATACGAGTGGGAAAATGTGATGTATGAGTATCACAACTATCTCTATGATGACTATAGCAACAAGGCGGGCAAACAGATCAGTAATATGCAGAATAAGCTGAATCTCATTGCAAGTGCAGGCTACAATGTTCCCGGCCTGATGGGTGAGTTCGCATACTTTGACAATCCGGAGGCGTGGGATGAGGGTGTCAAACTGATTAACGATACCGGAATGAGCTGGACTACCTGGACCTACAAGGTTACCTCCGGCAATAACAACTGGGGAATCAGATATCAGGAGCATCAGTATGTGAAGCTGGATGCCGATTCCTATGAGGATATCGTGGAAGCATATTCTCGGGTAGGAGAATCCACAGAGAATACCACACTGGCGGAGATACTGAAAAAATACTATGCATTGGATGCGGTTGAGGCAAAGTAGGATAATAGGAGCAGAGAGGCTATGGCAAATTACAAAGAGAGATATCTTGCGGGAGAGATTCCGTTTGAGGAAATTGATGAGTACAGCTATCAGTGGGGAATGAGTGATGACGAGAGAACTCTGGCGCAGTATCTTGGTCTGAATGCGGAGGAAGAGGATGCATGGGTCAGCGTTGGTGAGGATGCGCTCAAAGAACTTTTGGATCAGCAGAAATGTTGACCGTTTCCACTGCTTTGGTGTATGATAGATAAAGAGATAGCATAGGAAAGGAGAGGTATTTTATGAGAATTGAGCGAGTTGATGACAAGACAGTGAAATGCTTCCTTTCCAATGAGGAATTGGAAGAATACGAAATTGATTACAGGGATTTTATCTTAAGAAGTGAGAAAGCCAGGGAGGTCGTGCAGGAAATCATCGAGCAGGCAGAGGAGGAGGTGGGCTATAAGCCACCCAAATTTGCATTCGATTTGCAGATTATGATGATGCCGGATCAGGGACTGTTACTGACCTTCTCCGAGAGAGACCCCGCTGATTTGAAAAGTGGTGAGCAGATTCTGGAATGCCTCAGGGACGTAAAGAAGATGCTGGAGAGAAGCAAGGAGAAGCTTGCCAATGCAGGCGACGGAGGACAGGAGGAACAGGATAATACACGTCCGGAGGAAGCGGTTTTTGCCTTCGCATCCATCGGCTCTGTGATGGAATATGCGGCGGTGATGCCGGCGAATCTGCGTGTGAAAAGTGCCTTGTATCGGATGGAGGATAGGTATTATCTGCATCTGCAAAAAGGGGGTGCCTCCTATGAGCGGTACAGCAGAGCCTGTGTGCAGGCACTGGAGTTTTCCGGTCTGTATACCGCGGAGGAAGAAAGGCTGCTTTACCTGAAGGAGCATGGAGAATGTCTGATTGCAGAGCATGCCTTTAAGAAGCTGCGCGGCAAAAAATAGTTCTTGAGGAATAACAGGAAAAAACCGTATGGATAATAGTGTGAATAAAAAGATAATATGCAGATTCTGTGGCGGTGAATATGATGAGATGGAGCCCAAGTGCCCCTATTGCGATTCTACCAACTATAAGGGAGCCGAGGCAGAGTATTTTGACAAGCTGGAGGAGGTCCGCAGCGACATGGAGGAGCTGGAGGAGATTCCTCAGGAGGAGACGGAAAGGGTATTCCGTAAGCAAGGACGTTTTCTGGTCAGGACGTTCCTTATCATAGGGGGAATCTTTCTTTTGTTTGCGCTGGCGGTATTGTGGTCGGATAGCAGATATAAAGAGGATGTGCGTGCAGATTATCTGTGGAAGGAAAAGAATTTCGCTTATATGAATGAATTGTATGAGCAGGGCAAATATGAGGAATTGATTGCCTTCTATTTCGACGACAGTAATGCGGATGCACCTGTGTGGGATTGGGAGCACAGCGAATTTTGTGAGACCTATGATGAGCTGGGATGGCTGAATTGGTATTTGGGCAAAGCGCAAGAGGGAGAGCAGCTGACAAAGGATGATTACGTCTCTATCTTGTATTATGAGTTAGACCTCATGGCGTTATCCATGAGGGATGTGGATGAACAAACGCTGGCTTATTATGCAGAGGATATCGAAGCAGTCCGGGCTGATTTCGAGGAGCGTTTTCAGATGAGTGAGGAAGACTACAAGCAGTTCATGAGCCGGATGGAACGCAATGGCGGCTGGATAGGATATACGGATTGTGAGGACTATATCAAGACCTGGTATAAAGAACGATAGAGAGAGGTACCGAAAATGAAATGTGAATTCTGCGGAGGTAATCTTTCGCTGGAAGCGGCAAAATGTCCCTATTGCGGGCAGGTAAACAAGCATGCGCAACAACATGTCCGTGATATGAAGCGTTATCGTGGTGAATTTGAAAATACCAAAAAAGGAATTTACTCTGTTGCCAGAAGATACTCTGAGGTGGCGGTCAGGTTTATTATCATAGGTATTCTGGCAGTGCTAATCATTGTCATGTTGGCTTTGGATGCTAATGCGCATAGCATACGCAGAAACTTCAGACAGCGGGATGCCAAACGGCATGTAAAGGAGTACAGCGAAATACTGGATGGGTATTTGGAGGAGGAACAATACAGAGAGTTTATCGTTTTCTCCGAGGAAAAGTATATCGATAGTTATTACGAGGACGGAGAGTATGACGAGTATCGCCCTATCATCAGAGCAGTCAACTACTATTTGCAAATGAAGACCGATTTGATGCGGCTGATAATGGAGGATGACGAACAAAGAGCCATATATGTAGACAGATTGTGCGATGATATATCTGATTTTTATGACGCGGTTGACCGGGAGGATTCCTTATTTTACTATGATGAGCTCCCTGAGGAGACCCGGAAGGTGTTTGATGCGTTAGAGAGCAAGGTGCAGGCTATGCTCTGTACTTATTGTCGGCTGACGCAGGAGGAGGCACTTTCCCTGAAGGAATTATCAGAAGCAAAAAGAACTGTACTGATTGAGGAGAAATTCGAAAATGAAGGATAGCAGAAAAGAGCGCAGGTTTGACATAAAGCTTATTGTTCTCAATATCGTGATCATTATTATGGCTTTTCTTGTGTTGCTGTCAGTCGGCTATTTGATAGAGGAGATACACTATGTTGTCTCCGACTATATGTACGACGAGTACTCCTTTGTCTATGCCCTGGAGGATGAAGACTATGGACGCATAGTATATATGTATAATGAAAATTACCAAAATGGCTATGGTGACGAGTCGAAGCTGCAGGAGTACTATGGTATCGCGAAATATTACGAAGCAGCATTTGATTACAAGGTGTATGAGGACTTGGGAGAAGCCGGGAAGGCACAGGAAAAGCAGCACTTGATGGATGAGGCACAGCTGCAGATGGGAGAGCTTGCCTTTGTGGCTGACAGAATTGACGAGAGAATGGGAAGCAAGGAGTAGTCTCCGGGAATCCGCAGGAATTCGCAACTCTGTCTTGACAAATGAAACATAGATGCACTACAATCACTTAAAGAACATATGTCCCTGAGACAATAAAGATATCATGACGAAGATAAGGATTAGTACAGATTCGGATGCATCCCAGAGAGAGGGCGTGGCGCGACAGGCGCGGCTGAGAGGCCCTTGTGCGGAAGATTTGGAACCTGCCTTGGAGTCCTGTGTGAGGATGTGGAAACAGACCGAAATACAGCGTAGAACCGGCGTTAACGGTTTCAGAGCCGGATGCGAACAGCATCAATTAGGGTGGTACCGCCGAACCTTCGGTCCCTTTGTTGGGATGGAAGGTTCTTTTTGTATAACTGATTTAGCTTAGAAGAAGAGGAGAAAAGAAAATGGCTGACAAGAAAATGGTTGAAGCGATTACCTCAATGGACGTGGATTTCGCCCAGTGGTATACCGATGTAGTGAAGAAGGCAGAGCTGATTGATTACACCAGCGTAAAAGGCTGTATGGTAATCAAGCCTGCAGGCTATGCAATCTGGGAACTGATTCAGCAGCAGCTGGATGCAAGATTCAAGGAGACAGGTGTGGAGAATGTATATCTGCCCATGTTCATCCCGGAATCTCTGTTGCAGAAGGAGAAGGATCATGTAGAGGGCTTTGCACCTGAGGTAGCGTGGGTTACACACGGTGGATTGAATGAGCTGCAGGAGAGACTTTGTGTACGTCCTACCTCCGAGACGTTGTTCTGTGATTTCTACAAAAATGACATACAGTCCTACAGAGACCTGCCTAAGGTCTATAACCAGTGGTGCTCCGTGGTACGTTGGGAGAAGGAGACCAGACCGTTTTTGCGCTCCAGAGAGTTCCTGTGGCAGGAGGGACATACAGCACATGCCACCGCAGAGGATGCAGAGGCAAGAACCATACAGATGTTGAATGTCTATGCGGACTTCTGTGAGCAGGTGTTGGCAATTCCCGTAATCAAGGGTCAGAAGACGGAGAAGGAGAAATTTGCCGGCGCGAAAGCCACCTACACCATTGAAGCACTGATGCATGACGGTAAGGCTTTGCAGTCAGGAACCAGCCATAATTTTGGAGACGGCTTTGCAAAAGCCTTCGGCATTCAATTTGCAGATAAAGACAATACTCTGAAATATGTACATCAGACCTCCTGGGGTATGACTACCCGTTTGATTGGTGCACTTATCATGGTACACGGTGACAATGAAGGTCTTGTACTTCCTCCCAGGGTAGCTCCCACACAGGTCTGCATCGTACCCATTATGCAGAAGAAGGAAGGGGTACTGGATAAGGCTTATGAGCTTCGTGATACCTTGAAGAAGAATTTCCGCGTGAAGGTGGATGATACGGATAAATCTCCCGGCTACAAATTTGCCGAGGCAGAGATGAGAGGCTATCCCGTGCGTGTGGAAATCGGACCTAAGGACATCGAGGCAGGCAAATGTATCATCTGCCGTCGTGATACCAGGGAGAAGATGGAAGTCGCATTGGAGGAGTTGGAGGGCAAGATTGAAGAGGTGCTTCAGACCATGCAGAGAGAAATGCTGGAGAGAGCAAGGGCACACAGAGAGGCACACACCTACACTGCAGCCAACATGGATGAGTTTGTGAAGATTTTCAGCGAGAAGTCCGGTTTTGTGAAAGCAATGTGGTGCGGCTGTCAGGAATGCGAGGACCGGATTAAGGAAAAGCTGAGTGTAACCAGCCGCTGCATGCCTTTTGAGCAGGAGCAGATTGCAGATGTTTGCGTATGCTGTGGAAAACCTGCTAAGAAAATGGTATACTGGGGTAGAGCGTACTAGGACATACCTTTTGAGGATGGGCATATGAATTATATTGTATTGGATTTAGAGTGGAACCAGAGCAATACGGGTTTGGAGAAGGAAGTATCAAGGCTTCCCTTCGAAATAATAGAAATCGGTGCGATTAAATTAAGTGACACGGGTGTCATGATAAGTGAATTCTGCGAATTGGTCAAGCCGCAGGTATATCATGAGATGCATCATATCACCAGCAAGCTGATTCATATGCAGATGGAAGAGCTGGAGCGGGGGGATTCCTTTCCGGAGGTGGCAGGACGCTTTCTGGACTGGTGCGGAGAGGAAGCGTACACCTTCTGTACATGGGGGTCTCTGGATTTGGTCGAGCTGCAGCGCAATATGCGTTTTTATAACATGACACCATTGTCAGATAGACCGATTGCCTTTTTGGATGTACAGAAGCTGTTCAGTATTGCCTATGAGGACCGCAAGAGCAGGAGAGCTTTGGAGTATGCCATAGATTTCCTAAACATAGAGAAGGATATTCCTTTTCACAGAGCGTTCAGCGATGCATATTACACGGCAAAGGTGTTGTCCTGCATTCAGGAAGCCCACCCGGATGTGTTGCGCAACGTGTCCTATGACGTGTTCAATCCTCCCAAGACCGGGAAGGATGAGATTAAGGTACAGTTTGACACCTATATGAAATACATTTCCAGAACCTTTGCGGACAAAAAGGAGGCTTTTGCGGACAAGGAAGTCATCTCCAGCAAATGCTACCTTTGTCATTGCAATCTGCGCAAGAAAATCAGATGGTTTTCTCCCAATGCAAGAAATTATTACTGCGTGGCATATTGTGAGAAGCACGGTCATCTCAAAGGGAAAATCCGTGTGCGTAAGACAGAGGATGGCAGGATTTTTGTAGTGAAGACTACAAGGTTTATTACCAAAGAGGAAGCAGAAGGCATTGCCCGGCGCAGAGAGCATGCAAGAGAACTGCATAAGAAGCAAAAAAAACAGGGACTACATTAATTGTAATCCCTGTTTCTTTTGTTCCATTTTCGTTTGCGGACACGTTTTCTCGCTGCCCGGATTTCCGCTTGGCGGCTCACCGGCAGATAGTTGGTGCGGTTTCTGTTACGGCCGGAGCGCCTTCTCCGGTTCCGGAGCCGGGAACGCCGGCGACTGCGGGGGGAGAATTGATAATCCTTCAGGATGGCTCTGATAATAAGGATAAGCAGAACACCGCCGGCGATGCCTGCAGCCCACAGCAGAATTTTTACAATATTGATAAAGACGAAGGAGGTCTCCTCCTGAGGCTCAGCGGCTTCTGTTTCTGTTATCGTATCGAAGGTATAGCTCTCCTCCTTGCTGACAGCCAGGTCGACGGAGGCGGAGCCTATATATACATCATTGTAGGTGTAGGTGATGACTGCAACCTGATTTTCGTTTTCCGTATCGTAGGAGATGGAGGAAACCGTATCTTGGAAATCAGCCGTTTTGGGAAGAATGATACAATCATTTTTGTTTAAGAATAAAATCGGTTCAGAGCTGCCGAAAATGTCATTGTCACTGTAAAAGGAACCGGCATCGTCCATGTTGTACTTGGTTTCTGTCTGGGAAATATTTATCTTTTCAAAGTTGCTGAAGCCATAGTTGAACAGTGCAATGGTATCCTCATAATGATAAGGAGACTCATCGTTTAATACAACACAGATAAGCTTCAGACCATCCTTCTCTGCACAGGACACCAGGGTGCTTCTGGCGGCATCTGTGTAGCCTGTCTTACAGCCTACCAGATATTCATAGGCGTACTCATGTCCCTCCAAAAGATCCATCTTGTTCCAGTCGATTAAGGTATCCTCCTTTTTGGGGAGAACAAGCTTTGGTGTGGTGGTTATCTTGCACAGCATCTCATTGGCGAAGAAGGCTCTTCCTATCATCGCCAGATCATAGGCGCTGGTCACATGCTCCTCGTCGGGCAGACCGTTGGGATTAACGAAATGGGAATCCACGCATCCCAGCTCCCTTGCACGCTGATTCATCATGTCTGCAAAGCCCTCCCAGGTTCCGCCGATATGCTCGGCTACCGCGTAGGAAACCTCGTTAGCGGAACGGATGAGGATAGCATCCAGACATTGCTCCATGGACAAAGTATCCCCTTCATTCATAGCCACATGGTTACTTCCCACGGGGATTCCGAATACCGCAGCATGGGAGAAGGTGACAGTCTCATCCGGGGAACACTGCTCCGATGCAATCAGGGTGGTCAGAATCTTTGTGGTGCTGGCAGGGAACTGTTTTGTATGAATATTCTTTTCGTAGAGAATGGCACCGGAATTGATTTCCATCAATATGGCAGATTCCGCACTGACCACAGGTCCCTCCGGCCAATTATCAATCTCGTTGGACTGAACGGGCATTGCCTGATGCTGTGCAATACGCTCCTCCTTGTAGGAGGCGGCATGTGCGGGAAAATACTGACACAGGAAAAGAGAGCCTGCACATACGAGAGCCAGACATCGGGTACCGTGTTTATAGATTGAGTTTTTTAGCAGCTTATTCTGGAGCATATAGGAAACCTTTCCTTGTTAACATTATGAGTTCCTTTTTATCATACACCATTTTTCGGAAAAACCATAGTAAAAAAGTATATGGAAAAAACGTTCATAATTGACAATGATTCCCGGATAAAGTAAATTGATATTGGTAAAGCAAATTGTTACGGAAAGGTTAAGAAGAAAGTATTATGAGATTGCGCAATATTACCGGTTCCCGCGAAGTGATTGCGGAGAGTGATTACGTGGTACAGGAAGCTGTGCTGGAGCAATGTCCGGGAACCTGGAAGGAAATATTCGGAAATAATCATCCCATTCATATAGAAATCGGAATGGGAAAAGGAAGGTTCCTTCACGCCATGGCGAAGGCTCATCCGGATATCAATTATGTGGGGATTGAGAAATACTCCAGTGTGCTGCTGCGCGCCATTCAGAAAATGGAGGAGGAAGAGCTTCCGAACTTGAAATTTATCCGCATGGATGCGGAGGATATCGTCAAGGTGTTCGGGAAAGGGGAGGTGGATAAGATTTATCTGAATTTCTCAGACCCCTGGCCCAAGGACCGCCACGCGAAGAGAAGGCTTCCGTCCCGGCAGTTTCTGGACAGATATGACATCATTCTGAAAAAGGACAGCCGTCTGGAATTTAAGACGGACAACAGAGAGCTGTTTGATTTTGCAGTGGAGGAGCTGGAGCCCGCAGGCTGGAAGGCGGAGGTGATTACCTACGACCTGCACAAGGATGCAGAACTGATGCAGGGAAATATCATGACAGAGTATGAGGAAAAGTTCTCCGCTATGGGGAATCCCATTTGCAAGTACATTATTTACAGATAGAATAATTTTTGATTATGATGCAGAAACTAAAGATAACGCACAGCGTAGAAACGGAGGATGTCATGGAATATACATTTACGGTTGAGAACTTTGAGGATGAGGTTTTGAAGTCAGAATTGCCCGTACTGGTGGATTTCTATGCGGACTGGTGTAATCCCTGCAAGATGATGGCACCTGCGGTAGAGGCTCTTGCCAAGGAGCTGGAGGGCAAATGCAAGGTTGGGAAATGTGATGTGCAGACCAATATGGCGATTGCACAGAAATACCGTGTGACGAGTATTCCCAACTTCATCGTATTTCGGAACGGACAGCCTACAGCGAATTTCCTGGGTGCTATGTCAGCGGATGAGCTTCGCAGTCAGGTGTGTCAGGCACTGGCATAGGGTGAGAATTGCCCTGTAAAGTGAGAATAATCATATCATGAGAATTATCGCATCATGTGAATTTTCATATAATCTGAGAGAATTCGTACGACAGAAATCCCGTAAGAGTTGAAACATGTTGTATATGTTTTAATTCCCTGCGGGATTTTTGATGTTGTTTAGCAGGCTTTTTTATAAAATTTTGATATTTATTCATGGGTTTTTTATGGAATAATTAATTGTGTTGTGCTACAATGAACTCTGATATACTAAAAAGGAAAATCCAAAAGGAAAGCGAACGGTCAGTTATGAGAGTGGGATTTGATAACGAAAAATATTTAAAAATGCAATCGGAGCATATTGAGGAGAGAATCAGTAAATTCGGCGATAAACTGTATCTGGAGTTCGGCGGGAAGTTATACGACGACTATCATGCCTCCAGAGTGCTGCCGGGATTTGAGCCGGACAGCAAGCTGCGAATGCTGATGAAGCTTTCTGACAGAGCTGAGATTATCATTGTAATCAATGCAGCTGATATTGAGAAGAACAAGGTGCGCGGGGATTTGGGAATCACCTATGACGAGGATGTGCAGAGACTGATTAATGTGTTCGAGGGTCGCGGTCTCTACGTGGGCAGTGTGGTATTGACCCATTATGCCGGACAGATGCGCGCCGTGGAATTCAAAGAAAAGCTGGAGAAGAAAAATGTAAAGGTATATCTTCACTATACGATAGAGGGCTACCCCTCCAACATTCCGTTGATTGTCAGCGATGAGGGCTTTGGCAAGAATGAATATATCGAGACCACGAGACCCTTGGTGGTAGTGACCGCCCCCGGACCGGGAAGCGGCAAGATGGCTACCTGTCTCTCACAGCTCTACCATGATAATAAGAGAGGCATCAAGGCCGGATATGCGAAGTATGAGACCTTCCCCATCTGGAATATCCCGTTGAAGCATCCCATTAATCTTGCCTATGAGGCTGCGACTGCGGACCTGAATGATGTGAATATGATTGACCCCTTCCATTTGGAGGCGTACGGTGAGACCACGGTCAATTACAACCGTGATATTGAGATTTTCCCGGTTTTAAACGCGATATTTGAGGGGATTTATGGCGAGAATCTGTACAAGTCTCCCACCGATATGGGTGTGAACATGGCGGGTAACTGCATTGTGGATGATGAAGCCTGCAGGGAAGCCTCCCACATGGAGATTATACGTCGTTATTATACAGCCTTAAATGATGTGATTAAGGGAAAAGCCAAGGAAAATGAAGTCTATAAGATTGAGCTTCTGATGAAACAGGCTAAGATATCGCCTGATGACAGAAGGGTGACAGTGGCTGCGAAGGAGCGTGCAGAGAGGCTGGGTGTTCCCACCGCTGCAATCGAGCTTTCCGACGGCACGATTATCACCTCCAAAACCACGGATTTACTGGGAGCTTCGGCAGCGTTATTGCTGAATGCTTTGAAATATCTGGGAGAGGTGGATGATGATTTGCATCTGATTTCTCCTCAGGCCATTGAACCCATTCAGGAGCTGAAGACGAAATATTTAGGAGGAAAGAATCCCCGTTTGCACACAGATGAAGTATTGATAGCGCTTTCTGTCTCGGCAATGAGTGATGACAATGCAAAGAAGGCATTGGAACAGCTGCCCAAGCTGAAGGGCTGCCAGGTACATACCTCCGTGATGCTTTCCGAGGTTGATATAAAGACATTTAAGAGACTTGGAGTGGATTTGACCAGTGAACCGATTATTAAAGGAAAGAGTAGCTAAATGAGTGACAACAATTTGAACCAATTTGAAAACGGAAACGGTCGCAATAATGGCGGTCGCGGTAACGGACAGGGAAATAACGGCGGCAATAACGGCAATCAGCCGCCGATTAAGCCCAATGTGGTATTGCTGATTGTAATGGCTTTGATTACCATCTTTATGATGTATTCGCTGTACAGCATGGCGAGTGGTATGAATGCCGTCAGAGAGGTGAGCTATACACAGTTTCTGGAGGATCTGGAAGCCGGCAAAGTGGAGGCTGTGGAGGTGAACGGCGAGAATGCAACCATAACCGTCACCCTTAAGCAGGAGCAGCAGACCCATGCACAGCCTCAGACCTTCCAGGAGGTTTACCTGTCCATGCTGCGTCAGAGCATGTCAACTGACGGCTACACCACCTTGATGATGGAGGATTTCAACAAGCTGACAGAGCGCTGTATTGAGCATGGCGTAGTGGCAGACCGTGTGACTACCCAGTCGTCCTTCCTGATGGAGATACTACTGACGGTGGTACTGCCGGTGGCAGCCATCTGGCTGATATTCGGACTGATTTTCCGCAAAATGGGCGGAAGCGGCGGCCCCATGGGCGTAGGAAAGAGCAATGCAAAGGTATATGTGCAGAAGGAGACAGGAGTCACCTTCAAGGATGTGGCAGGTGAGGATGAAGCCAAGGAATCTCTGGTAGAGGTGGTGGATTTCCTGCACAATCCCGGTAAATATGCCAAAATCGGTGCGAAGCTGCCTAAGGGTGCCTTGCTGGTAGGACCTCCCGGAACAGGTAAAACTCTTTTGGCAAGAGCGGTTGCAGGAGAGGCGCATGTACCCTTCTTCTCCCTGACCGGTTCAGACTTTATTGAATTATATGTGGGTGTCGGTGCCAGCCGTGTGCGTGATTTGTTCAAGGAGGCAACCAAGAATGCGCCCTGTATTATTTTCATTGATGAGATTGATGCTATCGGTCGAAGTCGTGATTCCAAGTATGGCGGTGGCAATGAGGAACGTGAGCAGACCCTGAATCAGCTGCTTTCCGAGATGGATGGTTTCGACAGCTCCAAGGGTATTCTGATTCTGGCAGCAACCAACCGTCCTGAGATTCTGGATAAGGCGCTGCTTCGTCCCGGACGTTTTGACAGACGGATTATTGTGGACAAGCCTGATTTGAGAGGCCGTGTGGAGATTCTGAAGGTTCACGCCAAGGATGTGAAGATGGACGAGACCGTGGATTTGGATGCCATAGCGCTGGCAACCAGCGGTGCGGTAGGTTCAGACCTTGCCAATATGATTAATGAGGCGGCTATCAATGCAGTGAAAGAGGGCCGTGAATACGTAAGTCAGCAGGATTTGTTCAACGCTGTGGAGCAGGTTCTGGTTGGAAAAGAGAAGAAGGACCGTATCATGAGCAAGGAAGAACGTAGAATTGTATCCTATCATGAGGTGGGTCATGCGCTGATCAGCGCATTGCAGAAGAATTCCGAGCCGGTACAGAAGATTACCATTGTACCCAGAACCATGGGTGCTCTTGGTTATGTCATGCATGTACCTGAGGAAGAGAAATACCTGAACACGGAAGCAGAGCTTCGCGATATGCTGGTGGGTCTGGTAGGCGGGCGAGCTGCGGAGGAAGTGGTATTTGATACTGTGACCACAGGTGCTGCCAATGATATAGAGAAGGCTACGGAAATTGCCCGTTCCATGGTCACCAGGTACGGTATGAGCAAGAAATTCGGACTGGTGGGATTGGCAACTGTGGAAAGCCAATATCTGGATGGCAGAGCTGCTTTGAACTGCAGTGACGAGACTGCCGCAGAGATTGATGCAGAAGTGGTAGCTATCATTAAAGAAAGCTATGATAAGGCTCTGGAGCTGCTTCGTGAGAATCGGGAGCTGATGGATAAGCTGGCGGACTTCCTGATTGAGAAGGAGACTATCACAGGCAAAGAGTTTATGGAAATCTTCCGCAGAGAAAAGGGACTGCCCGACCCTGAGGAGGAGAAGACAGAGGAAGCCATCGCAGAGAAGAATGCGGATGAGTCTGATGCGGAGAAGGATTCCGATAAATCCGTCGCAGAGGAGAACGCAGGTGAGGCTGTTACAGAGAAGGATTCCGATAAATCCGGCGCGAAGGAGAATACCGGTGAGACTGTTGCAAAGAAGGATTCCGATACGCTGCCGAAAGAAACGGAAGCGGCAGAGTCCCACAAGGATTCTGACCACCCGGTAGGATTGTTCTCCGGCGGACATATAGAATGCGGATGAGTCTGATGCGGAGAAGGATTCCGATAAATCCGTCGCAGAGGAGAACGCAGGTGAGGCTGTTACAGAGAAGGATTCCGATAAATCCGGCGCGAAGGAGAATACCGGTGAGACTGTTGCAAAGAAGGATTCCGATACGCTGCCGAAAGAAACGGAAGCGGCAGAGTCCCACAAGGATTCTGACCACCCGGTAGGATTGTTCTCCGGCGGACATATAGATTGATAGAATAAGTGATTTGAGTAACGGTGCGCTTTTGCAAAAGGCGCATCGTTTTTTATTGTCCTGTGTTCGATAAAAATTTAATGATTAACATTAAAAAGTGTTGACAAATGAAAAAAGATACATTATACTGCATTTAACGATAAACATTAAAAAATGTATTTTCTTTATTAAGACATATATTACGGGGAGAATACAGTGACATAGAAATAAATTTAATGGTAGAAAAGGAGAGTATCATGAAAGAACAGGCAATTCAAAAAATTAACAAAATCGGAAAGGTAAGCAATATCATCACCTTGATAGCGAAAATCTTGGTGGGTATCGGAATCGTATTATCCTTAATCGGTTCCGTTGTATGTTTTGTCATACCGGATTCCTTGCTTAAAATGTCATTTGTCGGAGAGATAATGGTTGAAGTCAATTATTCTGCCCTGGGCTTCGCAATGACGCAGGAGCAGGCTGACCTTGTAAAGGAAACGCTTGCAACAGAAGTAATCGATGAGGAGGAAGATGGTTTTTCAAATGTTGAAATCACAGAGGGAAAAGTTGTCGCAACGGGAGAGGTGGAGGATTTCTGCTTTACCTTGCGGGATTTGGCATGGATTTATGTGATGGGGCTGGTTGCTTTGGTTATGACCTTTGTAACCCTGATATTTATCGGCAGTTTATGCAAATCGTTCCGTGATTGTCAGTCTCCGTTTGAGGAGAATGTGATACGCAGGATGCAGAATCTTGCTATTGCTTTGATTCCCTGGACAATTATTTCTACAGTGACGAATTCTGTGACAGACAGTATCACCAATAATAAATTCAACCTGAAATTCACGGTGGATTTGGGTGTTGTTCTTGTGGTTTTGGTTGTGTTAATATTGGTGTATATTTTTAAGTATGGTGCTGTGTTACAGCAGGAATCGGATGAGACATTGTAAAGCGAGGCAGAGGCTATGGGAAAAATAATTTTACGGTTAGACAGAGTTATGGCTGACAGGAAGATGAGCTTGAATGAATTGTCCGAGAAGGTAGGAGTGTCCAATGTCAACCTGTCCAAGATGAAGACAGGCAAGATTAGTGCAATCAGATTCTCGACATTGATCGCTATCTGTGAAGCTCTCAACTGTCAGCCGGGAGATATTTTGGAATACGACCCTGACGCAACAGAGGATTGATGGGCAATTACAACACCTTTGTGGTCCACTTGGCGCAGTCCCACACATCCGTAGCAAGTCCTTCGTAGAATTCGGGTTCATGGCATACCATCAGGATACTGCCCTTGTATTCCTTCAGGGCACGTTTCAATTCCTCCTTGGCATCCACATCCAAATGATTGGTGGGCTCGTCCAGAAGAAGGATATTGGTGCCGCGGTTAATCAGCTTGCACAGGCGGACCTTTGCCTGTTCCCCACCGCTGAGAACCTTGACCTTGCTCTCGATATGTTTGGTGGTAAGACCGCATTTTGCAAGGGCAGAACGCACCTCGTATTGAGTGAATCCGGGGAATTCCTGCCAGATTTCTTCGATACAGCTATTATCCTTGTCCTGACTCATTTCCTGTTCAAAGTATCCGATTTCCAGGTAATCTCCCTGCTCTACTTTGCCGGAAAGAGGTTTGGTGAGACCCAGAATACTCTTTAGTAAGGTGGTTTTACCGATGCCGTTGGCACCTACCAGAACCACCTTCTGTCCTCTTTCCATGGATAGATTCAAGGGCTTGGAGAGAGGTTCGTCATATCCGATGACCAAATCTTTGGTTTCGAATAAGATGCGGCCGGAGGTACGACCTTCCTTGAAGTGAAATTCCGGCTTCGGTTTGTCGGCAGCCAGTTCAATCACATCCATTTTGTCCAGCTTTTTCTGACGGGACATGGCCATATTTCTGGTAGATACTCTTGCCTTGTTGCGAGCCACGAAATCCTTCAGGTCCGCAATTTCCTTCTGCTGACGGTTGTAGGCAGCTTCAAGCTGTGCCTTTTTCATGGCGTACACTTCCTGAAATTTATCATAGTCACCCACATAGCGGTTCAATTCCTGATTGTCCATGTGGTAGATTAAGTTAATCACACTGTTTAAGAAGGGAATATCGTGGCTGATGAGAATAAAAGCATTTTCGTACTCGTTCAGATAGCGCTTTAACCATTCGATATGCTCCGCATCCAAATAGTTGGTAGGCTCGTCCAACAGTAAAATATCCGGCTTCTCCAACAGTAATTTGCCCAGAAGCACTTTGGTGCGCTGACCGCCGGAAAGCTCTGTCACATCTCTGTCCAGACCGATATCCATCAGTCCCAAAGCGCGTCCCACTTCCTCAACCTTCGCATCAATCATATAAAAGTCATGCATGGTGAGAAGGTCCTGAATCGTGCCCAGCTCCTCCATGTAGACCTCCAGCTCTTCGGGCGTGGCATCCCCCATTTTGTCGCAGATTTCGTTCATCTGTGCTTCCATCTCAAATAAAAAGTCAAATGCAGATGCCAGAACCTGACGGATGGTTTGGCCCTGTGTCAATACAGTGTGCTGATCCAGATAACCTACCCGGACATTCTTTGCCCATTCCACCTTACCTTCGTCAGGCATTAATTTTCCTGTGATAATATTCATGAAAGTAGATTTGCCCTCTCCGTTGGCACCGATGAGTCCGATGTGCTCACCCTTCAGCAGACGGAAGGACACATCATTGAAAATGGCACGGTCACCGAAGCCGTGGGTCAAATGCTCTACGTTTAAGATGCTCATAATCTATACTCCTTCACATAATTCTAATACATCAAAGACAGACTAATTTCTATTACAACCGAAGAACGGGGGAAAGTCAACTGATTTTTGAAAGATTATTCTTTAGAAAAACTTAATTTATCTTGGAGAAATTCTATGTTATAATGCGGCTAAGATTAAGAAAAAGGGATAAACTAACTGTGTAAAGAATGCATACCCGGCATTCGTCGGGAGAATGAGAGAAGGAGAACACTATGAAAAAATTATCAGTTTTATTTTGCATCGGTTTGCTTGCGATGGGAATGAGTGCCTGCGGAGGAAGGAAAGATGACACGACACCGTCCGCAGAACAGAACTCAGAGCAACAGACAGGGGAGCAGACCCCATCCACAGAGCCCTCACAGGAACCGGTGGAAGACATGACAGACGCTACGGAGGAAGCAGTCGGAGGTATGGATATCTCCAACGGCTGGAGTGAGGAGATGAAAGCTGTCAGACAGGCTGTGGTAGATGCATTGGGAGAGAATTACTGGCCGGATACTCAGATGGATCCGGAGACTTTGGAGGCACTCTACGGAATCACTCCGGATATGTATGATGATTATATGGCGGAGATGCCCATGATCAGCACAAATGTTGATACTTTATTGATTATCAGGGCAAAAGATGATAAGGTAGAGGCTGTGGAGGAAGCACTGAATACCTATCGGGATGCACAGGTATCCAATACCATGCAGTATCCCATGAACGTGGGCAAGATTCAGGCGTCCCGCATTCAGAAATACGGTAATTTCGTGTGCTTTGTCCAGCTGGGTGCAGATACTATGACTGCTATGGAGAACGGTGATGAGGCTGTGATTACACAGTGTCAGGAGCAGAATGAGCTGGCGCTGGAAGTGATTGGAAGGGTCGTTTCACAGTAATGGAGTAAAATATGGTTTTTAGCAGTGTATTGTTTTTGTTTCGGTTTTTACCAATCTTCATGATATGCTATTTTCTGGTTCCCGGGAGGATGAAAAATCTCATCCTCCTTGTAGGGAGCCTGTTTTTCTATGCCTGGGGAGAACCGGTATATGTGGTTTTGATGCTGTTTTCCACGGTGTCGGATTATATCCACGGCAGACTGATAGACCGCTTCCGGGGACGCAAGGCTGCCGCGGTTTTCCTTGTGTCCTCCATTGTGATTAATCTGTTGCTGCTGGGCTTCTTTAAGTATGCGGACTTCCTGATTCAAACAGTCAACAGTGTGGCGGGAACCGGGCTGCCCTTGCTGAATTTACCGTTGCCGATAGGTATTTCCTTTTACACCTTTCAGACCATGTCTTATTCCATAGATGTGTATCGGGGAGAGGCGAAGGTACAGAAGAATCTTCCGGACTTTGGCGTCTTTGTAACCATGTTTCCCCAATTGATTGCCGGTCCCATTGTGAAATACAAGCAGGTGCAGGACTCCGTGCACGACCGTCCGGTTGATTATTGTCAGATTAGCTATGGGGTTAAACGCTTTGTGACAGGTCTTGCGAAGAAGGTGTTGCTTGCCAACAATATCGGAATGCTGTGGTCGGAGATATCCGTCATGGATTATGGAAATATCAGTGTTCTGACCGCCTGGCTGGGAATTCTTGCCTTTGCCTTTCAGATTTATTTCGATTTCTCCGGATATTCCGATATGGCAATCGGACTGGGAGCCTGCCTGGGCTTTACCTTCCCGGAGAACTTTAAGTATCCGTATGTATCCGTATCGGTTACGGAATTTTGGCGCCGGTGGCATATCACCCTGAGCAGCTGGTTCCGTGAATATGTATACATTCCTCTGGGCGGAAACCGCAAGGGTCTGGGGAGGCAGATAATCAATATTTTGATTGTGTGGCTTCTCACAGGTATCTGGCACGGAGCGGGACTTCATTTTTTGCTCTGGGGTCTGTGGTTTGGCTTCTTTTTGATTTTGGAGAAATTATTCCTGAAGAAACTCCTTGGTGTCCTGCCGAAGGGCATCAGTTGGATTTATACGGCATTGGTGGTTATCTTCGGATGGGTGCTCTTTTCCGTGGAGACCGGGCTTGGTATCATTGGTTTTCTGCAGGCTATGCTTGGCAGGAACAATGCAGGTCTGTGGGATTCTCAAGCCCTATTCCTGGGGAAGGAATACCTGCTGTTGTTTGTGATAGCGGCGATAGCATCCACACCTCTGGTAAAAGGCGCTGTTGACCGTCTGGCACGTTCCCGTAAGGGATATGCCATGGCTGTATATCGCCTGGGAGAAAAGCTTGTTCCGGCGCTGCTTTTGTTTTTGTCCATTGCCTATATCGTGGATGCTTCCTACAATCCCTTCCTCTATTTCCGGTTCTGATGAGGGAGAAGCCGGTGAACCTCCGGCGGACGGGAAACGGATTTGATATCAGCCTGGACATGCTATGTAGAAACGAGGAGCTCTATGAATGATAAGAAAAATGCGATATTAACAATCGGAATCATCGCGTCCGTGATATTGATTTTCACTGTGGCAGATTTCGTCAGGGAGGACAGGCTCTTTTCGGAGACAGAGAACCGGATATTGACCTCCCGACCGGAATTTTCCAAGGAGTCATTGCTGGACGGAACGTACACAGAGCATTATGAAAGCTATGTGACGGACCAGTTTGTGGGCAGGGATAAATGGATTGCGTTGAAGACAACTATTGATATTTTGATGCAGAAAAAGGAGATAAACGGAATCTATCTGGGAGAAGACGGGTATCTCATAGAACAGCATAAGCCGGAGGACTATGCACCTGAGTCGGAGCAGCAGAAGCTGCAATTGCTGGAGAAGCTTGTGAAGCGGTGGAATGCGAAGGTGATGCTGGTGCCCACCGCAGACAATATCCTGACGGACAAAATGCCTGCCAATGCAGCGTATTATGATGAGACAAGGCTTCTTGCGGATGTGAAAGAGCTGGTGGGAGAGGACAATTATATTGATGTATACAGTGAACTGTGGGAGCACTCAGATGAGGAAATCTATTATCGCACAGACCACCATTGGACCGGTCTGGGCGCCTATTACGGCTATGAGGCATGGCGTAAGAATGCGAAACGGCTGCCCCTTGTCAGGGATGTGGAGGGCATGGAGACCGTGACAGAGGATTTTCTGGGAACCCTGCATTCCCGCATCAACCTTCCTATGGCAGGAGATAAGATACAGATTTTCCCGGAGACGGTGGCGAAGCCTGTGACAGTTATCTATGATTTTGCTAAGACTGCGGATTCCTATTATGAAGAGAAGCATCTGGATACTAAGAATCAATACGGATACTTTCTGGATGATAATCATGCCTTTGTGGAGATTCAGACATCCGGTTATCATAATGGAAAAACTTTATTTGTGATTAAGGATTCCTATGCTAATAGTATGATTCCTCTGCTGGCACAACATTATGAGAAGATATATGTACTGGATTTGAGATATTTTAACGGCAGATTATTCCCATTTATGGAGCAATATGTGAGCGAGAAAACGGATGTGCTACTGCTTTATAACTGCATTCATTTCCTGGAAGATTTCAAATATGTGGAGTAGAGAAGCGCCGCTTAGACCGGGAATCGGAACCAAAGTTGGACAAAAGGAGTTTGATGAAGATGAGGAAAGCAGTTGTATTTGATATGGATGGCGTGCTGTTTGACACGGAAAAGCTGTGTCTGGACAGCTGGGAAGCCATAGCAAAGGAAAACGGCGTCAGCGATGTGGAAACGATATTCCTGCAGTGTGTGGGCCGGAATGGCAATGACACCAGAACAATTATTATGGAACATTATGGAGAGGACTTCCCCTATGATACCTTCCGCAAAAGGGCCTCGGAATGGACGAGGGAATATTTGCGGAACAATGGTATGCCGATAAAGCCGGGAGCCCGGGAAATACTGGAATTTCTGAAAGGGGCAGGATATGAAATCGGACTGGCTTCCTCCTCCGGAAAGGAAACGGTACGCAGTCATTTGCAGGCAGCAGGGCTGTTGGAGTATTTTTCGGTGATTGTGACCGGCGACAGGGTGGAACACTCCAAGCCCAATCCGGATATTTATCTGCTGGCATGTGAGGAGATGAAGGTGGCACCCGAAGCGGCCTATGCCATTGAGGATTCGCCCAATGGCATTCGTGCTGCATATGCAGCGGGTATGAGTCCCATAATGGTTCCGGATTTGATAGCGCCGGATAACGAAATGAAGGAATTGAGTTTTCGCATTTTCAAAGATTTGTATGAGGTAAAGGATTTTTTTCGGAAATAAGAGGGCAGACACGGTGCTGAACCCGGAAAAGGCAGTTGGGAAAAGAGGAGAATGACATGGCATATTTAGGAATTCCGCAAAATACCATAGAGGTTTTGCAGAAATATCATTTTAATTTTCAAAAAAAATTCGGACAGAACTTTCTGATAGATACCACGGTGTTGGACCGTATCATCTCCTCAGCGGAGATTACCAAGGAGGATTGCGTACTGGAAATCGGACCGGGCATCGGTACTATGACCCAGTATCTGGCGGAGAGTGCAAGAGAAGTGGTGGCAGTGGAAATCGATAAGGCACTGATTCCCATTCTTGAGGATACCTTATCTGCCTATGACAACGTAACGGTGATAAATGATGATATCCTGAAGGTGGATATCAATAAAATTGTAAGAGAGCGAAATGACGGTAAGCCCATCAAGGTGGTGGCAAACCTGCCGTATTACATAACCACGCCCATCATTATGGGTCTGTTTGAGAGTCATGTACCGTTAAAGAGCATTACGATTATGGTGCAGAAGGAGGTAGCTGACCGCATGCAGGTGGGCCCCGGCACCAAGGATTACGGTGCACTGTCACTGGCTGTGCAGTATTATGCGAAGCCGCAGCTTGTGGCGAATGTGCCGCCCAACTGTTTTATTCCCAGACCCAATGTGGGGAGTGCGGTGATACGGTTGACCAGATATGAGGAGCCTCCCGTGCAGGTAGAGGATGAGAGCAGAATGTTTGCATTGATACGCGCTTCTTTTAATCAGAGACGTAAGACGCTTGTAAACGGCCTTACCAATGCGCCGGGCTTACAGGTGACCAAGGAGCAGGTACTTGCAGCTTTGGAAGAAATGGGACTTCCTGCTACCGTGAGAGGGGAAACCTTTACGTTGGAGCAGTTTGCGCGGTTGAGTAATTTGTTATCAGAAACCGACATATAGTTTAGAAAAGAATGACAGGCATACAATATCTTGTATTTTTTCGACAATTTTTCCGTGTTTACTTTTGACATGGCTATAGATGCTATGGTACACTAAGAAAAAGTGGGGAAGTGTGCCCTGCGATAGAAGAGATTACATGATATCAGAAAAGGGAGCGAGATACCTTGGATAAGTATGAATATAAAGTAAGAGCGGATGAAATAAAACAGCTGATTGCCTGTGGGGAGTATGCTCAGGCAGCGGAGATTGCAGATACCATCGATTGGCGGCGTGTCAAAAGCGTTATGATGCTTTGCACCATTAGCGATTTGTACAAAATCAATCGCAGATATGAGGATGCCCGGGATATGCTGCTTTTGGCTTACGAGAGACGTCCCGGCGGAAGAACGATTTGCTATTCCCTGTGTGAACTGTCCATCAAGATGGAAGAGTATGTGCAGGCGGTAGAGTATTACAAGGAGTTTGTGCAGGTCGCACCGAAGGATTCCGGACGATATGTTTTGCAGTACAAGCTCTATGAGGCACAGGATGTCAGCCTCGAGGAGCGCATTGAGGTGCTGGAGGAATTGAAAAAGCGTGACTACCGTGAGAAGTGGGCGTATGAACTGGCTTATCTGTATCACAGAATCGGTCTTGCTACCCGTTGTGTAGAGGAATGCGACGAAATGATTCTGTGGTTTGGGGAGGGAAAGTATGTCATTAAGGCCATGGAATTGAAGAAATTACATCAGCCCCTGACACCCGAGCAACAGCAGAAATATGATAATCGCTTCCGTGTCACCGAAGAAACACAGAACGAACAGATACCAAAGGAAATGCCGGTGAAGGAATCGGTGAAGGAACCGGTGGATGAGCCGGTGTTCCCTGCAGCGGAGCAGGAGCAGGTGACCGGAGATACGAAGGTATTCGGTGAGCTACCCGCTGAATTGGATATTCATGTGAAGACTATGGATGTGGGTGAGTATAATACCATCAATTTGCAGGCAGAGCTGGCAGAAGGCCTAAAGGAAGTACTGGGTGAGGAGAGCATTGAGAATCCCATCACCAGATCGATTGTGGCACCCATGCTTGAGTCTGATACGGAGAGCCTTGACTACCCTCAGATAGATGAGGTCAGCGAGGATGATTTGGAGCCTGAAGCAGAAGAAATTGCGGAAGCAGAGGTATTTTTCGGAGAGACCGAAGAGCTTGCTGCCGTGCAGGAGGAGCCTGTGACGGAGGAAAGCCCTGCAGAAGCACCTATAGAGGCATTTGCGGAAGCACCTGCAGAGGTGTTTGAGGAGGCATCTGCAGAGGCGTTTGAGGAGGCATCTGCAGATGGAACTGCAGAGCTTGTGATGGAGCAGATGCGACAGGAAGAGCTCGGCGGAATGCAGGAGATTATATGGACTGCAGAGCCCCCCAAGGAGCTGGCATCCGTGCTTTCCCAGGAATCTGACGGACAGCTGAGTCTTGTGATGCCCGAGGCGGAAAATATTGAAAAGCAGATTACCGGACAGATGAGTATAGAAGACATCCTTGCGGAATGGGAACGCATGAAGAAGGAAAACGAGGAGAAACGCAAGGAAGAGGTACGCAGACATGTCCTGCAGCAGACAGGCACAATGTTTACTGATTTCGAGGCATCTGTGAGAGACGGTCTGCTGGAACAGCTGGAGAGCGGCAGAATAGACAGTGAGGAAGGGGAGGAAACGGCGGAAGACCTTCCCGAGGAAGCGGTAGAAGAAGCGGAAGAAGACCTTCCTGAGGAAGCAGTAGAGGAAACGGCGGAAGACCTTTCCGAGGAAGCAGTAGAAGAAGCGGAAGACCTTTCCGAGGAAGCAGTAGAAGAAGCGGAAGAAGACCTTGGGGAAGATGAGACGGAGGATATTGTCTGGGATGTACAGGAGCCGGCAGAGGAAACCGAAGAGGAGCCTGAGGAGGAATTTGCAGAGGAATCTGAAGAGGAATCTGAAGAGGAATCTGTGGAGGAATCTGTGGAGGAATCTGCGGAGGAACCTGAGGTGGTTCGAGACAAGGCTCAGATTCGTGCATTGACCAGAGAGGAGAGAGAGCTGTTTGCTCCCTTTATCCAGAGCAGGAGAGCAAAGGAGCAGCTTGCCCAAGCGATTGACAATATCAGCATGGCTGCCTACACCGGTAACATTATTATCACCGGTGAAGAGGGCATGGATGTTCTTACCCTTGCCAAAAACATGATTCGTGAAGTGCAGATGGAGGACAGCAATTTTTCAGGTAAGGTTGCCAAAATTTCCGGAAGTGCACTGAATAAGAAGGATGTTTCGGCAGTCGTGGGCGATTTAAAAAATGGAGCGCTGATTATTCAGAAGGCGTCAGAGATGGATTCCAAGACTGCGGGAAGCTTAAATAAAACCCTACAGCAGGAGAATGTGGGTATCATTGTAGTTATGGTAGATACTAAGAGAGCGATGAACCGTTTCCTTGCGCAGTACCGGAATTTAGAGGATTGTTTTACCTCGAGGATGGATGTAGAGGCTCTGAGCAATGATTCTCTGGTGGCATTCGGAAGACAATATGCAAGAGAAAGAGAATATGCCGTTGATGAACTGGGTGTGCTTGCACTTCATACCAGAATTGAGGAGCTGCAGACCAGTGACCATATTGTCACGGTTATGGAAGTAAAGGAAATTGTGGACGAAGCAATTCGCCATGCAAACAGAAAGACGATAGGTCATTTCTTTGATGTTCTGCTGGCAAAACGCTATGATGATGAGGACATGATTATACTGGGTGAAAAGGATTTCAGCTAAGACGGATATACGGTATAGCGTATCAGGAAGGAACGGTGTCTGAATCACAGTTAAGATTTAGGGAATATGAGCCGAAATAAAAGGTAAGTGTGACAGCGGTTGCACTTACCTTTTTGTTGGTGCGCCTTACGGCGCACGTTTCTGACGGGAGGAAGTACATGAGAATTACGTTTCAACATACAGAGTCATCAGAAATCGGGAATCAGAATACAGTCAGGCAGAATGAGGCTCCGCATCATGAAGTGACGGGAACCGATATCCGTCATGCCTATGGTGTGGCCTACGGACGACATTCGGACAATAACTGGATTGCAGGCAGAGCAAGCAACAAAGAACGGGGAAAGACCCTGACGCAGCTGCAGCAGGAGGCCGGAACTATCGATGTAGCTATTCAACAGGACTACAGAACCGTTCTGTCCCATACCATGTCCTCGGAGGACTATGCCAAAATGGAAGAGGAGGGGTTTGATTTCTCCGCAATGGAACCCGGGACAGCGGTGACGATTGTAGACAAAATTAAGGCAGAACTGGCACGTTCCGGTCAGTATATTGCAGGCTATACAGATGATTTGGATGGGGAGGTACTGGCGCAGGCTTTGGGTAGTGATACCTTAGCCAGGGCAGTGGAGAACAGCTTCCGGGAAGCGGATATACCCATGACAGAAGAAAACCTTTACAGTGTAAAAAGAGCATGGGATATGACGGTACAACTGAAGCCCCCCACCGAAGGCACCATCAATTATATGGTGGACAATGGCATGGAGCCTGAGCTATGGAACTTCTATTTGTCACAGAGCAGTGGCGCTGGCGCAGCATCCGATGCAGAAAAGGGATTGACCGGGAGTCAGCCCAGATTCTATGCGGAGGAGATTCAGGGATACTATTCGGAAAATGCCAAAGGCGATTCCCATATCGATATGACAGAGGAAATTGACAAAATATTAAGGAGGGAGGGTCTTTTGCCCAAGGAAGAGAACCGCCAGACAGCGGAGGCTCTGCTGGCAGGAGGACTCCCCATTACCAAGGAAAACCTGGAGCTTTGGCAGGAGCTTGAGAGTGTGCAGCTGCCCATATCGGAGCATACCTTCGCGCAGGCGGCTGCAGCAGCCATCGCAGAGGGGAAGGATCCCATTCACAGTAACCCGGCACAAACAGTTTCTGTTTATGAGAGGGCTGCAGAGCTGCTCAGGCTTTTTGAGAATCCGGCTGACAATTTCCCGCAGTGGAAGGATGTGTCCTCCAGAAGAATTCTGGAGGAGATTCGTCTTCGCATGAGTGCAGAGGTGAATGTAAAGCTGCTCCGGAGTGGTTTTGCCATTGATACGGCACCTATGGAGGAACTGGTAGAAGTCCTGCGTAAGATGGAAGAGAGTGTGGCACAGCAGTACTTTCCGGAGGATGCGCAAGCAGTTCCGAAATATGAATTATATCGTGATGTAAATCATGTGGTAGCAGAAATACCGGGATTGCCTGCAAGCCTGCTGGGTACCTGGAGTGCCAAAGAGCATCCGGGTACCTTGTCCCGGTTCCATGCAGAAGGCAGAAGTCTGCAGGATGCCTTCGCAAAAGCGAAGACGGATTATGAGACCCTGATGACCGCTCCCAGAAAGGATTTGGGAGACAGCATCCGCAAGGCATTTGCCAATGTGGATGATATCCTGCAGGATATGGGCTACGAGGCTACGGAGGCCAACAGGAGAGCCGTTCGCATATTGGGATATAACCGTATGACCATTGATGCATCGAATATAGAACGCGTGCAGAAGGCAGATGCACAGGTTCAAACCGTGACAGAGAAGATGACACCTGCGTCGGTTTTGAGAATGATTCGGGACGGAAGAAATCCCTTGGAGATGAGCTTTGCGGAGCTGGAAGACTACTTTGACAGTCTTCCTCGGACCTATGAGGATACAGCAGAGAGCTATAGCAGATTTCTCTATGGCTTGGAAAAAAACAAGCAGATTACGGAGCAGGAAAAAACTGCCTATATCGGAATTTATCGTATGCTGCATCAGCTTGATGCCTCTGACGGTTCGGCTGTGGGAGCACTTGTCAATACCGGTGCGGAGCTTCATTTCTCCAATTTGCTGTCAGCTGTCCGCAGCGGCAAATTCAAATCCCTGGATGTATCCGTCACGGAAGACTTTGGCACTACAGTGGAGATTATCCGCAAAGGGGAAAGTATTACAGAGCAGATAGCAAGAGGCTTTGCGGACACGACGAGAGAGGTGCTGACAGCTGTGTCACATAGTGAGGAGGCCATGGAGGCATATCGTCAAAGGAATCTGGAGCAGCTCAGACAGGCCGCTGATGTGTCGGCTGAGAGCGTGGAGCTTCTGATGAGGAGCAAGCTGCCCCTGTGTGCGGATAATCTTTTGGCGGCGCAGGCACTCACGGATTCCTCCCGCAATCCCTTTAAAGACTGGGAGCTGAAAAAAACACGGCAGCTGCAGCAGAGGACGGAGAAGCCCCTTGAAGCTTCGGAGCTGACAGAGGCTCTGGAAAACAAAGAGGACTTCCGGAATCAGTATTTTGAAATGCTGGATGGGGTTGACAATGACCTGCAGACAATGACCCTGCAGGCAGACAACAGTATGGATGTACGCTCCATGCAGCTTCTTCACAAACAGCTTTCGGTGGCAGCGGGTGCGGCCCGTGAGGAGGAATATATTTTCCCGATGTATGTGGGAGAGGAGCTGACAAAGGTGCATCTTGTGCTGGACAAAACGGGAGCGGAAAAAGGAAGCGTCACTGTGGCAATTGATTTGTCGGAGACGGAACATCTGGAAGGTCATTTCCGGGTATCGGAGGGCAAAATTACCGGCTTCCTTTTGGGAAATACGGAAAATGCGGTTACGAAATTGAAAAAGACTGCCGATATATTTACTGATTCCGTTATTAACAAAATGGATGGCGAGTGGGAGGTCGGAACCCTGCCGGTAGTAGCCGGGCAGGATGGTGAGACCGCTCATCGCAGACAGGCGTCCGTTAACAGGGAGGTTTCGGGCGGAGAAGAAGCTGACAGGGAAGTTGACAATACAGAACTATACCGCATTGCGAAAGTATTTTTAGAGGCAGTGCAGAAATGAGGCATTTATGAGAATTAATTACAACGTATCAGCCATGTTATCCAATAATGCATTGGCTAACAATGACAGCTTTCTTGCGAAATCCCTGGAAAGGCTCTCCTCCGGGTTAAAAATCAATCATGCCAAGGATAATCCGGCAGGCTTAGCGATGGCAAAGAGAATGAATGCACAACTGGAAGGAGTCTCTGTGGCAAGTCAGAATGCCGGTGACGGAATCTCAGTGATTGAGATTGCGGACGGAGCGTTGGCTGAGGTAAGTGATATGCTGCAGCGAATGAATGAATTAGCTGTGAAATCCGCTAACGGGACTCTGACTGATGATGACAGAGAAATCATACAGAGAGAGGTCGCACAGCTGAAGGAGGAGATTACCCGTGTTTCCGAGACGACAGAGTTTAACGGACAAAAGCTGTTAAACGGTGAATTTTCAGTGAAGGGCTTTACCGATGTTCCGGGAGTTGCAGTGAATTCCTACAGCGCTGATGTTCCAAACAAGGATTATACAGTTACTTCCCTGACCGTCAATAAGGTAACTGATGCGGACGGAGCCATCAGCTACAGTCTGGCAAACTGTGTTCTGGGAGCGGGCTCTAATTTCCCGGATGAGACAGAGGCAGAAATCAGGGACAGTCTGGTCACCTTCAAGGCGGATAACGGTTTTGAGCTTACCATTGATGTGGCAGATGTGCTGCCGGGTGACAATGCAACCTTCACAATAAATGATATGAACATAAATATTGTTGGAATCGGAGCTATGCGCCTTCAGATAGGTGCCAACGAGGGACAGATTCTAGCGGTTGATATTCCGGCGATGAATCTGAGAAATATGGGAATTGAAAACCTGGATGTGAGCACGGAAGCCGGGGCAAACGACGGCATTGACCGGATAGATGCTGCGATTAAATATGTATCAGCCTGCAGAGGTAAACTGGGCGCATATCAAAATCGTCTGGAATCCACCGTCAACAGTCTCAGTATCACTAACGAGAATATGACGGCTGCCTATTCCAGAATCATGGATGTGGATATGGCGGAGGAAATGACCAGATATACTACCTATCAGGTGCTTACGCAGGCGGGAACCTCCATGCTGGCGCAGGCAAATGAGAGACCCTCTCAGGTGTTACAGCTATTACAGTAGTTTATTAGGCGGAGAATGATATGACGAAGGAATGTAAACAGCAATTTACCCTGCGGATTACACAGGCGAATTCCACAGAGCTGGTTGTAATTTTATATGAAATGCTGCTTTGCTATTTGGACGAGGGCAAAGAAGGATTGGAGAAAGAGGACGCGGAGACCTTCAAGGAGGCGGTCCGCAAAGCAAGAGGCTGCCTGAATGAGTTGATGGCTTCTCTGCACCCGGAGTATTCGCCGGCACCGGAGCTGTTGCAGCTGTATCTGTTCTGTATTCGCAGATTGGCAAAAGCGGAGGTGAAAAGGGACGCGCAGCTCCTCTCGGAGATAGAGAGAGTTATCCGCCCGCTGCATGATGCATATCAGGAGATAGCAGTGCAAAATGACCGGGGACCGGTCATGAATAACTCTCAGACAGTCTATGCGGGTCTGACCTACGGAAGGCATACATTAACCGAAAACATGGCTGACCAGGGTACGAATCGGGGAATGCTGGTATGATTTCTCCGATTGCAGACAGCCCTGTGCTTCTGCCAGCTCGGTCAGGTGTTTATATCTTCTTTGCAGAGCATTAATTTCATAAATGTAGCTGTCAATCAAATCGATTTCCACAGCGTTGTCAAAACCCAAGTAGGCAATTTCCAGTGCCTGTTGGGTTTTTTCTATGGATTCCTTCAGATTAAGGGGTGTCAGCTCTTCGGTAATCAGCTGGGGATTCTCCGGATGTTGATGATAAAATATTTTCACAGCGGTCATTCCTTTCGGATTTATTGATTAAAGTATAGCCGCGGAAAAAGCAAAATATACCATTGCGGAAAAATTATGGAAAATGTTTTGCGCTGCAACCGGGAGGGCTTTGACATCCAAAAACGCTGAAATTCCTGAGCTTTTCAGGTGTTCTGTGATTGATTTTCGGAAAACATTGTAAATATTTACCAAAGTTATCTTTTTTTATTATTTTCGCTTGCAAATCAAAAAAACTGCGTATATAATGCATTTTACAACAAATCGAAGTTACAGAATTCTTTTTCTTCCCTGAGACCTGTTCGGTCTCAAGCTTCACTTTTTACAAACGAATGAAATCGGAACGAAATACAAAGGAGATGATTGATTGGAGGCATTGTGTTTATTGCTTGCCATTGCCTGCCGGTACGATTACAGAAAACGCAGGATACCGAATCGGCTGATTCTGATTATGGTAATCGTTGGCTGGGTGTATGTAATATTTAGCGGAGGGACAGGTGAGGCCATACTGTTTCCGGCGAAGAGCGCCTGTGTGATGCTGTTTTTGTACCCCCTGTTCAAAATAGGAGCTCTGGGTGCGGGAGATGTGAAGCTATATGGTGTCTGTGCCGGTTATCTTCCCCCCGGGAAATTCTTATATTTCTTATTCTTTTCCCTGCTGTTCGCAGCGTTTTTTTCCCTGATTAAAATATTGAAGGAGCGTAATGCCGCAGAAAGAATTGCCTATCTGTGTGAGTATATGACAGAGGTGGTGCTGAGCGGAAATATCCGGATGTATATAGAGGATGAGAAGGAAAGGCGGGCTTCCGGTATCTGTCTGGCAGGACCGATTTTCTGCAGTATTCTCCTGTGCCTTGGAGGTGTCTATTGAAAAAAGAGATAAAAGATATTTTAGTGCTGTGCGATACGGAGGAGGAGTATGCATGGCTGATGACGGATTTCCTGAAAACACACAAGGATTTGCCCTGGGAAATACACACCTACACAGCTGTCTCGACACTTATGCAGCAGGAGAAGAAAACAGAAATCAGTATGCTGGTGGTAGCAGAGTCGGTCTATGCGGAGGAGCTGCAGGCATTAAAGCCTCTGTGCACAGTCATCCTGAATGAAAGCGGGATTATGAAATGGGGAGAGATGCAGAACGTCAATAAATATCAGCAGGCTGATAATGTATTGCGGAGCCTGTTGGCGATATATGCGGATTTCTCTGTGGGGCAGCCGCCGAAGCTGATAGGAGATACCAATACCAAATTCATTGGTATTTATTCTCCGGTGCGCAGATGCATGCAGACCTGTTTTGCTATGACCATGAGCAGGATGCTTGCCGCGGAAAAGAGGACTCTTTACCTGAATTTCGAACACTACGCGGGAATTGCGGAGCTGGTTCCCGATATGCAGACAAGAGATATGGCTGATTTGTTATACTTCATGGGCGGAGATAAGGATAAGTTCCGATGGCGCATGCAGACCATTATTCAACACATGGGGAAGCTGGATTACATTCCGCCCATGAAATCAGGCCAGAATCTTCTGACGGTAACCGTGGGAGAGTGGATGCAGCTTTTACAGCGGATTACGGAGCTGGGGGAGTATGAGTATGTCATTCTGGATTTGACGGAAAGCATGCAGGGTCTGTTTGATATTTTGAGAAATTGCAGCAAAATATTTACCCTGACGCAGGAGGACTCTATCGCGCAGAGCAAGCTGGCCCAATATGAGCAGGTTCTGACGTTATATGAATATGAGGATGTGTTACAAAAGACCTGCAAGTGCAGAGCACCGCAGGTGAGGAAGCTTCCGAAGGATATAGAGCAATACACCAGGGGGGAGCTGGCAGAGTATGTCAGACGACAGCTCTCAGAGCTGGAAAGTATAGGATATCGGAGAAAGGAGGAATGAAATATGGAGTATACGCGTCTGAAGGGAGAGCTGAGCCAAAAGGTGAGGGAACGGCTGGATTACGGGAGAGATTTTACGGATGAGGAAGTGGAAGCCGTGATAGATGATGTAATGCTGGAGCAGGAGAGCATGGTGGTCTATCCCGTGGAGGTGCGCAGACGTCTCCGAAAGGAATTATTCGATTCCCTGAGAAGGCTGGATATTCTGCAGATATTTGTGGAGGACAGCTCGGTGACGGAGATTATGATAAACGGCACCAATCATATTTTTGTGGAGCAGGCGGGACGTCTGCGTGAATTAGATGTAGGGTTTGAATCCATGGAAAGGCTTCAGGATGTCATACAGCAGATTGTGGCAGGCTGCAACAGGGTGGTGAATGAGGCATCTCCCATTGTGGATGCCAGACTTCCCAACGGTTCCAGAGTCAATATTGTGATGAATCCCGTAGCCTTGAATGGTCCTATTGTTACCATAAGACGGTTTCCGGATAAACCGATTACCATGAGTCAGTTAATTCAGAACCACTCCGTCTCGGTGGAAGCTGCAGAGTTTCTGAAAACCTTGGTTTGTGCCGGATATAATATCTTTATCAGCGGCGGAACCGGCAGCGGCAAGACCACCTTCTTAAATGTCTTATCTGACTATATTCCCTCGGAAGAAAGAGTGATTACAATTGAAGACAGTGCAGAATTGCAATTACAGGGGTTGCCCAATCTGGTGCGGCTGGAAACCAGAAACAGCAATGTGGAGGGCTGCCGGGAAATCACAATCAGGGAATTGATTCGTTGTTCCCTGCGCATGCGCCCCAATCGCATTATTGTGGGCGAGGTAAGGGGTGCGGAGGCCATAGACATGCTGCAATGTCTGAATACGGGGCATGATGGCAGCATGTCTACCGGACATGCCAACAGTGCGACGGATATGCTGGCAAGATTGGAGAACATGGTTTTCATGGGGATGGATATTCCGCTGCAGGCAATCCGGCGACAGATTGCATCAGGAATCGACATTATTGTCCATCTGGGGAGACTCCGGGACAAATCCAGACGGGTACTTGAAATCACGGAGGTCATGGAGTGTGAGGGGGATCAGATTCGCTTGAATCCATTGTATGTCTTTGAGGAGGCAGGAACGGACAGTGAGGGTAATATCGTGGGAAGATTACAGAAGAAGGGGGTGCTGCTGCATGAGAACAAGCTTAAAGCGGCAGGGCTGTCGTGAGAAACCATGGGGTCCAAGAGAATGTGCTTTTGCAATGATGAAGTCAGCTGCAATCGTAATCCTTCTGTCCTATTTTTTCTATCGCAGTGTATGGGCGTGCCTGCCGCTGACTGTTGTAGGCGTGCTGTATTTCCGTATGTCTGCAGAACGCAAACGGCAGCAAAGCAGGGAGGAACTGACACTGCAATTCAAGGAATGCATTTTGTCCGTGTCCGCCTCCCTGCGAGCGGGCTACGCCATAGAAAATGCATTTCTGGAATGTCGCAGGGATATGGAGCTTCTCTATGGAAAGGAATCGCAGATATACAGAGAACTGGAGGCGATACGGCGTGGGTTAATCATCAATATTACACTGGAGGAACAGCTTCATAATCTGGCAGAGCGCAGCCATAGTGAGGAAATCGGACAATTTGCCACCGTGTTCTCCATTGCAAAGCGTGGCGGAGGCAATCTCCCGGAAATCATCGGCAGCACCGCGGAATTAATCGGTCAGAAGCTGGATGCCAGGCAGGAAATGCAAACCATGCTGGCCGGTCGGCGTATGGAGCAATCCGTAATGAAGCTGGTACCCTTTGGGGTGCTCGGTTACATAGGCATCAGCTACCCCGGATATTTTGATATGCTATACCACAACCTGCAGGGGGCGGCAATCATGACGGGATGTCTGGCTCTCTATCTGGCAGCCTATGTGCTGGGAGAGAAAATTCTGCAAAGAGTGGCAGCGGAGATGGCGTGAGGAGGTGATGGTAAGTGTATGTGGCAGCAGGAGTGATAGCAGGCTTATTTCTCTTACTGGGGATATTGTCCCGGAAGGAAAGTACAGAAGAATCCGTAAGTAAGCTTTTGCGACCGCTCTATCGGATGGCAATCTATTTGTACAAACGCATCTGCGTTCGCAAAATCCCGATTGTCTCTGACAGCCGGGTGGAGAAGAATTTGGAGAAGCTCCATCCGGGAGTACAAAAGCAGCAAATGTGCACGGAATATTATGTAAATAAGCTGGTGAAATCCCTGGTGATATGCCTTGCAGGAGCTTTCCTTGGGCTGATATGCAGTGTACAAGCCAGGACAGCCTCTCTGTTGGATTGTCAGGGGGCGATTGCCAGAGGCACCTATGAAGAAGGGGCGAGGGAGGTGGAGGTGGTGTGCCGGTTGCCGGAGGGAAAGCAGGAATTCAGGCTTTCGGTAGCGGCAAGAATCTTTGAGGAACAGGAAATCCGGGAAATACAGGGGGCATTTCTTGGGGAGCTTTCTGAACTGATGAAGGGTGAAAATCCTTCTTTGCGGGAGGTCTCGAAGAAGCTGGCACTGCAGGAATGCTACGAGGGCTATCCCTTTCTGGTCAGCTGGACCAGCGGGAATACAGATGTGGTGCGAGGTGACGGCACAGTAAGCTTTGTGGAGACACCGCAGGAAATCAATCTTCTGGCCCGGATTTCTTATGAGGAGTGGGAATGGGAGGAAAGCATCTCAGTTACAGTCATACCGCCTGAGCTTTCCGAGGCGGAAAGGACTCATATAGCATTGGAAAAGCTTCTGCTTGCCTCGGAGAGAGACAGCCGTACCAAGGGAGAATGGAAGCTTCCCGACAGCTGGCAGGAGCAGGAATTGCTCTGGGAGCAAAAGACGGAGGATATGGGTCCCTGGCTGCTTGCTGTTGCGGTGGCAGTGGCATTTGCGGTATATCTGCTGGCGGATAAGGATCTTCAGGATGAAGTGGAAAAGAGAAAAAAGAGGATGCAGAAGGAATACCCGGATGTGGTGCACAAATTGACCCTGTATCTGGGTGCGGGTATGACCATCCGCGGCGCTTTTCAAAGGATGGGCGAGGAATATGAGTCGACAGCGCGCGGGGAAAGAGAGGAAAATCCCGTTTATGAAGAAATCCTGCACGCGTGCAGGGAGCTGCGGATGGGAAGCTCTGAGGGCGCGGTGTATGAACGCTTCGGAAAGAGAACCGGTCTGCAGGAGTATATCCGGTTGTGTACACTGCTGACCCAGAATCTGAAAAAGGGGAACAGTACTCTTTTGCAAAGGCTTCGGGAGGAAGCGGACAAGGCATCCCTGGAGCGACTGCAATACGGGAAGCGCCTTGGGGAGGAGGCAGTGACGAAGCTGTTGCTACCCATGGTTATGATGCTTTTGGTGGTAATGCTGATGATTATGATTCCTGCCTTCTCGTCGATGGGAGTCTAGAAATTGATAGCATGGGGAAGTCATGCGGAAAGGAAAAAAGATGAGTGCATTAAAAACGTGGAAAGAGTTTGTGAAGGAAGAAGAGGGAATGGGAACGGTAGAGATTATTTTGATAATCGTGGTTTTGGTTGGACTGGTCATTATCTTTAAGGAACAGATTACCAAAATTGTGAACA
>CAZPRB010000011.1:2568-47358 GCA_964588645.1 uncultured Acetatifactor sp. | reverse complement strand
ATCAGGAATATAAAGATATTCTTATAAAAGTGATAGATAATGCGGAACTTCCGATCGTTTATAATGTAAATTTCGGACATGCAACACCACGATGTGCATTGCAGTATGGTGTAGTTGCAAAAGTAGATATGAAACAGAAAAAGATATATCTGAATAGCTAGGAGACGTTGTTATGGCAGTATCATATAAGCGATTATGAAAATTATTAGTGGATAAAGAAATTTACGGATATTTTCTTGAGCCTGTTAGCAATAATTGATAGTATTAAATTTCATTCATCTGATTATATAGAAGCATTAGAAATGGACATGGAACCATTGGAAGGCAGTTTTTGACAGAGTATCAGAACGTGATTGGAAGATATTTCGAAAAAAGCTACCAGACTGGCAGCAACATGGAGTGATTGGAAATGGAAGAAAATGTTTGAAACAGATGTGAATATAATGTAGAAAGCTGCCGATAAATGATATAAGGAGATTGCGAAGGAAGCAGAGCAATGCGATATGTAAAACCATATTATTTCGAACAATTTAAATGTGCGGCTCATAAATGTCCGGACACCTGTTGTGCGGGCTGGCAGATTATGATAGATGAGGATACACTCGAGGCTTACATGCAGGAGAAAGGCTCCTTTGCAGGCAGACTGGCAAAGGGGATTGACTGGACGGAAGGTAGCTTTCGGCAGCAGGATGGCAGATGTGCCATGCTCAATGAGGACAATCTTTGTGATTTGGTCATTTCCATGGGTGAGGATTGTCTGTGTGAAACCTGTCACAGATATCCGCGTCATGTGGAGGAATTTGAAGGCTTGCGGGAATGGTCGTTGTCACTGTCCTGTCCGGTTGCGGCACATATGATTCTGGAAGCGGAGGAGCCGCTGGGGTTCCTTGCGGAAGAAGACGATTTGCAAGACCCGCTGGAGGAGGAATTCGAGGATTTTGATTTACTTCTCTTTACACAGTTGGAGGATGCCAGGAAGGTATTGTTCCGAATGGCGACAGACAGAAGCAAAACCATGGAAGAGCGTCTTTGGCTGCTTCTGGAAATGGCACGACAAATGCAGAACTGTGTGGATGAGGATAGATTGTTTGACATGGATGAACTGATTGCATCCTACGAAGGGAAAGTGGGATGTGTCGCCTCCTGTGGGGGGAACTGCGATATACAGGAGCATGGTGACGGGTTCCCTGACAGCAGCAGATTCCGGGAGTTGAGGAAGCAGTTTGCTGTTTTTGAACGTTTGGAGAGGCTGCGGGAAGAATGGTCCCATGTCATCACGCAGGCACAGGATACTCTGTATCGGGAGGAAGACGTCTATTTGAACATACGCAGAAGGTTTCGGAAGGAATATGTCGATACAGCCAAACAGAAAGAACAGTGGGAGAAATTTCAGGAAAATCTCATCGTATTTTTCCTATATACCTATTTCTGCGGTGCGGTCTACGATGACTGGATTTATACGAAGGCAGCATTGGCTGTATTTTCCTTGCTGTTTATAGAAGATTTTATCATGTGCAGGTGGTATTTATCCGGCTGCAAAATAAGTTTACAAGAATGTGTGGAACTGGCGTATCGCTATGCCAGAGAAGTAGAACATTCCGATGAGAATTTGAATTTTCTGGAGGAATGGCTGCAGGAGAATCCCCTCCTGTTGAAAGGAACAGAACATTGAAGAAGATTAGAAAATTTCTGAATTTCATATTGGTCTTGGTCATGCTGTTATGTGTGGTGGTTTTGATTTGTGCATTTAATCCCTCACTGACAGGAAAGCTTGCAGGAATGGTACCCGGAGGGAAGAATATAGATGTTGTGGCTCCGGTTACCGATGTAGCTCCCATACAGACTGCCACCGGTGTGTATGTTCCGCCGGCACAGGAGGAGGTGGCTTCACCGGAAACCGTAAAGGATAAGTCAGGTTATGAACCCATATGGGAAGAGAAACAGGAAATTGCTGATGAGGCGGTCAAAGACCTGCAGGAAGAATTAAAGACCGGGGATATAGGTGAGAATCTGGAATTTGATTCCCTTTTCTATCCCTATTACAGTATGCTGGACAGTGACGGAAAGGCTGTATATCGACAGATTTACGCCAATGCAATGAAAGGGAATATCTCCTTTGCTCCTGTTGCGGAGGTGTCGGCAGAACAGGTAAAGAATATATTTGAGGCAGTGTACAATGACCATCCGGAGCTTTTTTGGCTGGAGACGGGATATTCCTGTAAGCATTTGAAGAATGGTAAATGTGTGGAACTGACCTTGAAATACAATGAGCTTTCAGCGGATTTGGAGAAAGCGAAAAAGCAGTTCGAGAACGCGGCGGAGGAAATCCTGGAGGTTGCCAAAGGGCTGTCCGATGATGCCGGAAAAGAGAAGTATGTACATGATGCTTTGATTGAAAGGCTGGATTACCACGCGGGAAGTGCCATGGGGCAAAGTGCATACAGTGCGTTGGTAAATGGCAGGAGTGTGTGCGCAGGATATGCCAGAAGCTTCCAGTATCTGCTGATGCAGCTGGAGATTCCCTGCTATTACTGCACCGGTTATTCCGGCGAGAACCATGCATGGAATATTGTGAAGCTGGAGGATAGTTATTATAATGCAGACGTGACCTGGGATGACACGGAACCGTCCACCTATGATTATTTCAACAAGACGGATGCAGATTACGCGGCAACCCATTTGCGTACGGGAATGTCCGTCAAGCTCCCGGCATGTATCGGAAGGAAATATTACATAGGAGGGTCTGGGAACGGAAGCTCCGGAAATGGAGATTCCGGCAACGGAGTAGATGAGCTGATTAACAGCAATCCTCAGAAGCCCTTGGAGTGGTATGAGCCGGAGCTGGGAGACAAGGATGACAGGGAGGCCTTTCTTCGGGAGCTGGAAGAGCTGGGATTGAAGGAAGAAGAAATTCTGGACACTCTGGAAAAATACTATGCAGATTGCCTGGCACAGATGAAAAAAGCGGGAACAGGGCAGAAGCAGTTTACGAATGTGATTCCCAAGGAATTATGGCAGGTTATTGAGCGGGTATACAGTGACGGAAGCTATGAAAAGGGATATGTGGATGCTGCGTTAAAGGAACTTAAAATGGAGCATTTTGCAATCCAGCTGCAAACGCAACGTTTGAACGGCGGAAAGTATTACAGATTGTATCATAATATTTCGACATGGTAGAATGTGTCGTTTACAGCATATTAGAAAGAGAAAAAGAGTCTTCCTCAGTCCGTTGGGGAAGACTCTTTGCTTGTCTTGTTGATGAATTATTTAATATGCCTTTTGATTGCCTCAAAGCTTTCCTGACTGATGACATGCTCAATCCGACAGGCATCCTCGGCGGCAATTTCCTTATCTACGCCCAGACGCTGCAGCCAGCAGGAGAGCAGCTCATGGCGCTCATAAATCATATCGGCGATTGCCTTGCCTGCTTCCGTGAGGTAGATGTAACCCTCCTTGGTTACGGTGATATGGTTGTTCTCCCGCAGACGCTTCATTGCCACGCTGACACTGGATTTTTTGAAGCCCAGCTCTGTGGCGATATCTACAGAGCGGACTACGGGTAGGGATTTACTTAATATTAATATCGTCTCTAAATAATTCTCAGCTGATTCATTTGATTTCATGACAATGACCATACCTTTCTATAGTTTAGGAAGTATTCTTTCCCACAGGTTTACATCAGTATAGCATATTTACCGGATGGGGGCAAATATTTAATATTTCTTCCAACAGGAGGGAAGCATTATAATCAGCAGCGGAAAGAGTTCCAGTCGTCCCGCAAGCATATCGAACATTAATACGCACTTGGAGAAGGAACTGAATATGGAGAAATTGCAGGTGGGTCCCACCAGTCCAAATCCCGGTCCCATATTGTTGAAGGTCGCCAGCACACCTGTGAAATTGGTGGTGAAGTCATAGTTATCCATTCCAATCAACAGGAGGGAAACGAAGAACATTAAAAAGTAAACAGCTATAAATGCATTGGTGGAACGGATGGTCTCATGGGAAATCACATGACCGTCCATTCTGATTTTTTTTACCATTTTGGGATGTATCATCATTTGCAGTTCCTTTTTGATTCCCTTCATCAGAATGAGGATTCTGGACACCTTGATGCCGCCTCCTGTACTGCCTGCACAGGAACCTATGAACATGACCAGAATCAGGATGGTTTTCGAAAGCTGGGGCCAGGTGTCATAGTCCGTTGTTGCATATCCGGTGGAAGTGATCAGCGTGCCTACCTGGAAAAATGCGTGTCGGAAAGTCTCCTCAAAAGTAGGATACAGAGAGCGGATATTCCATATGATTACACCTACGCTTCCTGCGATAATGAGGAAATAGCATTTTACCTCTTCCATGGAAAAGGCATCTTTTAATTGTTTTCTGATCAGACAGAAGTAGAATGTGTAGTTTACACCACTCAGTATCATCAGGAGAGTGACTACATATTGAACCACCGGAGAGTAGCTTGCCATACTATCGTTGCGGACTCCAAAGCCACCGGTACCTACGGAACCGAAGGTGGTGGTCAGGGAGTCAAAGAGCGACAGACCGCAGAGGCACAATATGACAGTGCCTGCTATCGTGAAAATAATGTAAAGTGTATAAAGTATTCTGGCAGTGTCCTTGACCCGTGGCACCAGCCTGCCCACAGAGGGACCTGTGCTTTCCGCTCGCATCAGATTGATGGTGGAACCGCCCATCAAGGGCATGATGGACATGATAAATACAAATACGCCCATACCGCCTATCCAGTGGGTAAAGCTTCGCCAGAAAAGTCCGGCGCGGGAAAGGGATTCTACATCGGATAAAATAGTAGCCCCCGTGGTAGTAAATCCGGAAATGGTTTCAAATAATGCGTCAATATAATGTGGGATATCCCCGCTCAGTACAAAGGGAACCGCACCAAAGAGACTTAAAACAAACCAACCCAGCGCAACGGTAACAAAACCTTCTCTGAGATAGAGTGTGTAGTTCCTGGGACGTCTGCATCGTAACAAAAAACCGCAGACGAAGCATAGCAGTGCGGAGGACAGAAAAACCAATACAGATTTCACTTCTCCGTACAGTCCCCCCACTAATGCAGGCAGTAACAAAAACGCCGCTTCAAATTGTAGGAGAAAACTGATAATATATCGTACAATCGCAAAATTCATATCGCAAACCTTTGCCTTTCCATGGACTGATATGGGATATTATCTTTCCAGAATGTCTTTAATGTCGTTTAGCCGGGAGTGAGTCAGCACCACGATAACCACGTTGTCTCCCACCTTTAAAACATCCTGACCACGGGGGATAATCACCTGTCCGTGTCGATTGATACAGCCAATCAGAATATTTTTGCGGATTCGCAAATCCTGCAAGGGAATATCTGTCACCTCTGAAGTCTCTTTGATAAAGAATTCAAGTGCCTCGGCACGTCCGTCCTCCAGCTTATATAAATTTTCTACATTGCTGTCCATGGATTCATTCATGGAACGGGCATATTTGATGATGACATCAGCAGTCAGCAGTCTGGGATAGGTGATACTGTCCAGGGAAAGATCATTTAATACACTGTTGAAGTTAATCCGGTTAATTTTGGTCACAATTTTAGCATGAGACGATTTCTTGGCATGGAGGGACAGCAGGATATTCTCTTCATCCAACCCTGTCAGAGCGGCAAATCCATCCACGGATTTCAGCCCTTCCTGCAGGAGCAGACGCTGGTCGGTGCCGTCGCCGCAGATAATGGTTGCCTCGGGAAGCAGCTCACTTAACTGCTCACACCGCGCGGGATCTTTCTCGATAATCTTTGTTTTGATTCCCACAGAGAGGAGTCGGCGGGCCAGATAATACGCGATGGTTCCGCCGCCGGCAATCATGGCAGTATGCACACGTTCTGTACCGATGCCGATTTTGCGGAAGAAATCACTGGCCTTCGGGGGAGTGGATATGATGGCAACGATATCTCCCTCCCGGAAGACAAAGTCTCCTTTGGGAATCAATACCTCGTCCCCGCGGGTGACGATGCATACCAACACATCACACTTTAAGGTGGTGCGAATGTGAATCAGTTCATAATTATTCAAGAGGCATTCCTTGGTGACTCTAAAGTGCAGCAACTCTATACGTCCCTTGGAAAAGGTATCTATTTTTACGGCGGAAGGGAACTGGAAGATACGTGCAATCTCGGAGGCGGAAGTGAGCTCCGGATTGATAATCATGGCAAGTCCCAGTTCATCCCGCAGGAATGCAGCCTCGTTGTTGTAAATAGGATTGCGCACTCTGGCGATGGTTTTGCAGTGTCCGGCTTTTTTGGCAATGACGCAGCATAACAGATTCTGCTCATCGGAGCCGGTGACGGCAATCAATAAATCCGCATGGTCGATTCCGGCTTCGCGAAGTGTCTGATAGCTTACGCCGTTTCCCACAATCCCCATGGCATCCAAATCGTCCGTTATGAAATTAACTTTTTTCTCGTTTTCATCAATGACTACTATGTCGTGGTCTTCTCCGTTCAATTGTTCTACCAAGGTGTATCCTACCTTGCCGCATCCTACAATAATGATATTCATAAGCAACCCCTTTGTAACCATAGGTTCATATTCTTTGTTCAACATAAAAGTATAGCATATCTCCTCTGAAAAAAGAATAGGGTTAACCAATCAAAATATGGAATATCCGAGAAGGGTTTTCATATATATGGAAAAGAGGTATTTGTGCAGGAAATTTTGAGAAAAGAGGTATGCAGGATGGGGAAGGATTTGCTGCAGTTATTTCCATTGGACAGGCGGGATTTCTGGAGATACACCGCTGACAGACAGGAGAACATAAGGGAAATCCGTTTGAGAGCCGGGAGACCTGTGATTATTATATGGCAAAACGGAGAGGTCTTTCTGGATGAAAAGGGATGCTTTACGTATAACTGCAGGGATGCTTATTGCCCCCGGGAGCAAGAGCTTAAGGCATTGCTTAATCATATCTGTCACTATTCCCCCTACGCCTTTGAGGATGAAATCCGTCAGGGCTTTGTAACAGTGGAAGGTGGTCACCGGGTGGGTGTAGCCGGACAAGTAGTGCTGGAGGCCGGGACATGTGTCCGTACCATGAAGCATATTGCTTATATGAACATCCGTGTAGCTCATGAGCTGAAGGGGGTTGCAGATAAAGTGTTGCCCAGACTTTACGGTGAGGAAGGACTTAAGAATACATTAATCATTTCTCCGCCGGGATGCGGAAAGACCACCCTTTTACGTGATTTGATACGTAGGATATCGGACGGGAACCCCTATGGGGAGGGAATGAGCGTAGGGCTTGTGGACGAGCGTTCTGAAATAGCGGGCTCTTATCTGGGATGCCCGCAAAATGATGTGGGTATGCGCACGGACGTGCTGGACGCTTGTCCTAAGGTGCTTGGAATGATGCTGCTTCTCCGCTCCATGTCGCCTAAGGTAATTGCAATTGATGAAATCGGCGGCAGGGAGGATATGGAAGCGCTGCAGCAGGTGGCTTCCTGCGGCAGCAGGATTATCGCCACCATCCATGGAAAGGATATGGAGGATTACAGGAGCAAAATGCTTTATTACGGGGTGGCGGAGTGTTCTTTATTTGAATGTGTTCTGGTTCTGGGAAAAGAGAACGGACTGCCTGTTGTGAAGGAAATCTGCGGAAAGGAAAAGAGATATGCTTCGTTTTGTGGGAGGAATGATGATACTGACGGGCTGCCTTGGAATGGGGCTGTGGTATCGGGAGCGTTTCAGGGGAAGAATTAACTGCCTCAGGGATTTGCAACAGATTCAGGAGTTATTCATCAGTGACATCAGATATGGTAGGGCTACTCTTCCGGAGTGCTGTAACAGGCTTGCAGAACGCTTGCAGGAACCCTACCGTGCTTGCTTTTGTGCTGTTTATGAGCGAATGAGAGAAAATGCGGGTGAAGTATTCGGACAGGTATTTCGGGAGGAGATGAAGACCTGCCTGGACAAACTTCCTCTGGCGGAGACGGACAAGGAGAGCTTTTTGTCTTTGTTTCCGGAATATGGATTTGAGGAGGAAAAGATGCAGATAGGAACGATTGAGCAGAACCGGGAGCTGCTTCAGAGGACAATAACGGAATTGGAGCAGGATAATAAAGAAAAGTGTCGGATGGCAGTGGGGCTTGGTGCCTTGAGCGGACTGCTTCTTGTAGTTGTGTTAATTTGAAGAGAGAAGAAAGGCTAGCCTGATAGCGGAGCGTGAAAGAGTATGGGAATCAGTCTGATATTTAAAATTGCAGCGGTGGGCATTCTGGTCACGATATTGAGTCAGATATTGAAGCATAGCGGGAGGGAGGAACATTCCTTTCTCGTCAGTCTTGCAGGTCTTATTCTTGTTCTGACATGGATTGTTCCCTACATATATGATTTGTTTGAGACCATACAGGCATTGTTTGCAATGTGAGTGATTCCGGAGGGAACTTTCGGAGGGACTTAACGAGGCAATGTCGAAAAGAGATACACACAAATTCGGAAAGGAATGGGGAATATGTCGGAAATCATTAAAATGAGTCTGCTGGGCATTATTGGGGTACTTCTTGCCGTACAGTTCAAGGCAAACAAGCCGGAGTATGGTGTCTACATAGGGATTGCCATAGGGATTCTTATATTTTGCTACGGTCTGCGGCAGGTACAGGCTGTATTGGTTCAGTTTGACAGGATAAAGGGATATCTGGGGGAATCGCAGGGATATCTGACCATACTTCTCCGGGTAATCGGTGTCACTTATATCTGTGAATTCAGTGCGGGCATCTGCAAGGATGCAGGCTATGGCTCGGTTGCAGAGCAGATTGAGATTATGGGTAAAATATCTGTAATGTTTGCCGGAATTCCCATTTTGTTTGCTGTGATAGAGCTGATACAGAACTTGGGATAACAAGATTAAAGGAGGAGGGCATGGAGCTGCAGTCTATTTGGCAGGATTATGATTTGGGCGAGCTGGAAGCGGGAATACAGTCGTTGTTTCCGGAATACAGCATTTCCTTTGACACTCTTTTTCAGACAGTGTTGGAGGGAGATATTATAGGAGCCTTTGGCTATCTGATACAGGGCGGTGTAGGTGGGATGACAGCACAGCTTGGCGGTATGCGCAGGCTTCTTGTATGGTTGCTTGTTCTGGGCGTGGTATCCGCACTTCTGACACATTTTGCAGAAATATTTGATAAGCATCAGATAGCAGATTTGAGCTTTTATTATGTGTATCTGTTGTTTTCCGCTGTGCTGTTAAAATGCTTTATGCAGGTGGTGGAAATTGCGGAAGAAGCCATAGAAGGTGTTGTCCTGTTTGTGAAGCTAATGATGCCGACCTATCTGCTGACCGTCGGTGCAGCTACGGGTACCGCAACAGTCAGTGCGTATTCCCAATTGCTTGTGTTGATTATTTACGGAGTGGAAAAACTTCTTTTGGGATGTGTCATGCCGCTTATCTATTCCTTTGTTTTGCTAACCATCATAAACAGTGTTTGGGCAGAGGAAAAACTTTTGCTTATTACGGAACTTGCGGAAAAAGCTGTCGGGTGGATTCTGAAGGCATCCATGGGAGTGGTGACAGGAGTCAGTGTGTTCCAGTCAGTGCTCACTCCCGTGATTGATTCGGCGAAGAAAACGGTACTGCAAAAGAGTGTTTCGGTGATACCGGGAATCGGGAATGCTGCGGATGGGGTAGTGGAGCTGGTGACGGGCTCTGCCATGGTAATCAAAAACAGTGTGGGAATTGTGTTGTTAATTCTGCTTCTTGTTCTGTGTGCGGCACCACTTCTCAAAATAATGCTGACGGCGATGCTGTTGAAGGGGGCAGCCGCATTCATGGGAGTAGTGAGTGATAAACGGATTACGTGCTGTGCCAACCGGGTGGGAAATGGTGTCATGCTGCTGTTTCGAACGGCGGGTACGGCAATGCTGCTTTTCCTGATTACCATTGCGGTTGTGGCAGCGACAGAAGGGAGGTAGATTAATTGTTTTCGGGAATTGTGAAGACAATCTGCCGAATGGGAGTCTTTATGATATGTGCCCAGGCAATCGTACATTTCAGGCCTAAGGCGTCCTATGAGAAGTATTTGAAGATACTTGTCAGCGCCATGATTCTCTTACAATTATTGGCTTTTGTTATGGGATTGTTCGATGGGGGGGACGAGGTGAATATGTTTGACAGGGCGGTACAGTACGTGCAGCAGCTGGAGAACAGTATGCAGCAGATGGCAGAGATTGAATTGTTCGCCGGGGAGAGTACCACATTTCAAAGGATGGGAGAGCCCACCGGGGAAAAAAGTAGGGATTCGGAGCGGGAGATACAGAATATCAGCGTACAGATAGGGGAAATCCCGCCCGTTCAAATAGGGGACAATGCAGGAAATCCGGAGCAAAAAAGGAGGGATGTGTGTGGCAGCGAAGGAAATGTGGAGGAAATGGTTCCGTAAGGACAATTTACTTGTGCTGATTCTTTCAGGAGTGTTATTGTTCATTATAGCGATTCCGACGAAGGAGAAGAATACAGAATCCGCTCAAAAGGACAGTATAAGCGAAACCGGACTACAGGATGCCGGTACTTTGCGGCAGGATGGGACGGATGACCTCTATGCACAGGAGAATTTCGCAGGAAATCTGGAGAGACAATTGGAGGAGCTACTTTCGGAGATGGCAGATGTGGGCAAGTCGAGGGTGATGATTACCCTGAAGGCCTCTCAGGAGTTGGTGGTGGAAAAGGATGAGCCGTTGAAGCGTTCTAATACCAACGAGAAGGATTCGGCGGGTGGCAGTCGCAGTATCAGTGAGATTGATAGTGAGGAGACCACCGTGTACCGCACCGCGGGGAACGACAGCGAGCCTTACGTCATCAAGACCCTCTCTCCGCGTGTGGAGGGTGTGGTTGTGGTGGCGCAGGGAGCGGGAAACGGCACTGTGAACAAGAATATTACGGAAATGGTGCAAGCTTTGTTCGGCATCGAAGCTCACAAGGTGAAGGTGGTGAAAATGACCTCCTCAAAATAGCATATATCTTTATCAGACTTCATACAATTAAGTAATCAAAGCAACAAACGATTCGGATGGTTGCAAACAAAAAGGAAAAGGGAGAGCAAGGTGAAAGACTTAATTAAGAAAAATCAGCTAATGATTACCGCACTTGCAATTATGCTGGCTATTGCGGGCTATCTGCAATTCGCAGGGACGAATCTGGAAGAGGAATATTTGTCTGCTGAGAAGGACGAGATTCTAAAGGTGGCGGATAATGGTGAAATACTGACTGCCGAATTAACAGAGATTCCCAGTCTGGATTCCGAGGTGAATGTTATCATGGATGATTACCTGGGGGAAGGAATGGAGCCTGTAGACGGTATGGTGGCTGAGGTTGCACCCGAGGAGGGAGAGATTCCGGGAGAAGCGGTGTTTACCTCCACCTCCGATGTAGCTGTTTTGTCAGAGGCAAAGCTTTTGAAGGAACAGACCAGAGCGAAGAATAAAGAGACCTTATTGGAAATCATAAACAGTGCGGGACTGACGGATGCGCAGAAGCAGGACGCAGTCAACAGTATGGTAGAGATGACAGCCTATGCAGAAGCGGAGGCCGCTGCGGAAATCCTGCTGGAGGCCAAAGGATTTTCGGATGTGGTGGTGAGTATCAATTCCGATGCTGTGGATGTGGTCGTCAATGCCGCTGAATTGTCTGACGCACAGAGGGCTCAGATAGAGGATGTGGTGATGCGTAAGACGGATGTTCCCGCTGAGAACATTGTAATCAGTACAGTGGTTCAATAACCTTCGGTGAAGCGAGTTTTTTGTGTACATTACATAAAAAATGATGTATAATACAGATTTAGTAACCGGGAACCCGGATTTGTGCAGAAACATGCTATCGGGTGACTGTGGTTTTGTGATACAGGAAAATAAAGGAAAAATTACATGAAGAGAGTTTTTTTGATTGTGTTGGACAGCTTCGGAATCGGAGAAATGGAGGATGCGGCTTCCTACGGTGATGTGCATGTAAATACTCTGGGAAGCGTAGCCTCCTCAAAGAATTTCCATATGCCGAATATGGCGAAATTAGGTCTGTTTGGAATAGACGGCGTGGAGTGCGGTATGAAGGTGGAAAAACCGTTGGCCACCGTTGCAAGACTGCAGGAGGCCTCCAAGGGAAAGGATACCACAATCGGTCATTGGGAGATTGCCGGTGTGTGCTCCAAACGTCCCCTTCCTACCTATCCGAATGGATTCCCGGAGGAGCTTCTGCAGCAGTTCTCTGAGAGAACGGGAAGAGGTGTACTCTGCAACAGACCCTATTCCGGAACGGAGGTCATCGGAGCTTACGGTGAGGAGCATATGCGAACCGGAAAGCTGATTGTATATACCTCAGCGGACAGTGTGTTCCAGATTGCAGCCCATGAGGATATCATACCTGTGGAGCAGTTGTACGAGTATTGCCGGATTGCCCGTGCGCTTCTGCAGGGAGAGCATGGCGTGGGAAGAGTGATTGCCAGACCGTTTACGGGAGAGCCGGGTGCCTTTACCAGAACTGCAAGGCGGCATGATTTCTCCATTATGCCACCGGAGGTAACTATGCTGGATCGGCTGTCAGAGGCTGGCAGGGATGTGCTTGCTGTAGGCAAAATCAACGATATTTTCGCCGGAAAAGGAATTACGGAATCTGTATATACAAGCGGAAATGAAGAGGGAATCACCCGCACACTGGAGTATCTGGAGAAGGATTTCGAGGGCTTATGCTTCGTCAATCTGGTGGATTTCGATATGCTTTACGGTCATCGGAGGGATGTGGACGGATATGCGAAAGCGCTTTTCTATTTCGACCGGAAGCTGCCTGAAATTATGGACAAGCTGCGGGATGAGGATATTCTGATGATTACAGCTGACCACGGATGCGACCCTGCGTATTCGGCAACCACGGATCATACCAGGGAATATGTCCCCTTCCTTATGTATGGTAGACAACTGCAGGCAGTCAACCTGGGAACACGGGACACCTTTGCAGATATTGCAGCAACTGTTTTGGATTATTTTGAAATCAAACCGGAATTTACCGGGGAGTCAATGCTTCCCCCGGCGTTAGTATTAGGTTAGTAGAAAGAGACTTGGAGGAGAACTGATAGTGAGCAATTATACAGAAGAAATTAACCGTCGCCGTACATTTGCGATTATTTCCCACCCCGATGCGGGTAAGACAACTCTGACAGAGAAATTCCTTCTCTACGGAGGTGCAATCAATCTTGCAGGAAGCGTAAAAGGAAAGGCGACTGCAAGACATGCGGTATCCGACTGGATGGAGATTGAGAAGCAGAGAGGTATTTCCGTTACCTCCTCCGTTTTGCAGTTTGAGTACGACGGCTACTGCATCAATATTTTGGATACACCGGGACACCAGGATTTCTCGGAGGACACCTATCGTACCCTGATGGCAGCAGATTCTGCGGTGATGGTCATCGATGCCTCCAAGGGCGTTGAGGCGCAGACCAGAAAGCTGTTCAAGGTCTGCGTGATGAGAAAGATTCCCATCTTTACTTTTATCAATAAGATGGATCGTGATGCCAACGATACCTTTGAGCTTTTGGATGATATCGAAAAGGAACTGGGGATTGCCACTTGTCCATTAAACTGGCCAATCGGTTCCGGTAAGGGCTTTAAGGGAGTCTATGACAGAGAGAAAAAATGTGTCATCGCATATTCAGATACGGAGAAGGGTACGAAGGAAGGTACTGCTACGGAAATTCCGGTGGAGAATGAAACACAGCTCAGAAAGCTTCTCGGTGAGGATGCGGCGGACAAGCTGTTGGAGGAGATTGAGCTTCTGGATGGTGCCAGCGCAGAATTTGACCTGGATGCGGTGCGTGCAGGAGAACTGACGCCCGTATGCTTCGGCTCCGCACTCACCAACTTCGGTGTGGAGATTTTCCTGAAACATTTCCTGAATATGACCACCACACCCCTTGCCAGAAAAGCGGACATCGGAATCATTGAGCCCACGGAACGGGAATTCAGTGCCTTTGTGTTCAAGATTCAGGCAAATATGAATAAGGCTCACCGTGACAGAATCGCCTTCATGCGTATCTGCTCCGGAAAGTTTGATGCCAGCATGGAGGTGCGTCATGTGCAGGGTAATAAAGTGCTGCGTCTCTCCCAGCCTCAGCAGATTATGGCGGACGAACGAAAAATCCTAAGCGAGGCCTATGCGGGGGATATCATCGGCGTGTTTGACCCCGGCATTTTTTCCATCGGCGATACGCTTTGCATGCCCAAGGAGAAATTCTGTTATGAGGGAATCCCTACATTCGCACCGGAGCATTTTGCAAGGGTGCGACAGGTGGATACCATGAAGCGTAAGCAGTTTGTAAAGGGGATTGAGCAGATTGCCCAGGAGGGTGCCATCCAGATTTTCCAGGAGTACAATACCGGTTTGGAGGAGATTATCGTAGGAGTAGTGGGTGTCCTGCAGTTCGATGTGTTGAAATACAGACTGGAGAATGAGTACAATGTAGAGATTCGTCTTGAAAATCTTCCCTACGAGCATATCCGGTGGATTGAAAATAAGGACGAGGTGGATTTGAAGAATCTGATTGGTACCTCCGACATGAAGAAGGTGAAGGATATGAAGGGAAATCCCTTACTTTTGTTTGTCAATTCCTGGAGCGTGGGCATGACCCTGGACCGTAATAAAGGGCTTGTACTGACAGAATTCAGCAGAAATTAGGAAATGGATGAGATTCGCATTTGAAAGAGTTCAATTTGGGAGATTTTGATGATTTCAAGGAGTGAGAGCGCGTTCAGAGCGATATGCTGCCTGCTTTGTCTGTGGTTGATATTATCTATGTGCGGATGTGCTGATACAGAGCAGATGACCGAATTGCTGCCGACGATTGTCTATGAGGCGGAGGAAACACAGGAGACCGGAATTCCCTCCGTTCTGTATGAGGGCTGTTGCTTTGCGTATCAGAGCTTAAATGATACGGAGCAACTTTGGTATCAGGATATTGTGGAGTGCCTTGGCGCCATGGACGGAGAAATCCGGTTGGACAGTGGGGGAATTGAGGCAGGGCTGGACGAGAAGGATATCGACAGAATTTTCCGGTGTGTTATGATGGATCATCCGGAATTGTTTTATGTAGAAGGCTATACTTATACCATATATACCCGTGGAGAGGAACTTGTAGCAATCCGATTCTCAGGAACCTACGGCATGGGTGGTGAACAGGTTCTGCTCAGACAAGCGGAGATTGACAGCGCAGTACATGCTTTGCTGGAGGGAGCAGCTGCCCTTTCGGATGATTATGATAAGGTGAAATATGTATATGATACCCTAATCCGTAATACGGAGTATGACCTGACAGCTCCTGATAATCAGAATGTTTATTCGGTTTTCGTGAACGGAAAATCTGTCTGTCAGGGTTATGCAAAGGCAGTGCAGTATCTGCTGGAGCGCATGGGAGTGGAATGTACTTTGGTACAGGGAAGCGTGGATACCGGAGAGGGACATGCCTGGAATCTTGTGAAGGTCAACGGCAGCTTCTATTATGTGGATGCCACATGGGGGGATGCTTCGTATCAGGCGGATGATGGGAAAACCGGAACCGGGTATGTGCCGGAGATTAATTACGATTATCTTTGCGTGACCACACAACAACTTCTCAGAACCCATATTCTCATCAATTCTGTGCCCATGCCTGCCTGCGTGGATGAAAAGGATAATTATTATGTCAGGGAAGGCGCTCTGTTTGCAAACTACGACAGGGAACAGATGAGAGTACTGTTTCAGAGGTTTATCGACGAGGAAAGACCGGATGTCACCGTGAAATGCGCGAATGAGGAATGCTTCCGGCAACTGATGGCAGCGCTTGTGGACGGACAGGAAATCTTTGACTATCTGGGGGATGGCTGCAGCACGATTGCATATACTCACAACGAGAAACAGTTATCCATGACTTTTTGGGTGACAAACGAATAGTGTTTATGGTATACTACAGATAGTATTTTGTTCAGGAGGAATCAAAATGGAAAGAGAAATAGATAACAATGCTGTTGTATTGAAGGAAGAGGAGAATGTTGGTGTAGTACAGATTGCAGATGATGTAGTGGCAATGATTGCATCCCTGGCAACCACAGAGGTGGAAGGCGTCAGCGCTATGGCTGGAAATATCACCAATGAGCTCATGAGCAAGGTGGGCATGAAGAGTCTGACCAAGGGCGTGAAGGTGGATGTTTTGGGAAATGATGTCACTATCGACCTGGCAGTGACAATGGAGTATGGTTATAACATCCCCGCTACCTGTCAGAAGGTGCAGGCAAAGGTTAAAAATGCTGTAGAGAACATGACCGGCCTAAACTGTACGGATGTAAATATCCGCATAGCAGGCGTAAACATGAAGAACGAAAAGAAAAATTAAGATAGGAAATTCACTATGGGACGACGTGAACAGAGAGAACAGGTATTTAAGCTTTTATTTCGTGTAGAGTTTAATTCTCCGGAGGATATGCCGGAACAGATAAAGCTATTCTTAGAGGACAGGGAAGCAGTGGTCCGTGAGAAGGATGCTGTTGAGATTTCTGAGAGATTTCAGAAGGTGCAGGACAGGATTCCTGAGATTGATAAGCTGATTAATGAGAATACAGAGGGCTGGGATACCATACGTATGGGAAAGGTGGAGCTGACCATTCTCAGGTTGGCTGTTTATGAAATCCGTTTCGATGAGGAGATTCCGGACAGCGTTGCAATTAACGAGGCAGTTGAGATTGCGAAGGCGTACGGACAGGATAATGCAGGCGGGTTTGTGAACGCTGTTTTGGCGAAGATTGTAAAGCTGGGTGATTCATATTAAGAACGTTTATACAGTCGGACAATTGAATGCATATATCAGAAATATGTTCACGCAGGATTATCTTTTGCAGAGTCTCCTCGTAAAGGGGGAGGTGAGTAACTGCAAATATCATTCCTCCGGACATATTTATTTTACGTTGAAGGACCCTAAGGGATGTGTGAGCTGTGTTATGTTTGCAGGAAACCGTTCGGGCCTTTCTTTTCGTTTGGCGGAAGGGCAGCAGGTTATCGTCGGCGGTGCGGTTGATGTCTATGAAAGAGACGGTAAATATCAGCTGTATGCCAAACAGATTATGCTTGACGGCGCAGGTCTTCTCTATGAGAAGTATGAGAGACTGAAGCGTGAATTGGAGGAACAGGGAATGTTCGCCCGGGAATATAAGCAGCCCATTCCGCGGTTCATCAGAACATTGGGGGTTGTTACTGCCGAGACAGGTGCTGCGGTACGGGATATCATTCAGATTGCCTCCAGACGCAACCCCTATGTACAGATTATTCTGTATCCTGCAATTGTACAGGGTGAGACGGCTGCAGAGAGCGTTGTGAGAGGAATTCATGCACTTGAGAAAAAGGGTGTGGATGTGATGATTGTAGGACGAGGCGGAGGCTCTATCGAGGATTTGTGGGCATTCAATGAGAGAATCGTGGCCCAGGCGGTCTTTGACTGCTCCGTGCCCATCATATCAGCGGTAGGTCATGAGACGGATACCACCATTATTGACTATGTGGCTGATTTGAGAGCACCTACGCCTTCGGCTGCCGCTGAGCTGGCGGTTACGGATATCAGAGAGCTTCTGGGTGAATTTGCTGCATATCAGAACAGATTGGATGGATTGATGCAGAGACAGATTTGGAATACCAGAGAGCACCTGCGTCATTTTGAAATGCAGCTGCGCTATTTAAGCCCTGTAAGCAAAATCCGGGAAAAGAAGACCTGGAGCCTGCAGCTGGAGCAGAAACTCCAGGAGCGGATGGAAGGAATTCTGCGCAGCAAAAGGCATGAGCTGGCCTTATATATTGAGAAGGTGAAGGGATTGTCTCCGTTAGAGAAACTAAACAGCGGTTTTTCCTATGTGGAAGATGGACAGGGACGGAATATCCGTTCCATATCTCAGACCGCAGCGGGAGAGGCAATCACGGTCCGTGTGAAGGATGGTAATATTTTTGCTAACGTGACAGGGGCGGAAGCTGATAAGCAGGTTTTTGGATGAAAATAGTGACAGAATGTGAAAACAGATAAGGGGAATGATATGGGTAAGGCATCGGAAAAGGAATGGACTCTGGAAGAGAATTTTGAAAAATTGGAAGAGACAATTGCACTGCTGGAGTCCGAGGATATCTCGTTGGAAGAGGCATTTCAGGCATATAGTCAGGGCATGACTCTGTTGAAGACCTGCAACGACCAGATAGACCGCGTGGAGAAAAAGGTGCTTATTCTTTCTGAAAACGGGGATGTGCAGGAGAGCTCTCTGGGAGAATAGAGACAGATTGATGCAAAATAATCAAAAGGGGCTTTGGAGATGACAGAAGAGACATTTCAAGGATTACTAAAGAAAAAGACAGAGACGATAGAGGATATTATTAAAGGCTATCTTCCGCAGGAGAGCGGATACCAGAAAACCGTACTGGAAGCTATGAACTACAGTGTGATGGCGGGCGGAAAGCGTCTGAGACCCATGCTGATGCAGGAGACCTATCACATGTTTGGCGGAAAAGGCAGAATTGTGGAGCCCTTCATGGCTGCGATGGAGATGATACATACCTATTCGCTGGTGCATGATGATTTGCCCGCAATGGATAACGATGAATACCGCAGAGGACGCAAAACCACATGGGCTGTGTACGGAGATGCCATGGGAATTCTGGCGGGGGACGGCCTGCTCAATTATGCCTTTGAAACAGCCATGAAAGCCTTCAATATGGAAGAAGGATTATCTGAACAGCAGCTGCGGAGGAGTGCAGGAGCTTTGCAGGTATTGGCGGCTAAAGCCGGTGTATATGGTATGATTGGCGGCCAGACCGCAGATATAGAGGCTGAGGGACAGCAGGCGGTGCTGAGTAACGAGCAACTGCTGTACATTCATGAACATAAAACGGCTGCGCTGATGCAATCCTCCATGATGATTGGAGCGATTTTGGCGGGAGCGGATAATGTTCAGGTGCAGGCAGTTGAAAAATGCGCCTATAATATCGGTATTGCCTTTCAGATTCAGGATGATGTGCTGGATGTGACCGGAGACAGCGAAGAATTGGGCAAAATGGTGGGAAGTGACGCCCAAAATCACAAGCAGACCTATGTGACGATTAACGGATTGGAGAAGTCCCGGGAGGATGTAGAAAGACTTTCCCGTGAGGCCGTAGACATATTAGACGGTTTTGCAGGAGACCATACATTCCTGAAGGAACTGATTCTGAATTTAGTTCACAGAACCAAGTAAGCCTTCTGTGGCTCATTACATTCCGAAAGATAGATAGAGGTCGAGCAGATGTTGTTGGAAAAAATCGAAAACGCAAATGATATAAAGAAGATTGATAAAGAGGATTATGAAACTCTTGCGCAAGAAATCCGTAATTTTTTGATAGAGAAAATCAGTGTAACCGGAGGTCATCTGGGGTCTAACCTTGGGGCTGTTGAGCTGACCATGGCACTTCATTTGGCGCTTGAGCTTCCTAAGGATAAGATTATATGGGATGTAGGGCATCAGTCCTATACTCACAAGATACTTTCCGGAAGAAAAGAAGGCTTTGATATGCTGCGTCAGTTTCACGGCATGAGCGGTTTTCCCAAGAGAAAGGAGAGTCTGTTTGATGCCTTTGATACAGGACACAGCTCCACTTCCATATCCGCGGGACTTGGTCTGGTGAAGGCGCGTGATATCAGAGGAGAGAAAAATACAATCGTTTCCGTAATCGGCGACGGCTCGCTCACCGGAGGTATGGCATATGAGGCTTTGAATAATGCCTCCAAGCTGGATACAAACTTTATCATTATTTTAAATGATAACAACATGTCCATCTCTGAAAATGTGGGAGGCGTATCCAAGTATCTGAACAATATCCGTACCGCCAACAGCTATTTGGATTTGAAGCAGGGCATTTATAAAGTGCTGAGCGGTACGCGTAAGGGAGACGATATCGTAAACCGTATCCGTAAAGCCAAAAGTAGCTTTAAGCAGCTGGTGATACCGGGCATGTTCTTTGAGGATATGGGAATTACTTATCTGGGACCGGTGGACGGTCATGATATCACGGGAATGATCAGAGTCATACAAGAAGCCAAGAGAGTGAAGGGACCGGTGCTGATTCATGCGCTGACCCAAAAGGGGAAGGGCTATGCTCCGGCAGAAAGGCATCCTGCCAGATTTCACGGAGCGGATCCTTTCGACATTGAGACGGGTATTCCGTCCAATCCCAGAACGGTAGCCAACTATACGGATATTTTTTCTACAGTCATGTGCAAGCTGGGACAGAGGGATGAAGGTATAGTGGCCATTACAGCGGCTATGCCGGACGGAACAGGATTAAAACGTTTCCGCAATATGTATCCGGATCGTTTCTTTGATGTGGGTATTGCTGAGGAGCATGCCGTTACTTTTGCGGCAGGACTTGCGGCCGGTGGGCTGAAGCCTGTGGTTGCCATATACTCTTCCTTCCTGCAGAGAGCATATGACCAGATACTGCATGATGTCTGTATTCAGAATCTGCCGGTTGTTTTTGCCATAGACAGAGCAGGACTTGTGGGCAGTGACGGAGAAACCCATCAGGGTATTTTTGATTTTTCCTATCTGTCCTGTATTCCTAACATGAATATCTGTGCCCCCAAGAATAAGTGGGAATTATCGGATATGATGAAGTTTGCCGTGAATTTAGGCAAGCCTATTGCAGTCCGTTATCCCAGAGGAACTGCCTATGAGGGGCTTAGTGAATATCGTGCTCCTGTTGAATTCGGTAAGGCTGAGTGGATCTATGAGGAGAGTGAAATCGCTTTACTTGCGGTGGGAAGCATGGTGAAGACCGCGGAGAGTGTGCGGGATATCCTGAAGGGAAAAGGCTATCAGGTGAGTCTGGTGAATGCGCGGTTTGTAAAGCCCATTGATGAGGAGGCAGTTCTTAATGCCTGCAAAAAGCATAAATTGATTGTCACCATGGAGGAAAATGTAGCAAGCGGAGGCTATGGTGAGAAGGTGCTGGAGTGCATGAAGCGCAGGCAATGTGAAAATGAACTCCTGAGTATCTGTATTCCGGATGCCTATGTGGAGCATGGAAATGTGGAATTGCTTAAGAAAGAAATCGGAATTGATGCGGATAGTATTGCGGAACGCATCTGTGAGAGGATGAAATGAAAGAACGTTTAGATGTGATTCTGGTGAACCGGGGCTATGCGCCCTCCAGAGAGAAGGCAAAGGCAATTATCATGTCCGGAAATGTCTATGTAAACGGACAAAAGGAGGACAAGGCAGGTACTGCCTTTGATGAGAATAAAATTCAGCTGGAGGTACGGGGCAGCAGTCTGAAATATGTGAGCCGTGGCGGTTTGAAGTTGGAGAAGGCAATGGAGCAGTGGCAGTTCGACCTGCAGAATATGGTATGTATGGATATCGGAGCATCCACGGGCGGCTTTACTGATTGTATGCTTCAGAATGGTGCTGCGAAGGTGTATTCTGTGGATGTGGGACACGGACAGCTGGCGTGGAAGCTGAGAAATGATGAGCGGGTAGTGTGCATGGAGCAGACAAATTTCCGCTACATGGTGAGAGAGGATATTCAGGATGATTTGGATTTTGCCAGTGTTGACGTATCCTTTATTTCCCTAACCAAGATTCTGATACCGGCGCGAAATCTCTTAAAGGTGGGCGGTCAGATAGTGTGTCTGATTAAGCCGCAGTTCGAGGCGGGCAGGGATAAGGTCGGCAAGAACGGTGTGGTAAGAGAGCCTGAGATTCATGAAGAGGTCATCCGTAAGATTGTGGATTATGCTGACAGCATAGGCTATGCGGTCTTGCATCTGGAATATTCACCCATCAAGGGCCCTGAGGGGAATATAGAGTATCTGTTACATTTGCAGAAGAAAGAAGAACCGGAGGCTTCTGTCCTTGCACTTTCCGAGAGAGAGGCTGAGGAAAGACTGGGGCAGATTACAGAGGAAGAAACAGGCCTTTCTCACACAGAGAAATGGAATAAGATAATCACAGACATTGTGGAGCATTCCCACAATAGCTTTTAAAGGTTGCTTGGAACGGAAATGAGGACTGGATATGAAGCATTTTCTGATTTACACTAACAGAAATAAAGACCGGAATCTGGAGATGACGGAGCGCATCCGCAGCTATCTGGAGGAAAAGGGACAGAAGGTATCCATACGTATTAAGGAAGCGGATTGGAAGCTAAGAAACTGTGAGGAAGCGGAGGAAATTACAGCCGATGTGGACTGCATGCTGGTACTGGGTGGCGACGGAACGGTACTGCAGGCAGCCAGAGAGACTAAGAAAAACCATATTCCCATCGTGGGTGTGAATCTGGGCACTCTGGGATACATGACGGAAATTGAACCTGTCGATATCGAGGATGCTTTGGATAAGCTGATTTCCGGAGAATACGAGCAGGAATCCCGCATGATGTTAAACGGTAAGGTCATTCTGAAGGATCGTGTGGAAGAGGGATGGGCCTTGAATGATATTGTCATTTCCCGAAGAGGCTCCCTGCAGATTATCCAATTTAACATCTACGTCAACGGACAGTTTTTAAACGATTACAATGCGGATGGTATGATCATCACCACACCAACCGGTTCTACCGGCTATAATCTTTCTGCGGGAGGACCGATTATTGAGCCGAAGGCTAAGCTGATTATGCTGACACCTATTTGTCCCCATACTCTGAACCAGCGAAGCATAATTTTGTCGCCGGAGGATATGATTGAAATTGAGATTCCTGAGGGCAAAGAGGGAAGAATTCAAACTGTGGATGCCAATTTTGACGGCAGCCATACGGTGGAAATGCACACCGGTGACAGAATCCGTGTGGTTCAGTCCGAGAAAATCACAGAGTTTATTCAGCTGAATCAGGAGAGCTTCCTGAAGGTATTACATAAAAAGCTGAGTGAGAGCTAGGGAGGAAGCACATGAAGAAGGTCAGACATCGTAAGATTGTAGAAGTGATAGAAAAGTATGATGTGGAAACACAGGAGGAATTGGCCGGGTATCTGAAGGAGGCCGGATTCGAAGTCACACAGGCTACTGTTTCCCGGGATATCAGAGAACTGAAGCTTTCCAAGGTTCCATCCGGCAATGGAAAACAGAAATATGTGGTGCTGAAGCAGGATGACAGCTACCTGGGAGATAAGTATATCAGGGTTCTCCGGGATGGTTTTGTATCTATGGATATGGCGCAGAATATTCTGGTGGTAAAGACCGTGTCCGGTATGGCAATGGCAGTTGCGGCGGCCATTGATGCGTTGAAGCTCTCTGAGGTTGTGGGATGCATTGCAGGAGATGATACCATCATGGTGGCTGTGCGCACCGTGGAGGAGACCTCAGTTCTGATGGACAAGATTCATGTCATGATTGAAAAATAAATCGTTATTATGTACCACGGGAGATTTACGGGCAAAGCAAATCCCAACGGTTCGGAGAAGGTACATAAGGAGAGACAAATGTTACAAGGTTTACATGTGAAGAATTTGGCATTAATGGAAGAGACAGAGGTGGAGTTCGGTGAGGGGCTGAATATCCTGACCGGTGAGACCGGTGCAGGAAAGTCATTGCTCATCGGTTCTGTAAATCTGGCACTGGGCGGTAAATTCGAGAAGGAAATGCTCAGGAAGGGCGCGGAAAGTGCGCTTGTTGAGCTGATTTTTACGAATACGGATGACAAGATCCTTGCCAAAATGCGGGAGCTGGAGTTGGAACCTGAGGATGACGGCACTGTGATTATCAGCCGTAAAATGCAGATTGGCAAGAGCATATATAAGATTAACGGGGAGACGGTAACAGCCAGACAGGTTAAGGAGCTGGCGGAGCTTTTGCTGGATATTCACGGACAACATGAACACCAATCCCTGCTTCATAAAAAGAAGCATTTAGAAATTCTGGATTCCTATTGCGGAGAGGAATTAAATACTCCGATAGCTTTGGTGGAAGAGCTTTTCCGGGAGAGTCGAAGCCTGCGAAAGACCATCGGGGAAGAATCCATGGATGAGGAACATAAGGCGAAGGAACAGGCACTGGCAGAGTTCGAATCCGGGGAAATTGAGGCGGCGAAGCTGGTTCCCGGCGAAGATGAAGAATTGGAACGGCAGTACCGTCGCATGCTAAATGGCAAAAAAATCATGGGAAATCTGTCTGAGAGCCATCAGTACACAGGTGATGGCGAGATGGGAGCCGGCAATGCTCTGAGCAGAGCACTCAGAGCTGTCCGCAGCGTAACCATGTATGATGAACGCCTGGAGCAGCTGGAACAGCAGTTGAGTGAGGTGGATAATCTGCTGGCAGATTATAATCGGGATATTTCTGAGTATATGCTAGGCTGCGACTTTGATGAGGCTGATTTTGCACGGGTGGAAGAACGGTTGAATACCATCAATCACTTGAAGGGAAAATATGGCAATACCATAGAGGCGGTGCTTCAGTATGGAGAATCCAGACAGGCGCTTTTGCAGAAATTGTCAGATTATGATGCTTATATGCTGAAGCTACAGAAGGAATTGGAGCAGTGTGAGCAACGCCTGCTGGATGCCTGTGAGCAGGTATCTGCTGTCAGAAGCAGGAATGCGGTACTTTTATCTGCGAAACTGAAGGAGGCATTGGTGAATCTCAATTTCCTGACGGTTGCATTTGAGATTGCCGTGCGTCCGAAGCAGCAGATAACGGCAAATGGATATGATGACGTGGAATTTTTGATTTCCACCAATCCCGGCGAGAGCCTGAAACCTTTGAATCAGGTGGCGAGTGGTGGCGAATTGTCCAGAGTGATGCTGGCGATTAAAACACTTCTGGCGGGGAGAGATGCTATTGATACCTTGATTTTTGACGAGATAGACACGGGCATCAGCGGTAAGACGGCATGGAAGGTGTCGGAGCAGCTTGATACCGTAGCGCATGCCCATCAGGTTATCTGTATTACGCATCTGCCCCAGATTGCGGCAATGGCGGATGTCCATTTCGTTATCGAAAAGAGCAGTACAGATGATCACACCATAACGGATATCAGACGTATGGATGAAGAAGAAAGCCTTGGTGAATTGGCCAGACTGCTTGGCAGCGATACGTTGACGGAAGCTGCTTTATCCAATGCAAGAGAAATGCGCGGACAGGCACATTCCCACAAAGAAGCTGAGGTTCTGTAAATGATTCGTTTATGAATCTATTATTTGTTAAAATATTGCATTTGTTAACATTGCATCTGCAAATACTGGAAGGAATTCCGGTTGCTGCAGGTGCATTTTTTGTGCTCAATTTCACATACTAAATTCAGAACAGAATCAGTTTATGAGACAGCAGAATCGGTGATGAAATCGAATTGGTTTATGAAACAACAGAATCGGTTTATGGAATGAAGTATATGGAGAGTTGGTATGAAATTCTGGGTGAGTGAGAATGAAAGAATCAAAAGACAGGCCCAAGGAGACATGGTAATCATGCTTGGAAGCTGGAAGAAATGCGTGCGAAGGTATCGTGTTTACAGAGCATGCCTGCTGGTTGCATTGTTGCTTAGTACTTTGGCTTTGTCGTGCTTTGGATATTATCTGCTGGACAGTAGTATTCCGTCTGTGATTCATGTGCGTGCAGGGGAGGAACAATCCTTCAATTTTCGTGTGCCTGCGAAGGCAGAAATTGTCAGCGTCAGTGAACAGGGGACAAGTAATATCCCAAAGGGTGCGGTAACCATAGATTTAAACCATCCGGTTACCATGAAAACAGATGCGGTTAACCGCTATTTTATGGAGGTTAAGCTCTTTGGATTCCTCCCTTTCAAGCAGGTGGATATCAAAGTCATTGAGGACAGGGAACTGATTCCTGTAGGTGCACCTGTGGGAATCTATCTGAAAACTGACGGAATATTGGTCATTGGTGTGGGAGAGTTCACAGGACAGGACGGTACAAGCTGCTCCCCATCCAAGCATCATTTGAAATCGGGGGATTATATTCAGAAGCTGAATGGGGTGGAGGTATCAGACAAGGACCGGTTTATTGAGATGATAGAACAGAGCGGCGGCAGGGAACAGGTGCTTACGGTGATAAGAGAAGCGCAATCCGTGGAGGTCAGTATCAGACCGGTGAAAGATCAGAATGGTGTGTATCGAATTGGTGCATGGGTGCGTGATAATGCGCAGGGTGTAGGAACCATGACTTTTCTTGACGGAGAAGGAAACTTCGGTGCACTTGGGCACGGTATCAATGATGTTGATACCAGTACGCTTATGGAGATGGATGACGGAACCTTGTATCAGACGGAGATTATTTCGATTGAGAAGGGGCGGATGGGAGACCCAGGTGAAATGGTAGGTATGATTGTCTATTCTGATGACAGGATTTTGGGAGATATCATTTCCAATTGTGAGAGAGGAATCTTCGGCATCTGTAATGATAAGGCAAGGAAGCTTGCTTCCGGAGCTCCCCTGCCCATCGGTCTTAAGCAGGAAATTGCAGAGGGCCCGGCGAAGATTCTCTGCACGGTAGATGGCACCACGAAATACTATGATATCCGGATAACGGGAATCCATCTGGACAATGACAATGTAAACAGGGGGCTTGATATCCAGGTGACGGACCCGGAGCTTATAGAGCTTACCGGCGGTATCGTTCAGGGAATGAGCGGAGCACCCATTATTCAAAACGGTAAATTTATCGGTGCTGTAACCCATGTACTGGTGCAAGACAGTACCAGAGGGTATGGCATATTTATTGAAAACATGCTTGAGCATTGAAAAATGTAGCAGACGTAAGAAATGTCGGTATGGGAGCTTGCTCACAATACCGGCATTTTCTTATGGCTGCTATATGGCGAAAGCCATACAGCGAGATGAAGCAGAGCGGAATCGAGCTGCATTTTTCAATGAAAGTGAACCATTCAAGCATGGTTATTAAGAAGCATGGTTATTAAGAAGCATGGTTATTAAGAAGCATGGTTATTAAGAAGCATGGTTATTAAGAGCTTGCTTATTAAGCAAGCTCGCTAGAAGTACCAATATACGGCGAAAACTGTACATGAGCAAGAAGCGAAGCGGATTGCGAATACTGCATGGCGAAGCGGCTGGCGAAAGTCGCTGCGGATTCTGCGTGGTGGAACGTGACAGGGAGCGCTTGTGGGTATACACTGTCCCAATTCCTTTAATATACCCACGGAAGGACGAAAAAAGGCCATTTTTCTAAGAAAATATGGTGGCTGTGGGTATATTATAGGAAAAAGTGCTTATAAAACCCAGGAAGTAGAGAAACTGTGGGTATTTTTCAGGAATATCTATGAAAAATACCCCCCGCAGGCATTTTGGGGTTAAATCAATAGAAAAAATACCCCCCGCAGGCATTTGGAGATTAAGTCATTATAAAAAATAGTATGCAATAATTTTTTCAACAATATCAGTGCCAAGAGGATTATCTTTTGTTTCGTAAGTTGTAATCAGTTGGATAGAGGGAATAATCCCGTGAGAAGTATAGAGCTGCAATTTGGAATAGGCATTTTGAGAGTAGGTTGGATTATCCATTAATCCAAAGTGTTCCCAATAATACACGTCACCTGTCTTGGGATGGCGAATAGTAAAATCCGGAAAAAGTGTGGTTTCACCCAGGTGTAAGGCGCATTCATAACGAAAGGGAATTTTATTGATATGTAAAAGCATGTCAATGATGGATTCGGATTTAGAACGAACAAGGTTTCCGGAAATGCTTTTGTGAAGCAAATGCTCGGGATGTTGAAGATTGCGCTCGTAGGAAGAAGTCATCCAGTCTGACAGTTCTTGAGAATGTGGTGTGAAATGCGAGGCGAGTAAAGAACTGAATTCAGGGATATTCAAAAGCTGTTCGGATTTAGCGACGTTGGAATGCTGATTCAAATAGGATCGGATTGCATGTTTTTCATGTGATAAATCCTCCAACAGAAAAGTCAAATATTTTTTGAGAGCAAGCTGTTCTGCAAGGGGGCGATTCGCCTTGGGAATATAGGAAGTGGTACCATGCTCGCTCTGATACCATTTACAGTGTCTGCCGTTACGGGCACAAATCAGATTTGCAGATGGTAAGTGCTCCAGTTGTTTCTTCAACTTTTGAATTTGAGATTCGATTTTTTGGTATTTTGCCAGCATAAGTGTATAAATCGTTATCAACCTCCTTTAGGATTCTTCTGACAGATCAATGAATTATTCTCTTCTCCCTGATAATGAATGTGAAAAGTAGGTTTGAATAAAGCGAACGGCATAAGAAAAATGAAAACTTGAATGTAGAAAATATAATTTTATAAGTATAGTAGTGTACATTGCAAGACATGTCAATCAGAAAATTATTTTTGAGGAAAATTTTCCGGAAAAATTCAGAAGCATCTTACAGTTGTTCCGTAGGGGATGTGTATCATGATGGTGTTGTGTTGCAATATTGATAGCAGGAGAATGAGTTCATTTCCCAGTGAAAAATTCTTGAAAGATTCATTGCGATAAAGTATAATAAAGAGCGTTATTTATATGTTGTTTCGACGCAAATATACGCAGTCAGTACATCACAAACGCAGCGTAGGCAACAAAAGTACAGCAGAAGGGAAAGTGGTTATGAGGAATGAAGTAAGTAATGTAAATAATATTTATCAGCTGGAAGGACGGGTTCCGGTTGTCAAGGCAATTCCGTTTGGATTGCAGCATATTCTTGCAATGTTTGTTGCGAATCTGACTCCGATTACGATAATTGCAACGGCGGGAGGTCTGCCGCAAAATGAAATCGCAGTGTTGCTTCAAAATGCAATGTTTGTTGCAGGAATCGCTACACTTATTCAGCTGTATCCGCTGTGGAAAATCGGATCCGGGCTTCCGATTGTTATGGGAGTCAGTTTTACTTTTGTGACAGTATTAAGTACAATTGCTGCTAATTATGGCTATCCGACAGTGATTGGAGCAGTACTGGTAGGAGGTATCTTTGAAGGCACCCTCGGCCTTTTGGCAAAATATTGGAGGAAAATCATATCTCCAATCGTGGCAGCTTCCGTTGTAACTGCCATCGGATTTTCCCTGTTTACGGTGGGAGCCAGATCGTTTGGCGGCGGATATACAGAAGATTTTGGTTCTCCGCAGAATTTATTACTAGGCACGATTACACTGATTGTTTGTCTGGCTTGGAATTGTCTGGCAAAGGGATATTTGAAACAACTCTCCGTTTTGGCTGGTCTGGTGGTCGGCTATGTAGTGGCAATTTTTATGGGTAAGGTTGATTTATCCGTGATTTTTGCGGGAGGTTTTATCTCATTGCCCAAACTTATCCCCTATGTCCCTGAATTTAGATTTTCAGCAATTTTTTCAGTTTGCATTATCTATCTGGTATCTGCGGCTGAAACAATCGGTGATACCTCTGCAATGGTATCTACAGGTTTGAACAGAGAAATTGCGGATCCGGAAATCTCAGGGTCTCTTGCCTGCGATGGCTATGCATCTGCGATTTCTTCTTTGTTCGGCTGTCCGCCCGTCACCTCTTTTTCACAGAATATCGGGCTGATTGCAATGACGAAGGTAGTGAACAGATTCACTATTATGACAGGTGCAGTCTGCATGATGATTGCAGGATTGCTTCCTCCGGTTGGTAACTTTTTTGCATCTCTTCCGGAATCCGTGTTGGGAGGATGTACGATTATGATGTTCGGAACCATCCTCACCTCCGGAATGCAGATGGTGGCAAAGGCCGGCTTTAACCAAAGAAACATTACAATTGCTGCACTTTCCCTATCGATAGGTGTGGGCTTCACGACAGCCAGTGAGATTGGTCTGTGGCAGGCATTCCCGGAAATGATACAATCTGTATTTTCTGCCAATGTGGTAGCGGTAGTATTTGTGACATCCATTGTATTGAATCTGGTATTACCTCAGAATATGGATGTTGAGAAAACAGAACCGTAAAGTTAAAAAAGGAGTGGCGAAAATGAATTTCTTAGAAGAAAAGATTGTAAAAGAAGGCATTGTAAAGGAAGGCAATGTATTAAAAGTAGACAGCTTTTTGAATCACCAGATGGATATTGATTTGTTTAATGAGATGGGAAAAGAGTGGAAGAAGCGTTTTGCAGGGAAGAATATTACGAAGATTCTGACGATTGAAGCATCCGGAATCGGTATTGCCTGCATTGCTGCACAGCAATTCGGAGTCCCTGTGGTATTTGCGAAAAAGTCCAAAAGCATTAATCTGGAGGGGGATATTTATACGGCTGAGGTGGAATCCTTCACGCACAAAAATAAAAATCAGGTAATTGTCGCCAAGAAGTTTTTAAATGAAGAGGATCATGTATTGTTGATAGATGATTTCCTTGCGAACGGGTGCGCCCTTCAGGGCTTGATTCAGATTGTCCATTCAGCCGGAGCTACTGTGGAGGGAATCGGAATTGCAGTGGAAAAAGGCTTCCAGACAGGTGGAAGAATCATCAGAAATCTGGGATATCAGTTGGAATCCTTAGCGATTGTGGAATCCATGGATTGGGAGACCGGCAGCATTACCTTCCGGCAACAGTAGTTTTTTGTAAAAAATAGTAGAAAAATCTGAACTTTTTGTAAATTAGATGTTAAAAATTTTCTAAAGATATTAAAAATGTCGTGTTCTCATTGTATATAATTTTTCTTATAATAGAGTTAACTGAAAAAAGTAGGTTATTTATTACAAAGGAGGATTTATTCATGAAAAAGAAACTTTTGTCCGTACTTATGTGTATGGCAATGGTAGCTTCTCTTGCAGCATGTGGCGGCAGTTCAGATAAGCCTGTAGCTTCCACTCCCGCAGAAAAGACAGAAGCTCCCGCAGAGAAAACTGACGCTCCCGCAGAGGAGCCCGCAGCAGAACCTATCACTTTGGTTTATGCAGAGGTTAACCCTATTGATTCCATCGTTGGACAGACTGCAACTGCTTTCAAAGAGAAAGTAGAAGAGTTATCCGGCGGACAGATTATCATCGACATTCAGGCCGGTGGTGTATTAGGTTCTGAAGGTGACTTCCTTGATACCATGATGGCAGGTGGAGATACCATCCAGATGGCTCGTATTTCTGCATTTGCTTTGACCAACTACGGCGGACAGAAATCTAAACTTTTGTCCTTGCCCTTCACTTTCACAAGCCGTGAGCATTTCTGGAACTTTGCTACCTCTGATTTAGCAGATGAGTTCCTGTTAGAGTCTCATGAAAACGGCAGTGGTGTTAGAGGCTTGTTCTATGGCGAGGAAGGCTTCCGTCACTTCTTCTCTACTAAAGAGATTACCGGCATCGAGAGCTTCCAGGGTGTTCAGCTTCGTATTGGTGATGACCCTGTTATGCAGGCACTTGTAAAAGGTATTGGTGCAACTCCTGTTAACGTACCTTTTGGTGAGCTTTACTCCGGATTGCAGACTGGTGTAGCTGATGCTGCTGAGCAGCCCATCGCTAACTACAAGTCTAACGCATTCCAGGAAGTTGCTCCTTACATGATTCTTGATGGTCATACTCTTGGTGCTGTTCAGGTTATCATTACAGATGCTGCTTGGGATTCTTTGACAGAGGAACAGCAGGGATGGATGACCGAAGCAGGCAAGTATGCTTCTGAGTTCAATCGTCAGCTTTCCGCAGATGCAGAGGCAGAGATTATTGAGCAGTTGAAGGCTGAAAATGTTACTTTTGTAGAAGTTACTGATTTGAAACCTTGGCAGGATGCTTGTGCTGATGTAGTTGCAGAGAATATTAAGGGATATGAAGATTTGTATCAGCAGATTCTTGATATGCAGTAAAGCTTGTTGACTGTGTGTTATTATAAGAGCACAGGGAGAATGAACTCTCTGTGCTCTTTCTTTAAAAAATATTGGAGGGAAGAAAGTATGCCTAAAATTTTTGAAAAATTAGACAAAATCCGACCGGCATATGATATGATTTATAAAATAACATTGTTTGTTTGTAAAATGTTTCTGATAGCTGACATAATCATAACTTGTTATAGTGTTATCGGCAGATATGTTCCTGCTATAGGAAATCCTTCATGGTCTGAAGAAATTATATTGACGTTGATGTCATATATGGTAGTATTATCTGCGGCATTGGCGATTCGCAAAGACTCCCATATTCGAATGACTGTTTTTGATAATTATCTTCCGTCTGCAGTGGTTAAGATACTTAACCTGTTGGCGGATATTGCGATTCTTTATCTTGCATATGTTATGATTACCAGTGGATGGACTTATGCAACAATAATCGGTTCCAAGGGTACATATGTAACACTGCCTGGATTGTCGAGAAGTTGGAAGTACTATCCTGTTCCTTTGGCCGGTGTTGCAATGGTAATATTTGAGATAGAAAAGATTTATGAGCATATCAAAGCATTTTGGGTAAAGGAGGAGAAGAAATGAGTACAGAAACATTAGCTACAATAGTATTAATCGGAAGTTTCTTTGTTATGATTCTTTTGAGATTTCCCATTGCGTATGCGGTGGCATTAGCCTCTATTTTCTGTCTGCTCTCGATGGACCTTTCTCTTAGTGCTGTGTGTCAGCATATGGTGAAGGGCGTAAGCTCCTTTAGCTTGATGGCGGTTCCGTTTTTCATTGTTATGGGCTGTATCATGGGTAGCGGCGGTATATCGGAGAAACTGATAGCGCTGGCGAATGCCTGTGTGGGCTGGATGCGCGGCGGCTTGGCGATGGTTAATATCGTTGCTTCCTATTTCTTTGGTGGAATTTCTGGTTCAGCAGCAGCAGATACCGCATCCTTGGGAAGTATTTTGATTCCCATGATGGTTGAGGAGGGATATGATGATGATTTCTCCACAGCAGTAACTATCAGTTCTTCCTGTGAAGGTCTGTTAGTTCCCCCTAGCCATAACATGGTAATTTATGCATCTGCAGCGGGTGGTGTTTCTGTAGGAAGTCTCTTTCTGGCAGGCTATCTCCCTGGTGGAATTTTAGCAGCCTGTCTGATGGTAGGTTCCTATATTATCTCTGTTAAAAGAAATTATCCCAAAGGAGATAAGTTCAGCATTATAAATCTTCTGAAACAGACATGGATTTCCATCTGGGCTCTTCTTACAATTGTTATCGTTGTAGTAGGTGTTGTTGGAGGTTTGTTTACGGCAACAGAGTCAGCAGCATTTGCTGTTATCTATAGTTTGATTGTCAGTGTATTTATATATAAGGGCCTTGATTTGAAAGGATTGTGGAAGGTTCTTGAACAGGCTGTGGATACTTTGTCTGTAGTTATGATTTTGATTGCAACTTCAAGTGTATTTGGCTATTGCCTGACACTTCTTCATGTGCCTGATAAAGCGGCAACCGCAATTATCAGTGTTTCAGACAATCCAATTATAATTATTTTATTGATTGACTTTATATTATTAATCCTTGGTTGTATTCTGGATATGGCTCCCATTATACTGATTGCAACACCTATTTTGTTACCGATTGCTACCTCCGTGGGAATAGATCCTATCCAGTTTGGTATTATGATTATTTTGGCGTGTGGTATCGGTCTATTGACCCCTCCTGTAGGTTCCGTTCTCTTTATTGGTTCTGCAGTTGGTAAGGTCAAGATGGAGAAGTTGGTTAAGGCAAATATTCCCTTCTATTTCTGCATGTTTGTAGCACTTTTGCTTGTTAGCTTTGTGCCTGCAATTAGTTTGGGCATTCCATGGTTGACAGGATACAAAGGTGGACTGTAAGCGAATTAGACGAAAGGCTTTTACTTCATGGAATTTCAATTTAAGTATAGAGTTCGAATTAGGGACATGTGGAAACTGTCCATGAATCATATTTATCATTCGATGATAGGTGTGTGCAATGTTATATTTACTGTGGCAATTATCCTATTGAGTATTAAGTTTTGGAATGAAGTTGATATTTTCCTGAAACTGCTGATGGTATTCGGTTGCCTTCTTTTTACGGTATTCCATCCATTGCTGATTTTTCTTCGTTCGGCGAAGCAGGTGGAGGAAGTGCCCGGAGAGATGATTCTTAGGGTTAATGAAAGTGGTTTGTGTATTACAGATGATAGTAAAGTGGATAATGTACCATGGAATCGCGTCCGAGGAACTATGATAGAACGAGGGATGGTTATTCTCGTAATAAAAGGTGGAAGAGGCTATATTCTCACGGACAAGGTTCTGGGTTCACAGAAAGAAGCATTTTTGAATTTTGTGGAAGCAAAAGTGAAAAAGAATAAAGCGTAGGAAAGTTGCAAAACTATGAGCTTTTTATGTTCATGGTTTTGCATTTTCTATGTTGTTATGGTATTGTTTTCTTAACATAAATTGCAATTTCATGTGAATTATGATACAAAGGATGGAACAGATTTGAGAAGGCGTTTTGAAGAAGGATGGAAGCAACTGACAATTAAGAAAAAAATATCGATTTTTACCGGAGTTGTTTTTGTTGTCTGTATTTTGTCAGTTGTATTTGATGCCTGGGTTGTTAATTTTTCTTTAACTGAATTTAATCGTATCCTTGAAGAAAATGCACAGAGCATAGAACTGGTGCAGGTCCTGGAGGAAGAGTCGGAACTTTTTGCAGACTATGTGCAGAATCGAAATGATGTGACATGGGATATGTTACAGGAAGTGACGGCACATGCGGAAAAGGCAGTCTATGCCATGCCTTATGACTATAATACTATCGGGGAATCAAGATATTCGCTGACTTGGTCCATTCGTAACAGTTACGAGGTCTACAAAGAACATAGAATTATTTTCCTAAAAAAAGGAAGAGACAATCCTGCATATGTAAAGGAGTTATATTGTATCTATGATATGCAGGCCTATTTGGTATCTTATGCTGAAAAATTAATGACGAAAACGCTTGAGACAGGAAATGAAATCTATGGTGAAAAGGTTCCGATGCTGGCGAGTGTACCATGGCTTGTGATTGCGTTCGGTGCCATTCTGTTCATTATTATTTTGAAACTTTCAAAAATGATGAACAAAACAATTATTTCGCCTGTTATGAAACTTGTAGATGCATCTAAGAAAATAGCGAATAATGTTTTTTTTACGGATGATGTACAGGTAGAGAATCAGGATGAACTGGGAGAACTTGTGCGTGCGTTTAATAAAATGAAATACGCTACGAGTGAATATATTACAGCGTTGGAGGAGAAGAGAAAAACGCTTGACTTGTTGCATACGGAGGAAGTGGAAAAACTGGCGGTAGAGAATCAGCTGGAGATTATGAAACTAGAGCTTTTAAAGAGTCAGGTGAATCCCCATTTCCTGTTTAATACTCTGAATGTCATCAGTGGAATGGCCAATCTGGAGGATGCCCTCACTACTGAGAAAATGATTAAATCCCTAAGCTCACTGTTTCGCTATAATTTGAAGACGGCTGACTTTGAGGTGCCTTTGGCGCGGGAATTAAAAGTTGTGGAGGATTACATGTATCTGCAGCAGATGCGTTTTGGGGACAGAATATCCTATGATATTCATAGCAGTGTGGATATCGAGAGAGTCATCGTACCCGCGTTTACCTTTCAGCCATTGGTCGAAAATTGCATTATACATGGTCTGTCACAGAAGGAGGAAGGTGGAATCATACGGATTCGCATTAGCCAAAGGGGTGACAGGTTGTTTATTTATATAGGAGATACCGGTCACGGAATGGAGACGCAGGATCTGGAACTGTTGCGCGAGAACTTAAGACGGCATAAGGATAAGGAGGAAGGCCGGACCGGAATCGGTCTGGGCAATATCTATCGCAGAGTGTATGCTATGTATCAGAACGGGGCAATGGAAATCTACAGTAAAGTAAATGCGGGAATGGTAGTCAAGATCGTAATCCCGCAAAAGAGTGAGGTTTAGTATGTATCGAGTGTTGGTGGCAGATGATGAACCCATTGAAAGAATGGTAGTCTGTAAGATTATTAATCGTTATTTTGCAGGACAGTTACAGGCAGTACAGGCAGTGAACGGAAGAGAAGCGGTGGAGTTGTTCGAGAAGGAGCATTGCCAGATTGCGCTTCTGGATATTGAGATGCCCGGTGTCAACGGTTTGCAGGCTGCAGAGTATATCAGAGAAAGATTTCGTGATTGCAGTATTATCTTTCTGACAGCATTTGATGAATTCAGTTATGCCAAAAGAGCAATTTTCGTGAAAGCACTGGATTATCTGCTAAAGCCCTGTTCGGAGGAAGAGCTGGTAGCTGCCTTGGAGGAAGCAATCAGATTGGAAAATGACAGACAGATGATGTTGCAGCAGAAGGAGAAATTGTCTCCGGAGACCCGATATCATGTGAATGGTCAGGATGATGACGAAGATAATAAAGAAAAATCGGCGGAAAAGCTTCGCATGCTCACAGTGGCAGAGAATATCCGCGTTTATATAGAGGAGCATTATAGGGAGGATATCTCGTTGCAGGATGTGGCATCAGCTATGAATTACTCGGATGCATATTTCTGTAAGCTGTTTAAACAGTGCTTTGATAAGAGCTTTGTGACTTATTTGACGGATTTTCGCGTGAATAAAGCGAAGCAGATGCTGGCAGATGTGATAATTAATATTAAAGATATCAGTGTGAATGTGGGATACCATGATTCGAATTATTTTGCAAAGGTTTTTAAACGTGTGGTGGGAGTGACACCCAGTGAGTACAGAATACAGGTATTGCAGAGAGAGGATGACACAGTTGATTGATTTTGTGAGTAAGAGACGTAAGTGGATAGGATTGGGACTGATAGCATTGGCTGCAGTTGCAGTTGCCGGTGTCAGAATACATACAACACAGCAGGAGATTGTCCCTGAGTATGTATTCTCCTATGCGGAGAACCAAAGGGAGGATTATCCCACAACTCTTGCAGCAAGACGATTTGCAGAGCTTGTAGAAGAGCGTACAGAGGGCAGAATCCGTATTATTGTATATGCGGAGGGAGAATTGGGGAATGAGATGGATGTTATCCGGCAGCTGCAGTTCGGAGGTATTGATTTTGCCCGGGTGTCGCTTTCGCCTCTGGCTGAATCCATCCCCGAATTGAATGTGTTGCAGATGCCCTATTTATATAATGACTCCAAGCATATGTGGAAGGTTCTGGATGGAGAAATCGGTGACGCTTTTCTGCACCGTGTGCAGGGAAAGGAGCTGATAGGTCTTTCCTGGTATGATGCAGGTGCCAGAAATTTCTATAATTCGCTGAAGCCGATTACCTCTCCGGAGGACATGGAGGGAATGCGTATCCGTGTACAGGAGTCTGATGTGATGGTGGATATGGTGGAAGCGCTGGGTGCAACAGCGTATCCCATCAGCTATGAAGAGGTCTATTCCAGTCTGGAACAGGGACTTTGTGACGGCGCGGAGAATAACTGGCCCTCCTATGAAGCGATGCATCATTGCGAAGTGGCCAAATACTATACGGTGGATGAGCATACCAGAGTCCCGGAAATGCAGATTTGCTCCAAGCATACATGGGAGCAGCTGTCTGTGAAGGACAGAAAGATTATTCTGGATTGTGCTGCGGAATCTGCCTTGTACCAGAGACAATTATGGACAGAACGGGAAGCACAGTCGCGCCGGGTCGCTGTTCAAAACGGCGTTGAGGAGGTGGTTCTCACAGTGGAGCAGAAGGAAGAATTCCGCGAGAGGATGTCCGACGTGTACGAAAAGTATTGCAGTGACTATATGGACGTGATAACTAAAATTCTGGAAAAGGGAAATCAATAAAGAGAAAAATTTGAAAAGAGGATTGAAAGAAAATGAAAGAATTATGGAGCGATAAGAGAAAAAGACAGCAGTTTCTGTTTAGTTATGCCACCTTTCTGTTGAACGGTATGATGGCATTATCTGTGGGCTCATTGCTGCCCTTTATCAGGGAGGCGAAGGCCATCGATTATGCCTTCGGTGGTTTGATAGTCAGCATGCACTCTGTGGGAAATCTGATTTCCAGCTTCTTCGCCGGGACACTGGCAGTTGCTGTGGGCAGAAAAAGATCCATTCTGTTATTTAATATATTCTATGCACTTTCCTACGCATTGATTATTTTTGGAAATCACAATATATGTTTTGCATTGGCGTTTCTGTTGACCGGTTTGGCAAGAGGTGCAACCAGTAATTTTAACAACTTGGTAGTGAATAATCTTGCACCCGGTAAAGCATGGATTATTAATGGCCTGCATGCTATGTTTTCCGTGGGCGCCTTTTCGTTTCCATTGCTGTTGACGGCCATTACGGCGGTAACACCTGATAACTGGATTTATGCTTGTTTCTTTATGCTGGCGATGGGTGTTTTGAGCTGGCTGATGTATCTGATGATACCGGTAGATGAGGTGAAACAGGAGAAAAAGACAGGCGATAAATCCTGGGGATTTTTCAGGGAACCCATGTTTTTGTTATGTACGGCAACCTTGTTCTTTTATCTTTGCGCAGAGCAGGGTGTCATCGGATGGATGGTTACCTACTTTGAGGATACCGGACTGCTGAGTGCATCCCTCTCCCAGATGATGGCAAGTATCCAATGGATTATGATTTTGGCAGGAAGACTGACAACCGCTTATCTCTCCACCAAAATCCATAAGTCGAAGCTGCTTCGTGTTATGGGAGCAGGACTGGTAGTGTTTTTCGTAGTATTGATTACAGCCAGAACCACACCTCAGATAGTAATCGGAATCATTGGCTTCGGGTATAGTATGGCAGGCATCTATCCCACCACAGTGTCCTTTGCAGGAAGGATTATACAGAAGTATTCTCTGGCATGGAGCTTTATTTTGACGATAGCCGGTCTGGGCTCCGTCATTATGCCCTCCGTCATCGGCAAGATTGCGGAAACCTCCGGTATTTTCATGGGAATGTGCTCCATTGTTGCGGTTGTGATTGTGGACATGCTTCTGATTATTGCTTTGACAGCCCGTGTGAAACAGGAGCCGGATATTTAGTGAGAAGATGTTGCTTTCTGAATATTGATATATTTGGTCTTTTTATTGACAAAAGTCTGCATGATATTTATAATTTTAGTATCAATACACTATCGCACAATAAAGCATTAAAGTATATGCGATGGTTTTGGAAGGAGAGCAGTTATGCCGAATTATTATCAGCCTGAGATTGAGTGCGCATCTGTTGAAGAGATTCGCGCCATCCAGAACGAAAAGCTTGTAAAACAAGTGAAACATGTATATGAGAATGTGGAGTATTATCGCAATCTGATGGATGAAAAAGGGGTTGCTCCCGAGGATATCAAATCCGTCGATGACTTACATAAGCTTCCGTTCCTGACCAAAGCGGATCTGCGAGAAGCTTACCCTTACGGATTGTTGGCGACAGACCTCAAGAATTGTGTGCGGATTCAATCTACCAGTGGTACTACAGGACGTCGCGTGGTAGCATTCTACACACAGAAGGATGTCGACCTTTGGGAGGAGTGTTGTGCAAGAGCGATTATGGCTGTAGGAGGCACCAATGAGGATGTATGTCAGGTCGCTTATGGTTATGGTCTGTTTACAGGAGGAGCCGGATTACATGGTGGTTCCCACAAAGTCGGCAGTCTGACATTACCGATGTCCTCCGGCAATACGGAACGTCAGATTCAGTTTATGAGAGATCTGCATTCCACCATTCTCTGCTGTACACCGTCCTATGCAGCATATATCGGCGAGACACTGAAGGAGATGGGACTTACTCCGGAGGATATTGATTTGAAGGCAGGTATTTTCGGCGCTGAGCCCTGGACGGAGGAGATGCGTCGTGATATTGAGAAGTCTCTTGGTATTAAGGCATATGATATTTATGGTTTGACAGAAATCAGCGGGCCCGGTGTATCCTTCGAATGTGAGGAGCAGAGCGGCATGCATATTAATGAGGATCATTTCCTGGCTGAGATTATTGACCCGGATACCGGAGAGGTGTTGCCTGAGGGCTCCAAGGGAGAGCTTGTATTTACCAGTCTGGATAAGGAAGCATTCCCTCTTTTGAGATATCGTACCCGAGACATTTGTGTTCTTTCCAGAACGAAATGCTCCTGTGGTCGTACCCTGATTAAGATGTGCAAGCCCATGGGCAGAAGTGATGATATGATGATTATCCGCGGTGTGAATGTATTCCCCTCTCAGATTGAGACCGTTCTTCTGCAGGAGGGATATTCCCCTAATTATCTGATTGAGGTAGACAGAGAACACAATACAGATACCCTTGATATCTCTGTGGAGTTGACGCCTGAGCAGTTCTCCGATACCGTGAAGGTCATTTCCGGAATGGAAAGAGAGCTTGCCGGTGCAATCAAGACAATGCTGGGTATCAGTCCCAAGGTACATCTTGTGGCACCCAAAACGATTACCCGAAGTGAAGGCAAGGCTGTCAGGGTGATTGACAGAAGAAAGCTTCATGATTAAAGAATAGAAAGGGGTTATAGCTATGAGTGTGAAACAGATTTCAGTTTTTATTGAGAATCAAAAGGGCGAGCTTGCGAAAGCTACAAGATTTATTGCGGATAACAATGTTAATTTAAGAGCATTATCCATTGCTGACACACAGGATTTTGGTATTCTTCGTATTATCTGTGACAATCCCGAGGAGGCAGAAGCAGTATTGAAGGAGGGCGGATATATCACTACGGTGACGGATGTTCTGGCTACTGCAATTTCTGATGAACCTGGAAGCTTGGCAACGATTTTGGAGGTATTGTCGGAGGCAAATGTGGTGGTGGAATATACTTATGCATTTCTGTCCGCAAAAGCCGGTGCCTATATGATTTTCCGTGTGGACGATAATCAGAGAGCAGCGGCAGCTCTTGCCGGTGCCGGCATTAAAACTGCCAACCAGCAGGATTTGTTCTAAGGATACGGATATCGAAAAGGACGCGTTTCCTGTGGATTTCGCGTCCTTTTATCTGTTTATGCGTAGAGGGGCAGAAATCTCTAGTCCTCCACCAGTCTCAGACCTGCCGTGTCGGTCACAGGAAGAGAGAAGACAACGGATTTCGCTTTGCTATCCAGTCCGGCTTTCTGCATGATAGCCTGCATAATTGCATTTTTCTGTTCGGTCTTGGTGACGATGTAAATGATTTCCTTTTCTGCCGCAAGGGATACCCCCATGAATTTATCTGCGGCCTGCATACCGGTTCCCTTTGCGTGGATAACCGTTCCGCCGTAGGCTCCTGCCTCTCTGGCAGCATCCATAATCATCTCTGTATAGCCCTGCTCGGCAATCACAACAACTAATTCGTGAGTAGTATTTTTCAAGGTAGATTCCTCCTCTTTCTGATAATCCTGACTTTCTAAAAGAAAATGTAATGCCTTTTTGCCGCCGATGCTGCTCAGTGGAATGGTGAAGGCAATTCCTCCGCCGGGTGCATCAATTTTCAGTTTCTTCTCCAACTGCCTTTTGATGTTGTCCCAGGAGCTTTCCTCCAGGACAGAAAAGATTACCGCTTTCTCTGTGGATTCTAACCCTAAGTAATCCAGAATTTCATTGGCAGCTGTACCGAAACCAAGTGACAGGAACATAACGTTTAAAGCATTTGCCTGATAGAGTTCCATATATTTCTGAACAATTTTTCTATCGACGATGGTCGTCATTAAATATAAATTTCCCAATCTGTATAACCATACCTTTCTGTAACATATCGGTATATGACCGTAGCTACGAATTAATGTATTTTCAAATGGATAAATAATTACAACTCGATAATTTCCATATCTCCGTAAGCATCCGTGGAGGTGTGGAGTGGCTGGTATGCAGTAGCCTTGTGCATTTTGTTTTCCTTGATTTGGAAGACGACGCCCATTACCTGAATCGTAATCAAGGGAGTCATTGCAACCATTGCCACAATGCCAAATGCGTCCGTGATGATATTTCCGCCCAAAGCTTCACAGGCACCCATAGCAAAGGGAAGTAGGAAGGTGGCGGTCATAGGACCGGAAGCCACACCGCCGGAGTCAAAAGCGATAGCTGTGAAAATCTTCGGTACAAAGAAGGTCAATATCAGTGCAAGGAAATACCCGGGAACAAGGAACCATAGTATGGAGATACCGGTCAGTACGCGAATCATCGCAAGCCCCACGGATACCGCAACACCGATGGACAGACTGGTTCCCATTGCTTTGGCTGAGATAGCTCCGGAGGTCATTTCCTCAACCTGTTTGGTAAGTACGAATACGGCGGGCTCAGCCTTTACAATGAAATATCCGATAATCATACCCAACGGTACAATAATCCAGGCGTAGGACAACCCCGCTATAGTCTGTCCCAGATAATTACCCGCAGGCATGAAACCAATATTGACGCCCGTTAAGAACAGTACCAGCCCCACATAGGTATACAGAATTCCGACAGCAATTTTAATCAGAGTTCTTTTGCTGATGTCTCTGGATATCAATTGGAAGATACCAAAGAATACAACTATGGGAAGAAGAGATACTGCCATCTCTTCTATATATGTAGGGAAACCATCCGCAAACAATTTCCATAAATCCACTGTATTGTTCACAATGGGTATCGCCTCGGATACCTGCTCGGTAGAGGCCGGATTGAAAATCATTCCCAGCAGAAGCACTGCCAGAATCGGACCGATAGAACATAGGGCAACCAGACCGAAGCTGTCATCTGCCGCATGTTTATCGCTTCGGATTGCGGAGACACCCACACCGAAAGCCATGATAAAGGGAACGGTCATAGGACCGGTAGTCACGCCGCCGGAGTCAAATGCGATAGCCAGAAAACTGTCCGGTACGAACAGAGTCAATCCGAAAATAACAGCATAGAAGAATAGTAATAAATAGGAGAGCGGAATGCCAAGCAACATACGCAGGAGAGCGATGACCAGGAATAATCCAACCCCCACTGCAACGGCCAGAATCAGCGTCAGGTTCGGAACGGAGGGCACTTGCTGTGCCAATACCTGCAAATCCGGCTCTGATACGGTGATAATGAAGCCCATAATGAAGCTGACCACTACAACAATCAGTACCCTTTTGGATTTGGTCATGATGGAACCGACACGCTCACCCATAGGCGTCATGGACAGCTCAACTCCTACATTGAAAAATAGCATTCCCACAATCAACAGCACTGCTCCGATGAGAAAAGTCATCAGGATACTTGGGGGAATGGGGGCAATCGTAAAACACATCAGTAATACAATGGCCAATATGGGGAAAACAGCTTTTAAGGTTTCCGCCAGTTTCTCTTTGAATTTTGAATGAATGAATTGCAAACTTATAACGCACCTTTCCTTTTTTTGTAGTATATCATAGATTTCCATGATTTCTTATTAAAAAAATGTAAAATTTTTTTGGGGGAAAATTATTGCTGAGCAATTAGTACAATTTACGTCCCGGATGCAGAACACAAAAACTTTGGCGTTTCATCACCTTTTGTTCACATTTATATGCTAAGCTGATGCAGAAATAGAAAAGAAAGGTGAAAAGAAAAATGAAGATGAAAAGGAATAAGAGATTAGGAATGGTTGTCCTAATGATGGTGTATTTGCTGGCAGGATGCGGCAAGTCGGCGGCGGATATGCCGGATACAGAGCAGGATTATCTGGACACCTCTGTGGATGCTGTAGCAATCGAATTGTCTGATGAGGGAATCACGGTAGATGGTGAAACGGCCTCCACGGATGAGGAAGCGGCGGTTTACACTGCAAATGACATTGTGTATTATGAGGCCGGCAGAGATTTCACGTATGGGAAAGGAACGGAAGCGGACGAGCATAGCAAAGAGGAAGCAGATGCACACACAGTAGTACATATCACACAACCGGGAAACTATGTGGTGAGCGGAAAGTTATCTGCCGGACAGCTTGCCATAGATTTGGGAGAAGATGCGGAAGAGAACCCGGAAGCTGTTGTTACCTTGATTTTGAATGGGGTGGATATCAACTGTTCCGTGGCACCTGCTGTCATTTTCTACAATGTATATGAGTGCGGTTCTACGGAGGAGGCCAGTAAGGATGTGGATACCTCCCGGGCAGGTGCAAATGTAATTATCGCCGATGGAACGGAAAATTATGTGACAGGCTCCTATGTTGCCAGAATCTATAAATCCGTGGAATTGAATGAAGCGGGAACTGAGGTTGTGGACAGCAAGAAGCTACACAAATACGACGGAGCGTTTTATTCTAAGATGTCCATGAATGTGGATGGAGGAGAAGCCGGCACCGGCATTCTGAATATTGTGGCAGAGAACGAAGGTCTGGATTCAGAACTGCATCTGACCATTAACGGCGGAATCATCAACATCACTTCGGGGAATGATGGAATCAATACCAATGAGGATGGAATCTCTGTGACCACAATCAATGACGGTACCCTGCATATTGTGGTGGACGGCAGCACAGGAGAAGGTGATGGCATCGACTCCAACGGCTTTATTGTGATGAATGGCGGAACAGTGGTGGCATCTGCCTGTGCCATCAGCGGAGACTCCGGAATTGATTCTGATATGGGAATATATATTAACGGCGGAACGGTAATCGCCTCCGGTAATATGCTGGATGCTATCTCGGAGAGTGGGCAGAATTATGCGGTATTTGGCTTCGCAGAAAGACGCAGCGGCGGTACAGTATATACATTGAAGAATGCAGACAATGAAACGATTATTGAAGCATCACCAGCCAATGATTTCACATATCTGATTGTATCCGCGCCGAATCTGTCGGAGGGAACCTATACCCTGTGGACAGAAGATGAGCAGCTTGCCGGCTCTGCGAGCAACGCTATGGCAGGTGGTCATGGTATGCCCGGCGGTTTCGGAGGAGAGAAGCCGGAAGGAATGGAGCCACCTGAGGGCATGGAGAAGCCGGAAGGGATGGAGCCACCTGAGGGCATGGAGAAGCCGGAAGGGATGGAGCCACCTGAGGGCA
>CAZPRB010000011.1:0-2468 GCA_964588645.1 uncultured Acetatifactor sp. | reverse complement strand
TGGAGAAGCCGGAAGGGATGGAGCCACCCGAGGGAATGGAACGCCCGGAAGACATGGAGCCACCTGAGGGTATGGAATACCCTGAAGGTGACAGAGACAGATTTGCAGATGATGCAGAACGTACCACAGAGTTTGTCATAGCGACAGGCGGAAACTACTTTAGGAGCGTAACTGCTGCGCAAACGTCCGATGTGTGAATGTATGGTGCTGTCACTTCGTTGGGAGACCGGACACCGGGGGAAAGAAAATGGGATTTCGGAGTGGCAAATGCGGAGTTTCTATCATATGCGCGCTTGGAAATTTATGATTATTTGCGTCTATTGTAGTGTAAACATCAGGCGTGGGGTGTTCGCCCAACACATACTGATATTTCTTTGAATCAAATGCGAGAATTTCTTATGTGCGTAGATTTGGAATAATCATAGATTCCAAAGGCGCACATATTAGAAATTCAGCATTTGCTTCTCGAAATATCCTGTATGTGTATGGACGGACACCCCACGTCCGTTGTTTACGGTGACAAAAGACACAAAATGGATTCCCAAGCTGCGCATATGAGAAACGCTCACATTTGCCACAAGAAACCTATTTTCTTTCCCCCGGTGTCCGGTCTCGCAGACGAAGGTGACCTCTCTATTATTTTTTCATGGCTGCACGTTTGCGCAGGGTAGGGTCCAAAATCTTCTTGCGGATACGCAAACTTGTGGGGGTGACCTCCAAAAGCTCATCTGTATCAATAAAGTCAAGTGCCTGCTCCAAGGACAGAATCTTAGGCGGTGTGAGACGAAGTGCTTCGTCCGCGCTGGAGGAACGAGTATTAGTCAGCTGTTTTTTCTTGCAGACGTTAATCTCAATATCCTCACTGCGTCCTGTCTGACCAACTACCATACCGGAGTAAACCTTTTCACCGGGTCCGATGAAGAGAGTTCCTCGCTCTTGGGCATTGAACAATCCGTAGGTGATTGCTTCACCTGCTTCAAATGCAATCAAAGAGCCTAATTTACGATACTGAATGTCCCCCTTGTAAGGACCGTAATCGTCAAATACGGTGTTCAGGATACCGTTACCCTTGGTATCCGTCATGAATTCTCCTCTGTAGCCTATCAGTCCGCGTGCGGGAATGGAAAATTCCAAACGTGTGTAGGTTCCGCCGGAGATGCTTCCCATGTTGCGAAGCTCACCTTTTCTCTGTCCCAGTTTTTCGATAACAGCGCCGGAGAACTCGTTGGGAACATCAATATACGCCATCTCCATGGGCTCCAGCCGTTTGCCATTTTCGTCGGTGTGATAGAGCACCTCTGCCTTGCTCACGGCGAATTCAAAGCCCTCGCGACGCATATTTTCAATCAGTACTGACAGATGTAATTCTCCGCGTCCGGAGACCTTGAAGCAATCCGCAGAGTCCGTTTCCTCCACGCGCAGGGAAACGTCGGTATTTAATTCGCGGAACAGTCTGTCACGGAGATGACGGCTGGTGATATATTTGCCTTCCTGTCCGGCCAAGGGGGAATCATTTACCATGAACTGCATTGCAATGGTGGGCTCACTGATTTTCTGGAAAGGCAGGGGAGTAACATTTTCAGGAGAACAGATGGTATCGCCGATATGAATGTCTGAAATACCGGAGATAGCCACGATGGAGCCGATACCTGCCTCCTTAACCTCCACCTTATTTAAGCCGTCATACTCGTAAAGCTTACTTACCTTTACTTTTATCTGTTTGTTCGGATCATGATGATTGCAGATGACCACATCCTGATTCACCCGGATAATACCGTTTTCCACCTTGCCAACGCCGATTCGACCGACATATTCATTGTAGTCAATGGTGCTGATGAGTACCTGAGTGCCTGCTTCGGGGTCCCCCTCGGGAGCTGGAATATAATCCAAGATTGTCTCGAAGAGAGGCTCCATATTTACACCCTGTTCCTCTGCGTCCAAAGAGGCAATTCCTGCCTTGGCGGAGGCATATACAAAGGGGCAGTCCAGCTGCGCATCATCGGCATCTAATTCCAGGAAAAGCTCCAGAACCTCGTCTACCACTTCATCAGGTCTTGCCTCGGGACGGTCAATTTTGTTGATACATACGATGACAGGAAGCTTTAATTCCAGTGCCTTCCGCAGTACGAATTTGGTTTGGGGCATCGCTCCCTCAAAAGCATCCACTACCAGAATGACACCGTTTACCATTTTCAATACTCGCTCAACCTCGCCACCAAAGTCGGCATGACCGGGAGTGTCTATAATGTTAATCTTGGTGTCCTTATACATTACGGCTGTGTTCTTGGACAGGATAGTGATACCGCGCTCTCTTTCGATATCATTGGAATCCATAACACGGTCCGCAACCTCCTGATTCTCGCGGAATACACCGCTTTGCTTCAGAAGCTCGTCAACCAGAGTGGTTTTACCATGGTCTACGTGAGCAATGATTGCAACGTTTCTTACATCTTCTCTTTTTTGCTTCA
>CAZPRB010000010.1:35167-47581 GCA_964588645.1 uncultured Acetatifactor sp. | reverse complement strand
GGTCAAGAGGATATTCCTGATATCCATAATGAGAGAGCAGAACTTTTAGACCATGTTTGATTTCATCAATATCCATAACTATCCGACATTCGCCAAAACCAATTACACTCTCATAACGTGCGGTAATATCGTGTGCTGTCTTTTCAGCTTGAATAAAGATATCTCCTTCAACACAGACACAGGGGTTTGCTCTAAGCAAATCAACCTTCATGCCCTGCTGTGCACAGTGAAAATAGATGACTGCCTTATCATTCACAATCTCCATTCCAAAGGACACAGGAACAACATATGGATACTGATTGCCCTGCATCCCAATTCGGATAGTATCACATCGATTAAGAATATCAAACACCTCTGCCATATTTTGAACTTCTCTGTCTTTTCGTCGCATGATTATCCCTCTTCTGTCTGCCAATAATATACTGTTCCAATTTCAAACCTAAGGAAAATACAAATGCATCTAATCCGAATGCAATTTTAATAATTAAATTGTACTACATTTCCGCCATTTTCTCAATCTATTTACTGAGCTGCCACCCCTGATTCTTCAGCAAGTGACAGCTCACATTATTTATCTCAGCAATTCTTACGAGATTCCGTTTTCTCCGTGCAATCCTCGCATCTGTCAAATCCGGGATTAAACGCATAGAAATTCTTACTGTTCAATTTATCTAAAGTCAGGCGGAGTGCCTCTCCGAATCTCTGGTAATGCACGATTTCTCTTGCACGAAGGAATTTGATGGGTTCACACACATCAGGGTCCTTCACAAGGCGTAAAATATTATCATAGGTGGAGCGGGCTTTCTGTTCAGCCGCCATATCCTCATGCAAATCGGTAATAATATCACCCTTTACCTGAAATTCACAGGCATTGAAGGGAACACCGCCCGCAGCCTGCGGCCATACGCCTACCGTATGATCCACATAATAGTTCGCGAAACCGCTCTTCTCAATCTCTTCCATGGAAAGATTCCTGGTAAGCTGATGAACAATCGTCGCCACCATCTCCAAATGCGCCAGTTCTTCTGTACCGATATCCGTCAGCACTCCTGCCACCTCTCTGTACGGCATGGAATAACGCTGGGACAGATAACGCATACTGGCACCCATCTCACCATCCGGTCCGCCGTACTGTGAAAGTATCACCTGTGCAATTTTGGCATTGGGTTCCTTGATATTGATAGGATACTGCAATCTTTTCTCATAACTCCACATTTAACGGCATCCTCCTTCCCATGGCAGGGGTGCCATGCTCCATCTCCACTCTTTATTGCTCTCAGCCATATCCTTGGTAAGCGGATAATACTTCATAGAGAATTCACGCTCCATACGGTTCTTGATTCGATTGTAATGATTGAAATGTTCCATCGCTCTCCTGTCATAGGGATGTGTATCCAAATACAGCATCAAATCAACCAGCGCGAAATCCACCATACTGATTTCCTTTAACATCTGTGCTTCATTGCTCATTACACACATCTCCTTCCCGTAAAAGGTTTATTCAATTCCGGGAAAATAGTGCCTACCCGGAATGCTTTTTCCAAGTCGTCATACATCTTATCCATGCGCTGCCATGGAACGTATGCCATCGCTATGGGAAAGTTATCTATTTGTTCATCCAAATAATATTCTTGCATAGAAGTTCCTTTCATAAATCCTTACTTTGCTTAATACTATATTATGATACAAATAAATATGTGTGAAACAAAACAGTCTAAATACCTCTTTCTTATTGTTCACTCCTTCAGCTTTTTACGCAGCAATCTTTCTTTTAGCTTCCGTCCGTCAAAGGGAAGTAATGGATAGAGGTAGCTTGTATGGGACACCGTTTTGTTGCAGGCAATGGATAGAAACGTAACCAGAATTCCCAGTCCGTAGCCCCATATGCCCCACAACTGTGTCAGAATCAAGGTAAGCATTCTCATAAATTTCAATGCATATCCCAGCTCATAGTTTGCCTGTGTGTAATTGGCAATGGCCACAAAAGCCATATAAAGCATAACCTCCGAAGAGAACCATCCGCTGTTTACCGAGAATTCTCCCAGTACAAGAGCAGCCATAACACTTAAAGGTGTACTCAGCATACTGGGAGTATTCACCGCTGCCAGCTTCAGTCCGTCAATGGCAAGCTCCAGCATCAGAAACTGACACCAAACGGGAATATTGGCTTCCTCCTGCAACAGGATGAATGAAAAGCGCTCCGGAATCCATTCCGGATGATTCAATAACAGTAGAAACGTCGGCGTGACCAAATAAGTCAATATTGCTATCAGGAATCGGGCAAGCCTCAGATAGGTGCCGGTAATGGGAGGAAAATAATAATCATCCGCTTCGTCAATGACATCAAAAATAGTGGTTGGCAAAATAATACACGTGGGGGAATTATCTACCAAAATCACAATATTTCCTTCCAGCACCTGGGCTGCCGCTGTATCCGGTCGTTCACTGTATTTAAATTTAGGAAAGGGATTGTACCATTTGCTCCGGTACAGACATTCCACGAGACTTTCCTGATTCATGGTGAGTGCATCCACCCGGATATTTTGTATTTTCTGACGGATTTCCTGTAACAAGCCTTTATCCACTCTTTGTTCCATATAACAGATGACTACATCTGTCTTTGAGCTTGCTCCCACATTCAGCATTTCCATGCGCAGGTCCGCACTGCGAATCCTTCTTCGAATCAATGCTGTATTACATATCAGAGCTTCCACAAATCCATCCTTAGCTCCCCGAAGCGATTTATCCTTTTCCGGCTCTTCCACACTTCTGGTTGGGTAGGTTCGGGAATCAATCAATATCACCTGCGTGTAACCGTCTATCAAAAGAAGAAACATTCCGGATAAAAGAGCATTCAGAATGGCATCCCAATTTTCAACAGTTTCCACTTCCACATAGGGTATATCAAACTTAGCAAGTTCTCGCTTATCCTTAGGCAGTTTGTCCGGTGTCATATCCATGAGATACTGCAGGATTTTCTGCATAATGTCGTCCTTGCAAAATCCATCCACAAAGTACATACAGGCTTCCCTGCCACCCACACAAATCCGTCGGTGAACCAAGTCAAAATTTTTATCCACTGCCAATTCTTTCTGTAAATAGTTCATATCCTGCTGCAAATGACCGGATACTTTTCTTGTTTCCTGTTCTTTTTCCAAATCAAAAACTCCCTTCCCGATGTTCCTATTTGAATAGTTTCACCGAAAAGAGAGTTTAATATGCTATATTTCTTTATTTTGTAGTGCTTCCGAAGCCACCGTTACGGACTCCGTCCGCATCATCATCAACAGTGATACCATACTCCAAGAAAATACCTTGTACGATACCGGTTCCTGCCGCAATATCTACGGTTTTTCCTTCGTTGGAATCATTGGTCAGCTTCACAAAAATGTGTCCCTCATTATCAGAATGGAAATAATCGCTGTCGATTACGCCAACCGTATTATTCAACTGTAGACGGAACTTGAAGCCAAGTCCGCTTCTGGGATAAAGCTTTAACACCCAATCTTCATCCATCCTTGCACGAATACCGGTAGGCACCTTAATGGTTGCTCCGGGAGGCAGGGAAAAGGCAAAGGGCGCATAGAAATCGTAACCCGCACTACCCTTTGTGGCACGTTGGGGCAGCTTTAAGGATTCATACATATCCCGAATATCCGCTTCCGTATACCGGGGAAAATCCTCCTTCATCGCCTGCATAAAATTATCAGGACTAACCTTCATAAACTGTGCTACTCGTCTCATTCCATAACTCCTAAAATATTACTTCTTTCTTACGCATAATTCCCGCAATGAAGAATGGGTACGGTGGGGTTTTCCTGTGCCAAGGTCTTCTTCACATCAATAACTCTCTGATTGGCACTTCCCTTCCACAAAAGCTTAACATCCTTCTCTTCCACATGGAATTCACCATCCACTACAACATCCAGATACTGCATCATGGGATAATCATAAATATTCTCCCAGCTGTCACCTGTGTACATCCAAATCGTTTTATTGGGATATTTCTCTTTAATCTCAGCCATCAGGCTACGTACCTCCAGACGATTCCTTGCATGCAGAGGATCTCCTCCGGAAAAGGTTACTCCTGAAATATAGGGTTTCTCAAGCTGTTCAAATATTTCCTGCTTTGCCGCATCATCAAACAGCAATCCGCCGTCAGGATCCCATGTGATTGGATTCTGACATTCCTTGCAGCAATGAGTACATCCTGCTACCCAAAGCACAACACGCAGACCATCGCCGTTTAACATATCATCCTTTGTTATATTATGGTATCTCATCGTTACATACTTTTCCTCTCCGCAATTTCTGCCATTTTCGCATCATTCAATCTGGTCTGTCCATGTACTCTGGAGTAAGACAGATACCCATTCATACGATCAATCTTGGTCAGATTACGACTGCCGCACTTCGGACACACATCCATTTCCAGCTCCTGATGTCCACAGTCATCGCAGTATGCAAGAGAAAGATTGACCCCCTCATAAAATCCCATATCCATCGCACGGCGGATTAAGGTCTTGATAGCTTCTGTATTGTAATCAATAGGGTATTTCACATACTGAATCTTCCCCCCATTGCTCAAATCCCAGAATCTGTTCTCCAAATCCTGCTTCTGAATCGGGGTAATATCCTCTGTTACATGGCAGTGGAAGCTGTTACTTACATACTCTCTGTCAGATACGCCCTCCACGATACCGTATTTCTTACGGAACTGCTTCACCTGAAGACCGCAAAGGCTCTCTGCGGGAGTACCATAAATTGCGTAAAGGTTACCATCCTCTTCTTTATATTCATTAATCTTTTTATTGATATGCTCCAAAACCTCTACTGCAAAAGCTCCGTCTTCTACCAAGGACTTGCCATTGTACAATTCCTGAAGCTCATTTAAGGCTGTGATGCCAAAGCTTGCGGTGGCTGATTTCAATAATGGTTTAATCTTCTCATGTAGCATCAGATTGCCACCGAGGAAGCCGCCTTCACAATACGCCAAAGGATTGGTGGATGCCCGCATCTCACCCAGATAAGCATAAGTACGGATATGAAGCTGGCGAATCAGTTCCAGATAATAATCCAATACCTCATAGAAATCCTTACTCTCTTTTCTGGCCTTTGCAAGAATCATAGGCAAATGCAGGGAAACAGCTCCAATATTGAAACGTCCTACAAACACAGGTACATCATTTTCATCAGCAGGATGCATACCGCCCCTCTCATACCAGGGGGAAAGGAAGGCACGGCATCCCATAGGGGATACAATCTTACCATACTGCTTGTACATGCTTGCAACATAGCCTTTTCCGGTGAGACTCAGCCAATCAGGATACATCGTCTTGGCAGAACACTCCACTCCAGCCTCAAACACATCTTCAAGAGGTTTCCCGGGTCCGTGCAGGTTTTCATCATACAAAAATACAATCTTAGGGAAAAGAACAGGTTTCTTACATTCCTTTTTACCCTGACCCTTTCTGCGGACCTCAAGCATGCTGATGGTCGCCTGCTTTGCAAATCTTCCCGTGCCGGTACCTGCTGTCACAGTGATAAAAGGATAGTCACCACGGCTGCTGGCAACGGTGTTAAACTTATACTCCCAGCCCTGGAAGCCCTGTTCAAATTCCTTCACAACATCTGCGTAAGCTACTTCCTCCGCCTTCTCTTTGTCAATTCCAAGCTCTCTGTATTTCTTTACATTACGCTTATAAGATTTCTCAGCATAGGGCTCCAGAATAGTATCTACACTGGGCACGGTAAAACCGCCGTATTGCTGGCTGGCTGCACTTAACACAATGTCACCAATGACGTCGAAGGCAACATCAAGGGTTTTCGGTTCATTATACCAGATATTTCCCATCTCGAAACCACCGGAAAGAACCTTTTCCACATCAAACAGACAGCAGTTCATGGTATCTCTTCTGGCTGACATGTCATGGACATAGATATAACCGTCACGGCATGCCTGAATCTCTTCCGTAGTGAGGAAGAATTTCTGGTATAATTCTTTGTTCAACTGATTGAAAATCAAACTTCTCTTGGTGGAAACAAGGGCAGAATCGGAGTTTGCATTTTCCTTGTCGCCGATATACATAATCGCCTGACTCTTCTTATACACATCATCCAGCATGCGAACGAAATCCTGCTTATAATTACGGTAATCACGATAGCTTTTGGCAACAACCGGTTTCACCTGCTCCAACGCACTTTCCACTATGTTGTGCATAATGGGAATAGGAACCTCATCTGTTTCCAGCTCATTCACCTTGTCAACAACATATTTACAAATATGCTGTTTCTCTTCTTCCGTAAACTTCGTCAAGGCTCTGTAAGCACTCTTCCCTACAGCATTAATAACCTTCTGTACATTGAAGACTTCCTTGCTGCCGTCCTTCTTTACAACCAATACATTTCTGTCCGGCTTAAACAATTCACCATAGTTTACGTTATCCGTACCCGTCTGTTCAAAATTACTGCTCATGTGAATCTGTCCCCTTCATAAAATAGTCACTAAATATTGTATTTTGTTCACCAAAGCACCTATATATTGTGCCCTATACTTAACAGTATAAGTAAGAAAACTTCTCTTGTCAACGTGGGAATGCTTGAAAAAGTACCAAAAAAGGTATCTAAAATTTAGATACCTTTTTCTAAAATTTTACTTGCTTTTACTTTTTCCAATGCTTCCTGAATTGTCTCTACCGGAAGAACCAAAGCGAACCTAACATGTCCTCGTCCCATTTCTCCGAAGCTGCTTCCCGGGGTACACAAAACTCCTGTCTTTTCCAACAGCTGCATTACAAACTCCACGTCATCCTCAAAGCCGTCAGGAATCCTGCTCCAGGCAAACATACTTCCCTGACTTCTTTCAAATTTCCATCCCAAAGCGGTAAAGCCGTCACACAATGCATTTCTGCGCAATTCATACTCCTTACATTGTGCCTTCACGCAATCATCGGAACCCGTCAGGGCTGCAATCGCTCCATACTGAACCGGAAGAAAGGTTCCATAATCAATCTGGGAACGAAGCTTTTTGAAATTCTGAACAATCTTTTCATTGCCCACCAGAAATCCGACGCGGGCACCGGTATAATTAAAGGATTTGGACAGGGAATAGAATTCCACAGCCACCTCTCTCGCACCCTCAAAGGATAGAATGGAACGTCCCACTTTCCCATCATATATAATATCGGAATAGGCATTGTCATGCAAAATGATGATTTCATTTTCCTTCGCCCAGGGAATTAACTTCTCATAGAAAGAATCCGGTGCCGTCTTACAGATGGGATTCAAGGGATAAGACACAATCATCATTTTGGCTTTATGCCCGTATTCTTTGGAAATTGCATCTAAATCAGGAAGGTAATTGTTTTCTTCCAATAGTTCATATGTGACAATCTTCGCACCCGCAAGAGCCGGTCCGATTGCAAAAATGGGATACCCCGGATCCGGAACCAGTACAATATCACCCGGGTCCAGTAAAGACAATCCGATATGTGCGATACCTTCCTGGGAACCGTATACACTCATAATCTCTTCCGGCTTTAAATCCGGCACCTGATATCTCACACGATATCGTTCTATTACAGCATCTGTCAGCTGTGGCAGATCAGCGAGTGCATATTTATAGTTTTCCGGCTTGGAAGCCGCTTCCACTACAGCCTTTATAATATGCTCAGCAGGTTTGAAATCCGGAGTACCCACGGAGAAATTATAAACCTTTTTCCCTTCCGCCTCCAATTTCTGCTTCTTCTCATTTAAAACCTGAAAAATTCCTTCTTCAAAATCATTCATTCTTTCTGCAGTACGAATCTGCATGATGATTACCTTCTTTCCAACTATATATTCTGCTAAAACATGCTGTCAGGAATTCATAATGTCCTGTAACCAGTTCTTATATTGCTCTCTCACTTCTTCGGGTGATACAATGACCGCTTCTTTACCGATTCCGGCAAGCCAGCCGAAAAACTGTCCGCTGACAGCAACTCTGGCACGTACCCGGAAGGCTTCCCCATCCATGGGACGAATGTCTGCCTCTTTCCCGAATCTGTCCATTACAACACCTATCAGTCTGTTAGGAAACTGCATCGTAACTGTCTCTTCTTCTCCGCCATACATACCAAAGGTTCGATTAGTATATGCAGCAAGGTCAATCTTTGAAAATTGTTCCATTCCTTCTCTGACAGACTCCAACACCTGCACCTGCCCCATCTTGTCCACACGATAATGCTTCATGATTCTATCCTCGGAATCATATGCCGCGAGGTAATAATTCTCTTCCCGCCATATCATTGCCCAGGGACTTACTGTTTTCTGTCCGTTTACTCTGGGAACCATTTGTTTCTTCAAATTCCAATCCAGATACTGAAAGGAAATCTGTAGATTTTCCTGAATTGCACGGTGAATATTGTCAATGTTATAATAAATGCTCTCATTCTCCGTTTTAATACGTCCGGCAACATAAACCTGACGCTGCAGCTTACCCGCATCGTATTTGCTGACCTTCGCTTCCAGCTTCTTAATAAGTTCACGGGATTTCTTGGTGGTAATAAACCTGGAGGACTGTACCGCATCCACAAGAAGCTTCAGCTCCGGAAGCTCAAACTCTCTCTCGGCCAGATAATATCCCCCGCCCTGACGGCTATGGATTTGAATAATATCATACCCAAAATCGCATAATTTAGCGATATCATCATAAATACTTTTCCGCTCGGAATGAATGCCCAAAGACTCCAAACGTCGTATGATTTCCGCAGTGCTTAAGGGATGATTCTCGTCGGAATACTCCTCCAACATATTAATAATATACAAAAGCTTTAGCTTCTGTCCTTCAGACTTTGCCATATCAATCACAAGCCTCCGTCAACCGAAAACCTTCAAAACATCATAGATTCTATGCAAATCATTTATTTCATAATCCGGAACATATTCCGTGTCATTTACCGTTTCATCCGGTCTATACCAGCAGGTGGGAATCCCTGCCATAATGCCACCCTTGATATCACTGCTCAGGGAATCACCCACAATCAATATTTTGGTTTTATCCTTTTCTTCCGTATGAGACAGACAATATTCAAAAAATTCCGTCTGTGGCTTTGGTGCTCCGACTGACTCAGAGATAAAGATATCCTCCATCATATCAGCAAGTCCGGAAAGCTTCAGCTTCCTTTCCTGCGAAACCGTCACACCATTTGTAATCACATACTGCTTTACACGACCGTATAGTGACTTGCAGACGGTCAGTGAATCATCTATAAACTGATAATGATTACCCAAGCCCTCCTGATATTCTTTCATAAAAGAAGTAACATCCACACCGTCAATTCCATATTCCGCGAACAATTGGAGGAATCTTCCCTTTAAAAGCTCCTCTTTGGTAATTTCTCCAAGCTCAAGCCTTTTCCAAAAAGAATCATTAATCTGCGAATAGCGGTGTATCATCTCCTCCGTAAGCTCCCTGTTGACAGAACGGAAGCATTGCTTCAGGGAACAACGCTGAGAATACGGAAAATCAAGTAATGTCCCATCCACATCCCAATATATTGTAGTAAACTCCCTCATAAAATCTTTCCTTTATATTTTTATTCTTCTGTATTATCCTGTGTTTCTGATGCAATCGTTTGGTTTTTCTTTTTCCGTAAAAAAAAACCCAATACAAATCCACAGCCTGCAACAATTACAATTACAAGCATCAACATGATATAGGACAGAAACGAATTTACAAAGCTAATCATACTCCCAGCATCCTTTCTCGTCTTAGTCTACAAGCTTCCATTAACATAAATCCAGTATATCAATCTGCAATTTATGCGTCAAGCGTCGCCTCAGCTAAATCTGCTATATAGGAATCCACTATACACTCCAGGAACCAAATATGGCAAAGCGTTCCGTCTGACGGAATGCCCTCTCTATCACTTCAGAATCATATCCCATGATTTCCAGCAGCTTAATGGCATTTCTTGTGGTTGCTGCTCCTGTCATCAGCTTATAGGGAAATCGAATATCACCGTCAACCATATCTTCTTCAAAATGATAGTTGTCATACGCCTTCTTCAGCAATTCCGTAAGCTCAATATCATGGGTTGCAGCAAAACAAAGTATATGCTCCGGATCAGACAAACTCATCAGAATTTGTGTAGATGCAGCAATTCTCTCCACCGTATTGGTTCCGCGAAGCACCTCATCCACAAAGCACAAAATCCGCTTTTCGTTTGTCTTCGAAGCATCCAAAATACGTTTCAAGGCTTTAATCTCCACCACATAATAGCTTTCTCCGTTTTCCATGTCATCATGCAATGCCATAGATGAATAAATCTCATAGAAGGGCGCCTTGTAGGCGCGTGCACAGCAGGTATGAATGGTCTGTGCCAAAATGGCATTGATAGCAACCGTCTTCAAAAAGGTAGATTTTCCGGAAGCGTTGGAACCGGTAATGAGCACACCTCGATTTGCACAGATGCTGTTTACAACCGGCTTTAAGAGAAGCGGATGGTAAGCATCGTCTATCCGGAAATCCTCCGAATCAAACTCCGGAATGCACACCTGCTCCATGGATTCTCTGAAAATTCCGATTGCAATGGTTGTTTCCAGATATCCTACAAGCTCAATCAAAGCGTCTATATCCTGAATGTGCATTCTCAGCCGGGAAAGCATTCTGTTAAATTGAATTAAATCAATATGAAACACCATACGGACATAATCCATGATAATATCCAAAGGGTTACCGCCAGTCATTCCCTGACTGTTGTAGAAAACCCAAAAGGACCCCTTTTTCAAACCATCCAAATTCTTCAGATGAGCTTTCATATTCTTCCATTCGACAGCACAGACCGGAACGGAAAGCTTTAAAACTTCCTCACAGGTGCTCATCAGACGATTTACATAGGCAAAGCTTATAATATACGGGTCTATCTCATTTTTTTCTTTGAAATATGTCACAATATTGTACCCCATCAGGAGTGCCAGACTGGTGATGGCTATCGGCAAATTCCAAAACAGCAAAGCAAGCAGGGGCAAAAACAGCAAATCCAAGCAAATGTTTTTCCGGTTGGAACGTTTTCCGAGACAATCCAAGTTATCCAGATAATCGTACAAAGAAAACTTACCTGTATATCCTAACCGGCCTATCTGATACTGAAGCTTCACCCGTTCCTCAATATGCTCCCGGAAATAACAAATAATGCTTTCCATATGCTCCAACTGTTCTTTTGTAGTTCGGGTATTCCTGAGCGTATAATATAAATACTCTTCTCCGGATGCGGAAAAGGTATAGTTGATTCTTTTAAAGATTTCATCCATACCCAGGTCATTCCAAGTGATATTGTCAATCTGACCGGCACCTTGATGTCTGATATAGAAGCTATCCAGTTTTGAATATCGTTCCAGCCCATATTCCTTTTGGGGGACCGTTTTGCTCAGGTCATAGAGGGAACGGATAAATGCCTTTTCCCGTTTCTTTGCCTGTATTGCTTCTCTTACAAACACAAAGAGCAAAAAGAACCCCAGTGCCGAAAACATAACTAAGACTTCCATAATTAATCCCTTACCACTTTCCATAAATCACATATTCTTTTAACAGAAGCGAGCACTTCCGAACCCAAAACGGAAGTACTCGCCTCATATGCTTTATATCATGCTGTTAAACTTTGTCTCCATATGAACTTATGCAACCAGGAAGAACTTAATCAGGAAGATTGCAGAAAGAATATAGGTTACAACAGAAACGTCCTTTGCTTTTCCGGTGAACAGCTTAATTACAGTATAGGAAATCAAACCAATACCGATAGCATGTCCGATGGAACCGGATATGGGCATAGCAATCAACATAAGTGCAACAGGAACAGACTGGCAAATATCATTAAAGTCAATATTCTTTAACCCGGTAATCATCAGCACACCAACGTAAATAAGAGCAGATGATGTTGCTGCAGCAGGGATAATTGCAGCAATCGGAGCAATGAATACACATACCAGGAATAAAAGTCCGGTGGTAAAGGAGGTTAATCCCGTACGTCCTCCTGCTTCCACACCTGATGCAGATTCCACAAAAGTGGTTACGGTAGAGGTACCGGTAACGGCACCTGCAACAGTACCGATTGCATCCGAAAGCAACGCTTCCTTCATATTCGGCATCTTGCCATCCTCATCCAGCATTCCTGCACGGCTTGCTGTACCTACAAGGGTTCCGATAGTATCAAACATATCAATGATACAGAAGGTTACAATCAAGGTAATAACAGTAAACCAACCGATTTGTACAAATCCTGCGAAATTGAATTTGAACAGGGTTGTCTCTGCCATATCAGCAAAAGGAGGAAGGAAGGACGCACCTTGCAGGGAAGCAAAAGGATTGATTCCCAGGAAGATTGCCTCACCGGCCCAGTAAATCACACTTGAAACAAGCATACCAAGAATAACAGC
>CAZPRB010000010.1:0-35067 GCA_964588645.1 uncultured Acetatifactor sp. | reverse complement strand
ATTTTTTCTAACATGTTTTTCCCTCCTATTAGAAAATTTTAATTTAACCAAAAGAGTTCTCCTCTCTTTTCGGTTATGTACCTTATGAAAACCGGGTTTTACCCGGAAATCATTCTTTTGACAATTTCTTCGCATTTGCGATAAATATACTCCGGATTCTCTCCAATATTAAACTCACCGTTGCGATATAAAATCTTACCGCCTACCATGGTCATTATCACATTTGCTTTGCTACCGCTGTACACAAGGTTCTTTGGAATATTGTGGACAGGCTGCATATTGGGTTGATGCATATCAATCATAATAATATCAGCTAATTTACCTTTTGCCAAGACATCCGCTTTATTTAGTTGCATCGCTCTCGCTCCATGAACCGTTGCCATCCGCAGTACTCTTTCAGCATCCATGCTTGCAGCATCCTTTTCCCTGATTTTACTTAGTCCCGTCACCAAAAACATTTCACGGAACATATCCAGGCAATTATTGCTTGCAGGTCCATCCGTTCCGATGGCAACAGGGATACGATGTCTTTCAAAATCAGCAATCGGTGCAATACCGCTTGCAAGCTTAACATTTGACGAGGGATTGGTGATCGCATGCAGGCGGTGCATTCTGAATACATCCATGTCCTGTTCTGTCATATGTACACAATGAAAGCCTCCGCCACCGTAAGCAAACATACCAAGAGAATCCAGAAATACGGCAGGTGTCATTCCGTATTTTGCCTTGCAGTCTTCTACCTCCTTTATGGTTTCAGCAAGATGTGTATATACCGGAGCCTGATATTTATGAGCCAGCCGGGAAACCTGAAACAGCAAGTCCTTGGAGCAGGTATATTCAGCATGAAAACCAAGTTGATAGCTAATCAGGGAATTCCTTTTATTCCACCTTAAATATTCCTCCTCCATCCGTTCCGCGGAGGATGTAAATTGATTCAGCCCGCTTACCAGCACACACCGCATTCCTGTGTCAAGGCAGGCCTCTGCTGCATAATCCGGTTGCAAATACATATCAAAAATAGCTGTGACACCGGAAGTCAGATATTCTAAAACAGCAAGCCTCGTAAGATGATAGATATCGTCTCCGGATAGCTTCTTCTCCATGGGGAACACCTTGTCATTCAGCCAACTCTGCAAAGGAAGATCATCTGCATAGGAACGCAAAAAGGTCATGCCGGAGTGTGTGTGTGCATTCTTAAATCCCGGCATCAACAAATTATCCTGACAATCAAGCTCTACATCCCATTGGATGCGGGGAATATCCTTTTTATTCCAATCCTGTTTCAGCTCCTCCACATCCGAAATATAGGCTATTTTATCGTTTTTTATCCAGATTTCTCCCCGGAACACATCCCTGTGCTTCTCCATGGTTAAGATTCTGGCATTGTACAATCGTATATTCATTGAATCGAAGCTCCTCTAAACCCCTCCGGCAATAATTCTGCCAAAGTAAAGCATTGATAGTCATCCGAACTTTTCGCTACAATAATCTGAAAATCGTCCGCAGCAAATTCTATCATCACCTGCCTGCAGATACCGCAGGGAAATGCATACTCTGTCGTCACAGAATCACGCAATCCCCCGACAATGGCAATTGCCCGGAAATGCCTTTCCCCTTCACTGACGGCTTTAAAAAAAGCGGTTCTCTCGGCACAGTTGGTAGCTCCGTAGGAGGCATTTTCAATATTACTCCCCTGATAAACCTTTCCTGAATACGTTAGGAGCGCAGCCCCCACATAATAATGGGAATAGGGAGCATATGCCATATTTCGGGCTTCCAGTGCCGCCATAATCAAATTCCTGTATTCCGCTTCATATAATACTCTATTTTGTCCTGTTTTTCCGTTCAACTCCTCAGCTCCCCTTCTCCGACCTCTTGCAGTAACATCAATCTACGCAAAATTTTTGACTGACTCAGTCAGTAGCTTTTTAAACGCAGGTGCCGCCATATCTGCAGCCTCCTGAACCTCCTTGTGTGATAAAGAAGTATCGGTCATTCCGGCCGCCAGATTGCTGATACAGGAAATTCCGCAGATTCTCATACCGCAATGATTGGCCGCAATAGCTTCCACAACCGTGCTCATACCCACCGCATCACAGCCCAAGGTCCGCATCATACGAATCTCAGCAGGCGTTTCAAAGGAAGGTCCTGTCAACTGCGCATACACTCCTTCCTGAAGAAAGATGCCGTTTTTCTTAGCAGTTTCACGAATGCTTTTCTGTAAATCCAAATCATACACATGACTCATATCCGGGAAACGTGTTCCTAGCTCCTCAATATTCTCACCAATTAATGGATTAGGAGCAAACAGCGAAATCTGATCCTTGATTAACATCAAGTCTCCTGCATGAAAGGATGTATTTACACCCCCTGCGGCATTGGTCAGAAATAAAATTTCCGCACCCAGTAATTTCATCAATCTTGTGGGAAGTACCACATCCGTGATGTCATATCCCTCATAATAGTGAATACGGCCCTTCATACATACAACCGGCACAGCTTCTATATATCCGAAAATAAATCTGCCGTCATGTCCCTGCACAGTGGAAACCGGAAAACCATGAAGCTCGCTGTATGAAACTTCCTTCTCAACACGAATCTGTTCTGCGAAATCTCCCAGCCCGGAGCCCAAAACGATGGCAACCCTGGGAATAAATTCGGTTTTCTCCCTGATTTGTGCATAGCAATTCATCAATTTCTCATACACTGCATTCATTCTGCTTCTCCCCTCCACCCATGGTTCCTTTCCTCATTAACACAGGCAGCTTCTCCGGACGCTCGATATTTTCGAAAGGAAGCTTGACGCCATGGATAAAAAATACGAACGCACCCACAGGAATAATGTGGCTGCGAAATCTTTCTAAATATTTTTACAATTATAAAGCTTTTACATTTTTTTCAGAACAATTTCATTATACAAAAAACATAACCAAAAAGCAATTCATTTGTTTTCTATCATTGTAATATGATATTCTGTATTTTCATACCGTTTCTTTTAAGCGCATATTTTTCCTTGTCAACGGATTACCGGTCCCAGGGACGTTATCTTCTGCCGACATTGATACCCATATGCTTTTTTGCATCCGCGGACTGCAGAAAGCGTGGTTTCTCTTTACAGAATTATTCACGAAACACAAAAAGCCCGTAAACGCCACAGTATTCAACCACATGTTTACAGGCTTAATGATTCTGTTATGTATTGCAATCATAGTGTGTTTATTGATTACGGTATACGGATATGCCTTCCCCTATTATGAAGCGCATCCCATCGCTGATTAAATAATAATGCAAACCATCCCTCCATTGCTGTCATTGACGATTTTCTGCATAGTATCCTGCAATTTCATCTGACTTTCCTCTCCAATTGATACAACTTTTGATGTGATTCCGTCATCTACAAGCTGTTCAACCGTTTTACCGAATATATTTGTCTCCCAAATGCCCTGTTCCATATCTGCCACATTGATATAACGGATTAAATCATCCGCCTGTTCCTTCGTCCCAACAATTGGAGCAATTTCCGTTTCAATATTGGCACGAATCATATGAATGGATGGACTGGTTGCACGGATTTTTACACCATACTTATTTCCGTTCTTAATCAATTCCGGCTTATCCAGCGTGATTTCCTCACGCTCAGGAGTCACTACACCATACCCCTTCATGCGTACCATATTTATTGCATCCAGAACCTTTGTATATTCCTTTTTCATGGAAGCAAATTCTTTTAATATTTGTATCAGCTGATATTCATCAGTAATACTCTCTCCCACCATTTCCGTTAGCATTTCATAATAATATGCATTATCCACATCAAGCATCACCCGAACGACACCATCAGATAAACGAATGGCATCCGCTTTACACCGTGTCACGTATTCACTGTCAATCTGTACCGGTTGCTCCAATACATCCCGTACTTTATCATAATTCATCATAAGTTCCCTGACCCTACTAATGATATCCTGTTTCATACAATTATCATTTGGTAGCATTTCCACCCATTTCGGCATATAAAATTCAATTGCAGCAAGAGGAAACTCATATAAAATATTCTCCAATATTTTATTAATATCGTCTCTCTTTAATTGTTCGCAATTCACTGTCATAGCAGTTACGCCATATTTACTTCGAATTTCCTCCGACACATTGTTCGCCTCGTCAGAATAGGGTTTCTTACTGTTTACCAATACCAGGAAAGGCTTACGAAGCTTCTTCAATGCCAGAATTGTCTTTTCCTCTGCCTCCAGATAGCTTTCTCTTGGAATCTCACCGATAGTGCCGTCTGTCGTAATCACAAGACCGATAGTGGAATGTTCATTCATTACTTTATCGGTGCCAATTTCTGCCGCCTGCGTAAACGGAATCTCTGCATCAAACCATGGTGTTTTTACCATACGCTCAGCATCCTCTTCCAGATGTCCCACTGCACCATCCACCATATATCCCACACAATCAATCAGACGGACACTAACTTCTACATCATCACTGAGAGCTACCTTTGCCGCTTCATTGGGAATAAATTTCGGCTCTGTAGTCATAATCGTTCTACCGCCTGCACTCTGGGGCAGTTCATCCCGGGCACGTGCCTTTGCATGCTCATCCTCCATATTCGGCAAGACCATTTCATCCATAAAACGCTTAATAAAGGTGGACTTTCCTGTTCTCACAGGACCTAAAACGCCTATGTATATCTCCCCATTGGTTCGTTTCTGTATATCATTGTACAAATCAAAGTCTTTTTTACTATCCATTCTGTCTATAAACCGCTAGTATCCAAATCGCAGTGATACCCTTTCCATACTTAGTACAGTGTATGATAAGGCTTGTAGGTTTATGACATATCATATAGCATATATTCTTCTACTTTCAGTAATTCAGGCGGAATCCTATGCCATATGTAAAAATTATTGTTTACTGGGTTTCCTTTTGATGACAAACTGCATAGTCTGTCCTAAGAATATCTTGAATCATATAAGAATTACACTTGATATTTTGCATACATTTCCTGTAAGAAATCAGCATCTTAACAATACCTGAAGCGTTATCCTGCATGTCTCCTCATCTTCCATTGCCGCCGCAAAAAGAAAAGCATCTTTTAAATCTAAATCCTGAAATTTCTTCTGTGCCATAATACTCGTCTCCTTATAGCATACGGCATAGAATGGATTCCACCTGTATGTGTATTGTAATATATATCGTTTCACAGTGCAATAGTTTTTATTTTTTCGTCACAAACAATTAATTGCTTCTCTTTACAATCAGGTTATCATTCCATTCTTACCACCTGGATCCATCTCCGCTGTCTCAAAAAATGTATAATTCTTTTTTAGGCATCCCCATGCTTCTTCCACAGTCAACTTCAATGAGTAATCAACAGCTTCTTCCCATAAAACTGAAATATATCCCTCATAAATAAGGAACTCATATTTTATCTGATTCTCATTATCAGAAAAGCTATAAACGGTATCCGATTCTTTGGCAAGAACACCGCCGGCACTTTTTACAAGTTCTTCTAATTCCGCTTGACTGATACCTAATGCAAATCTATTATCGCGGCTTCCACCTTCTTGTATTAACAATCGGTTAAACTCGTTTTTTTCATTAAAATAGCAATAATATCTGCTGTCTTCAACACAAAGAGAGGTCATTTCTTCCTCAACACTCCGGAAAAATACCAAACCTGATTCTCGAAGTATCCCTTCCACTTCATCCAAAGACATACCGAATTTTAACTGATTCAAGCATTCCCGATGAAAGGCTTCTGAATACTCAACGGCTCTGACCGGCACAAAAGAATCCGTATACAGATGTAACTGTGTTTCCAAAATATCACCACTAACTTCCGTTATTTTTTCTTTATTGCCCAAATCTAATCCGGCAGCCAACAGAGAATTATCCTTTGTAAGTATGAATGTATGATACAAAAAATCCATATCCCTTCTTCGGAAATCAGAAGGTGCCGTTTCAGGGTCGCTAAACTCTATTTTATCCACCCACACCATTTTAACATCATCCATAACCTTAACGGGTGTTCTGATAAAATCATCTTCCGTAACTTCCGCACCACATTGACCAAATGCATTAAATCCCCATGTGTATAATTCGTCGTTCTCACTGATAGCCGCACCGGTAAAAGTTCCCGTAGTAATGTATTTACAATTCTCCATAATTTGAACCGGCTCACTTGCAAACAGTTTCACAGGATTTGCATTATCCTCTTCCACATTCCAATAATCATCCAAACCTCCATTGGCGTAGGTATGTGTCAAGGGTGCATACTGTCCCCACCAATAAGCAGTTTTGTTCCTCTGAAGAGCCACAATACACTCCCTTCCTGCCCTTGCATATGCCACATCATTCATTAGCAGAACCGGTGTCGTTACCTTTTGATATTCATTATGCGAAAAACGGATTACTTCACTTCCTTTTCCCAAAAGCAGACCGGCATAATTCAATCCCATACCATATAATTCTCCGCTTTCCGTCAGATAAACGCAGAAATAATCATTCCACGAAGCATCCACAGAAACTACATTCTCTGCGATTTTTACCGGTTGTTCATAATACTCCTCTATGCCATAAGTTCCGGTTCCAAGCTGTCCGTATTCATTCATTCCCATACCCCAAAGAGTTTGGTTTTCATCAATAAAGAAATGATTGGATGCCGTATAGCGGCTGGTAATATAATAGTCCTCCAGAGAAAAAACATCCCCTATCTGTAATGTGTTTCCATCTTCTATATAAAAAGTTGGATAATCTATGTCTAATTCAATATGATTATCTTCCTCCTCTTGTTTTTCAATATCATCCTTTTCCACAAAAATTGCAGCATCGTTTTCAAAATCAGGCTTTATGTCTTCGCTTTCTGTCTGCGTCAGAAATAGTCCTGTCAACACAATGCCAAGCACTAGGACAACTCCCCCGATTGCAGGCAGAGTGTATCTGTATTTTGTAATATTTATAACCCTATCCTTTACATTTCCTTCATCAAAACAGATGGGTGCGACAAAGACTTTTCTCTTTTTTGAAGTATCTCCGGAAGCAATGCGCAGCAACGTATACGCATATTCTTTCTTTTGTTCTACTCCGATTCTATTAATTACCTCCTCATCGCATGCCTTCTCAATATCACTACACAACAGAAAATAAGCCATCCACACAAACGGATTATACCAGTGAATCATGCTGATTAGGTATGTTGCCATCTTAAACAAAGAATCTTTCCTTTGGATATGCATTTTTTCATGGGCAATGATATAGGGCAGATTTTCCTGTTCCACCGCTACCGGAAGATAAATCTTCGGACGTATAAGTCCAAATACCATGGGTGTATTCATATCTTCAAGCCACATGATGTTTTCCTTATAAGGAATACTCATAGACAATTTTTTTCTGATGACGATATAGGAATATATAAAGTATCCAACGAACCCAATAAGTCCTGTCAGCCAAATCATAGGAAAAATACTCCAAATCATAAATGTCTGCGCAGACAAATCTGTTGCCTCTTGTTTCTTATCGGCAATATCTCTTGTCGCTGCATCTGACTTAGCTTCGTTCATGATGTTACCGGAAGCAGCTTCAGACTTTGCTTCGTTCACAATATCGCTTGCAGTCACTTCTGACTTATCTCTGTAACTTATAATATTCTGCTCCGAAGCATCCTCCTGTCGGATGACATCTTGTTGGAAAGTTATTTCCCTATTATCAACAGCAACGCTAACGTTATTTTCCAAGAATTCATTAGGTTTGCTCTGACCATTCTCCCAAAAGCCAATCGGCAAACTAAGCTTCCACGGAAATACCAGATAAAAGAAAACTATCAGCCATAAGCCCACAATATATGTATGACTAATACGAAGCTTCTTCAATATCAGACGTACTAATCCCACAATTAATATAATCACGATTCCCTGCAAACTCATTTTGAAAAGAGCATAAAATAACGTACTCATACGAATCCTCCATCCCGAAGTACTTTACAATTTATCAGCTTTCCTCAATAATCCTTTTCAATTCCTCTATTTCATCTGCAGAAAGCTTCTTTTGAGAAACAAAGGCTGCCACAAATTTGGGAAGGGAACCTGCAAAGGCTTCTTCCACAAACTCCTCACTCTGTTTTGCTTGAAAAAGCTGCTTTGAAACCAAGGAAGTGACCACTCCCTTATCATTCTTAAAGATTCCTTTATCACATAATCTCTTTAAAACTGTGTATGTTGTGGTTCTTTTCCAATTTAATTTCTCCAGACATAAATCCGCCAGCTTTCCTGAAGGAATGGGCTCATGATTCCAAATAATCTCTGCAAATTTCATTTCGATTTCACCTAATTTATACTCTGCCATAAGCGCCTCCTGTCTACAGTATGTAGAATATAATGCAATTCTATAACTTGTAGACAGACTTGTCAATAGTATTTATACATATAAAACAAAATGAGAGACAACGATTTCTCGTTGCCTCTCACATAATTGCCATTCACACATTATTTCATCACAATGCGTTTAAAGTTCTTCTTTCCTCTCTTTACGACAAGACCTTCCCCTTCAAAGTTATCAGGTTTATACACTGTCTTGATATCTGCGACTTTTTCACCTTCTACGGTGACACCGCCCTGTTCTACCGCACGTCTTGCCTCGGAACGGGAAGCACACAGGCCGGACTTGGACAACACGCCAAGAATATCTATCTGACCATCCACAAAATCTCCTTCGGAAAGCTCAAAGGTAGGCATCTCCGCAGCATTTCCACCCGCAAAAAGAGTTCTTGCACTCTCCTGGGCTTTGACCGCTTCTTCCTCACCATGAACCAGCTTGGTAAGCTCGAAAGCAAGAATTTCCTTTGCCTGATTTAACTGACTTCCCTCCCAGCTATCCATCTCATCAATCTGCTCCAAAGGTAAGAAGGTCAGCATACGGATACATTTCAATACATCCGCATCCGCAACGTTTCTCCAGTACTGGTAGAACTCAAACGGAGATGTCTTATTCGGATCAAGCCACACAGCACCCTTCTGGGTCTTTCCCATCTTCTTGCCTTCGGAATTCAAAAGCAGGGTAATCGTCATAGCATAAGCATCCTTGCCCAGTTTCCGGCGAATCAACTCTGTACCGCCCAACATATTACTCCACTGGTCATCTCCGCCAAACTGCATATTACAACCGTAATCCTGAAACAATTTGTAAAAGTCGTAGCTCTGCATAATCATGTAGTTAAACTCAAGGAAGCTTAAGCCCTTCTCCATACGCTGTTTATAGCACTCAGCAGAAAGCATTCTGTTTACGGAGAAATGAGCTCCTACATCCCGCAAAACATCTACATAGTTTAAATCAAGCAGCCAATCTGCATTGTTTACCAAAAGAGCCTTACCCTCAGAGAAATCGATAAACTTGCTCATCTGCTGTTTGAAGCACTCTACGTTATGAGCAATGGTTTCCTTGGTCATCATAGAACGCATATCCGTTCTTCCGGAAGGATCACCAATCATTGCAGTACCGCCACCAATCAGGGCAATAGGCTTATTTCCGGCCATCTGCAGTCTCTTCATCAGGCAAAGCGCCATGAAATGTCCTACATGAAGGCTATCTGCCGTAGGGTCGAAGCCGATATAAAAGGTTGCTTTACCGTTGTTGATAAGCTCCTTAATTTCTTCTTCATCTGTGAGCTGCGCAAGAAGCCCTCTTGCTCTTAATTCATCATAAAGTGTCATTGTTCTTCCTCCTAATCTGTAACAAAAAAGGCTTCGTCCTTACTGAAAGGACGAAGCCAAACCTCGCGTTACCACCATTCTTCGCAATGCTCTCACAAGCATCACCTTAATAGGCATCCTACAATGCCGTGACAGAATAACGACTGTCCACCCCGCCGTAGCCTACTGATTTCGGTACGAAGCTCCGAGATGTATTCATAGAAAGCTTTCCTTGCGCCTCTCATCAACCGGCAACTTTCTGTAAGTACTGCTGACTACTACTTGTTCTCATCCAAGCCTTTTGCTATTTAATGCATTAATTGTATCTGACAGATTTCTATTTGTCAATGTCTATTTTAAGTTTTTCAAAACTATTTTATCTAAATTATTTATTCACCATCAGCTTAATCATAGCCTGATTCAACCCATCTACGGTCAGCTTATACATAGGAAAAATCTCCTTAATCGCGGTCTCCGCCTCTCTCCAGGGTGCACGTCCCGGTGCCATCTTGGGATTCAGCCAGACCACCTTCTTATATTTCCTCTTCAGAAGCTGAAGCCAGTCATAGCCGGACAGTCCGCCGTTGGGACCTCTGTAATTACCGGTGGTGGAATACAATTCCTCGGGCGCCATTGCAGCATCTCCCACAATAATCACCTTGTAATCGCTGTCAATATTGCGGAACATCCACTCCGTATCCACCCAGTCACCATTTTCACACTCCGGCGTCTTATACAGTTTGCTATAGATGCAGTTATGAAAATAATAAGTCTTTACATCTTTATAATGATTGGACTTGTGTACTGCCTGAAACAAATCATTCAAAAGGGAACTAAAGGGAATCATAGTGCCGCCGGAATCCATCAAGAGAAGCAATTTCACTGCATTTTTACGGGGCTTTTTCATCACAATCTGCAGACAGCCGCCATTATTACAGGTTTTGTCCACGGTCCCCTCAATATCCAATTCCGTCTCCGGGATATCCAGCCTGCTGGAAAACTGTCTCAACTTCCGAAACGCCATCTGAAACTGTCTGTTATCCAACACCCTGTCATCCCTGAAATCCTTATATTTTCTTGCTCCGACCACGGAAAATGCGGATTGATAGCCTGTCTTTCCGCCTACGCGGACGCCACCGACATTTCCTCCCATATTTCCAAAGGAAGTCTTGCCCATAGTTCCGATCCAAAAGCTGCCGCCATTATGCTCACTATCCTGATCCTTCAGACGCTGACGGAATTTCTCCTCCACGTCCTCCTTGTCAATCTGCAAGTCTTCCATCTGATTCAGATGATTCCTTGCTTCCTCATGAGCCAGCTCCATCATGTCGGACTTATCCAGCCATCTGAGCATCTGCGCACCCACTTCCGTCTCCTTCTGTGCAGCCTTAAAGCATTCCTCAAATGCCATATCAAATTTATCAAAATCCGTCTCACTTTTTACCAGAATCATACGGGCAACATAGTAAAACTGCGTGAGAGAGCTTTCGCACAACCCTTTATCCAGAGCCTCCTGCAGGGTGAGCCACTCACCCAGAGTCACTCTCAATCCTTTTTCCCGCAGAGTATGAAAAAAAATAATGAACATTCACGCTTCTCCACATTACTAGAAATCATTTCCGTGCTTTACCAGTTCCAAATCCTCATCCTTCTTTACCACAACACCGATGAAGGGAAGTGCCTGCTTAATCTGACCGGCAGGAATTCCTCCAAGCTGCAGTGCATTCACCCAGTCAATCAGTTCGGAAGTACTTGGTTTCTTACGGATATCGCGGATAGTACGGATACTGTAAAACACCTCCATTGCATTCTTTAACAGATTCTCTTCCACATTAGGGAAATGTACCCTTACAATCTCTTCCATTAACTCAGGTGACGGGAAATCAATATAATGGAAAATACAGCGGCGCAGAAAGGCATCCGGCAATTCCTTCTCCGCATTAGAGGTAATGATTACAATAGGTCTGTGCTTTGCCTTAACGGTTCTCTTGGTCTCATTGATATAGAATTCCATTTGATCCAACTCCCACAAAAGGTCGTTGGGGAATTCCAAATCCGCCTTATCAATCTCATCAATCAAAAGCACTACCTGCTCATCGCTGTCGAATGCTTCTCCCAGCTTGCCCAGCTTAATATAACGCGAAATATCATCTACGCCTTCTTCACCAAATTGTCCGTCATAAAGACGCTGAATGGTGTCATACACATAGAGACCTTCCTGAGCCTTTGTGGTGGACTTTATATTCCAAATAACCAGTTTTTTCCCCAGCGCCTTTGCTACAGCCTCCGCCAGCATCGTTTTGCCTGTGCCGGGTTCTCCTTTTATCAGCAACGGCTTCTGCAAAGCGATTGCAATATTGACACTGGCCATCAGTTCCTCACTGGCTACATATTCCTTTGTTCCCTGAAATCCCTCTGTTCCCATAGTATCCTCATTTCTCCGTTTAAGGTTTAATTCCATTCTCCCGATATCTCAATCTTTTTGTCTCGAAGCATCAAATCCTTCACAGCAGCATCTGCACTTTTGCCTTCAAATAATATCGCATTCACCTGTTCAATAATCGGCAGCTGTACCTGATATTTCCTTGCAAGACCCATCGCTGCTTTCGCAGAATATACGCCCTCTACTACCATATTAACTTCCTTCATTGCCTCCTCGTAGGTATAGCCCTGACCAATGAGAATACCTGCGCGGCGGTTACGGGAATGCATGCTGGCACAGGTCACTATCAAATCGCCAATACCGGTCAGTCCGCAGAAGGTCTCGAATTTACCGCCCATGGCAGTACCAAGTCTGGCAATTTCCGTGATTCCTCTGGTAATTAAAGCAGCCTTCGTATTGTCACCGTAGCCAAGACCATCTGCAATACCTGCGGCAAGAGCAACTACATTTTTCAGAGCACCGCCAAGCTCAATCCCCAGAATATCCGGACTTGTATATACGCGGAATTCTTCATTCATAAATAAGCTTTGAATCGCCTCCGCAGTCTCCTTACTTTTCGCACCCACTACTATGGTAGTAGGAATTCCCCTGCTCACCTCTTCTGCATGTGAGGGACCGGATAAAACTGCCACATCCGCCTGCGGAATCTCTTCCTCAATAATCTCAGACAAGGTAAGCAAAGTACTTTCCTCAATTCCCTTCGCTACATTGACAATCTTCTGCCCTTCCGCAACATATTCCCGAAGGCGATGGGCTGTACTTCTGGTAAATGAGCTGGCGACAGCCATCACCAGCAAATCCTTACCCTCCACTGCGACCTTATCGTCCGTTGTAAAAATCATATCATCTGCCAGCTTAACTCCCGGGAGCATCTTATGCTCATGGGTATTTGCCAGCATATCAATCTCCGCTTCCAAGGCTGACCATACAGTAATCTCGTGTCCGTTTTTATGTAATAAAACAGCCAGTGCGATTCCCCAGCTTCCACCACCTAATATCGTTATTTTTGCCATTCTGTTTCCCTTCCCGAATCAGAGTTTCCTTCTCTTTTTCGATAGTTCAATTATTCTACATCCACCTTGTTCTTTTTAAACAGGTAAGTCTTCCGTTCCTTTCCCTGCAACAGTCTCGCAATATTTTCCCTGTGTTTCCAGTATGCAAGAATCGTAAGAAATAGTGCAACCACATACAATTCATATAAGTGACTCTGGGACATCCCTGTAAACACTCCCATCTGACCAAAAATAATCATTCCAATCAGAAATCCGGCATATAAAATCAGTGAGCCCAAAGATACATAATGCGTGGTAAAGAAAATACCGAAAAACAAAACTACCGCAAGCGGGAAGAAATAGGGATGGAAGGAAACCATCAATCCTGCGGTGGCAGCAATTCCCTTACCTCCTTTAAATCCCATATAAAAAGGATAATTATGTCCGATAATTGCTCCGGTACCTGCATAGAGTGTGAGCAGATAAATCTCATCAGGATGACTTCCCACAAAAATCAACCTGCAGACAACCACCGCCGCAATGCATTTCAGACAATCTCCCAGGAATACAATCAAACCGGCCTTGGTGCCAAGCACACGCAATGCATTTGTGGTTCCTGAATTACCGCTGCCATATTGTCTGATATCAATACCATGCGCTTTTCCATAGAAAAAAGCTGTCTGCAATAAGCCAAACACATATCCTATAATCAGGCATATTACTCGTTCCATGACTATTCTTTATCCTTTCGTTCTCTAATAATGAATTTAAGCGGTGTTCCTTTAAAACCAAAGGTATCCCTGATTTGATTCTCAATATATCTGGTGTATGAGAAATGCATCAATTCCTTATCATTTACGAAAATCACAAAAGTAGGAGGCTTCACGGCGACCTGTGTAATGTAATACAACCTCAGACGCTTACCTTTATCGGAGGGAGGCTGCTGCATTGCAACCGCTTCCGCCATAATCTCATTCAATACACCTGTCGAGACACGCATCGCATGATTCTCACTCACCATATCAATGGTCTCGAAAAGCTTCGGCAGTCTCTGACCCGTCTTGGCAGACACAAATAAAAGCTCTGCATAAGGCATAAAAGACAGAGTATTTCTCACCTTCTCCGTAAAACGGTAGATGGTCTTGTCATCCTTCTCGATGGCGTCCCATTTATTGACAACGATAATAACTGCTTTTCCCCTGTCATGGGCAATGCCTGCGATTTTGGCATCCTGCTCTGTCACGCCCTCAGCCGCATCTATGACAAGCACAACCACCTCTGCACGTTCCACCGCACTGACCGTACGGACTATCATATATCTCTCTAACTCTTCTTTAATTTTGTTCTTACGGCGAAGTCCGGCTGTATCAATAAAAACATATTCCTTACCGTTATAGGTAATCTCCGTGTCCACTGCATCCCTGGTCGTACCGGCTATATCGGAAACAATCAAACGATTCTCGCCAAGCAGCTTGTTGATAATCGAGGACTTTCCTACATTAGGCTTTCCTACGATTGCAACTCTCGGGCGGTCATCCTCTTCCTCCGAGGCATCGCTCTCAGGGAAATGGGAAACTACCTCCTCCAGCATATCCCCAAGCCCCAGTCTGTTAACTGCAGAAATGGGATGCGGGTCTCCGATTCCCAGATTATAAAACTCATACACATCAGCCATGTATTTGTCAAAATTATCTACCTTATTGACAACAAGAACCACAGGCTTGCGGGAACGACGAAGCATGTCTGCCACCTTGGAATCGGCGTCTACCAATCCCTGCTTAACATCCACAAGGAAAATGATGACATCCGCTGTCTCCATGGCAATCTCTGCCTGCGCACGCATCTGCGAAAGAATAATGTCATTGCTGTCCGGTTCAATACCACCTGTATCAATCAGTGTAAAGCTGTTATCAAGCCATGTAATATCAGCATAAATTCTGTCTCTTGTAATACCCGGCGTATCCTTTACAATCGATATGTTCTCCCCCGCCAAAGCATTGAACAGTGTTGACTTTCCTACATTAGGTCTCCCCACCACTGCTACAATGGGCTTGGATTTTTTCTTTCCCATATCCTTCCTCCGTTTCTGATATATGAATTGTTCCGGGAACAATTTTCACTCAACACAGGACTCTCCCAATACGGAATCCACAAAATCACGTCCGCTTGATTTTACAATATTAATCGGTACTTGTAAAGCCCCTTCAAGGTCATCCAAGGTCAAATCATCCAAAAAAACCTGCTCTCCGCTACGCAATACATTCTGCGGTAAAAGAAGTCTCTCGCCTAATTCTTTTCCCTTGAGTTGTTCTTTAATATCCTGCCCCGTCAACAATCCGGAAACCGTAATTCTTTCTCCAAAGAAAACATTTGTAATAGGATACAAATGTACCCTGAGTTCTGGATATGCTTCGCTCATTTCATCTACCATTCTCTGAATATAAGGATATGCAAGAAGTCCGGTTGCCATGGAGATTTCACCTTTGAAGTCACAATTGGGAAAGCCCTCCCTGCTCCTTCTTTCATCCATTGCTTCCTTAAATTCATCCGACAAAAGTCTTATCATTCCCACGCCATTCTCAAGCTGCAGGTAGCCGTCATATCTGTCCTCCTGCGGAATTTCCTCCTCTGCAAGAATATACCACTCGTCGCTGGCGTGAATGAAATGCATCTCATATTTTTCCATACACTCCTGCTGATATCTGTGGATAATCCTTAAAACCTCCCTTGCATCCTCCTTCTCAAAAGGCTCAAGCGGATATAGACCTTCCCTGTATTTTGAAAGACCCACAGGCACCACCGACACACTCTGCAGATTGGGAATATATTTCATCAATTCACGTATGCTGAATTCCAATTCCTTTCCGTCATTCACGCCCTTACAGAGTACAATCTGGCCATTCATTCTGATTCCGGCTTCATTTAAGATATCCACTTTTTTCAAAGCTTCCCCCGCAAACCGGTTATTCAACATTTTGCATCTCAGCTCCGGATTCATCGTCTGAAAGGAAATATTAATGGGCGACAGATGATATCTGCAGATACGGTCAATGTCATGCTCCGACATATTGGTCAGAGTTACATAATTTCCCTGCAAAAAGGAAAGTCTGGAATCATCATCCTTGAAATACAGGGTTTCCCGCATTCCCTTGGGCATCTGGTCAATAAAGCAGAAGATACATTTATTATGACAATGTCTGTATTCATCCATCAGACCGTTTTCAAAGGTAATGCCCAGATCCTCATCAAAATCCTTGTCTATCTCCAGAAGCCATTGCTCTCCGTCCTGTTTCTCCACTAAGACTTCAATATAGGTATCCTGAATCAGAAATTGATAATCAAAAATATCTTCAATCTCCGTGTTGTCTATTGCTAAAATCTTATCTCCCGGATCAATTTCCATCTCCATGGCAATACTGCCCGGTTCTACAGATTTCACTACATGCTGTTTTTTTCTCTTCATAATGTACCTTCTTTCCTCTCCTAATTATGATTGTACTAGAAATCCCTTGACGTGTCACTAGCATAATGATATAAATTAATTATTGATTTGATACAGTTCTACCTATAGAAAACAAAAGATTACTAACATCGGAGGATACCCATGCCTGACTTACATGAACTGGAAAATGCCATGCCCGTGGCGCCCTTAAAGATTATCGCTTTGCCCTCTGCTGAACAAATGGGAAAAAGAATCAACGACTACATGGTTGAATTCCGCAGAAGCATTCACAATGACAAAGTAAAAAATGATCCTGCTTTTCACGGATATATTGAAAAGAACTATCTCGTAGATGTGGCACTCCCCCGTTTCGGAAGCGGTGAAGCAAAGGCTTCCTTTAACGAAAGTATCCGCGGAAAGGATTTATTTCTTCTGGTAGATGTATGTAATCATAGTATTACATATAACATGTACGGCTATACCAATCATATGTCCCCTGACGACCATTATCAGGATTTGAAGCGTGTCATTGCAGCATGTAACGGCAAAGCAAAACGTATCAACGTCATCATGCCCTTCCTCTATGAAGGAAGACAACATAAAAGAAACGGACGGGAATCCCTGGATTGTGCTTTTGCACTGGAAGAGTTGCGCGATATGGGTATCTCAAATTTTATTACCTTCGACGCACATGACCCCAGAGTGGCCAATGCAACTCCTCTGAACGGCTTCGACAACTTTACACCGCCCTATCAGTTTATTAAGGCTCTGTTGAATTCTGAGGATGATTTGCTTGTGGACAAGGAACACTTACTGGTAATCAGCCCTGACGAGGGGGCTCTGGACCGTGCTATTTATTTTGCGACCGTTCTCGGTGTAGATACCGGAATGTTCTATAAGAGACGTGATTACTCCACCATAGTAAACGGCAAAAATCCCATCGTTGCACATGAATTTCTTGGGGATAATGTTGACGGCAAGGACGTCATCATCATCGATGACATGATTTCCTCTGGCGGAAGCATGCTGGATACCGCAAAGCAGTTAAAGAAAATGAATGCCAGACGCGTATTTATCTGCTGTACCTTCGGTTTATTTACCGATGGTCTCGCTGCATTTGATAAAGCCTATGAACAAGGCTACTTCGACAAGGTTGTTACAACCGACCTTACTTATCTGCCTCCGGAGCTTTATAACAGGCCCTACTTTATCGAAGCAGATATGAGCAAATTTATCGCCTCCCTGATTGACTTTATTAATCATGATGCATCCCTGTCAAATGTACTTGCAACCACAGACAAAATACACAGCATTGTGGAAGCATATAACAGCCGTGCTGATATCGATATCGACTTCTAGTAAATTTACAGAGGGTAGCCCCGACCGGGACTACCCTCTGTATTTCTTACCTCTTATGAATTTCTTAAACCCGTTTAAATACAATTACACTTCTGGAAGGCAGATAACAAGAAAAGCCCTTTCTGCCATCCTCAGTATCAAAGCTATCGTAAACATATGAGGTGTCCACCCGTTCAAAGCCACCGAACACGCCATCATCAGAGGAGAGAATAATATGATACTGACCGTTCCTGCCAACAGGGACAAAATAATTTTCAAACGATTTCGTCGGATGGAAATTAAATGCAAATAATACATCCCCTTTATTATATATCAGTACCTTATCCTCCTGATGTATCCATCTGCTTTCCGGCTGCAGTGTCAAAAGCTCTTCCTCCTTCAGAAGTCCCACCATTGCCTTATCAAAAGCATTCAATTCACAATAACGCAGGTCTTCATTATCCACCAGGCTCCACTGTCTGCGGCAATAATGATAGCTCCAGCCATTGCCCTCTCTCGGGAAATCAATCCATTCCGGATGGCCGAATTCATTTCCCATGAAATTCAGATATCCCTCTCCTGCCAGGGAGGCAGTAAGCAGACGAATCATTTTGTGTAGGGCAATTCCCCTGTCAATGATAATACTTCCGCCGAATTTATTCATATGAGTATACATTTCTGCATCACATAAACGGAACATAAGCGTCTTGTCACCCACAAGTGCCTGATCATGGGATTCACAATATCCGATATTCTTTTCCTGCGGTCTGCGTCCTACCAATTCATACCAGAGCCTGTACATATCCCAGTTTTCATCAGTGCTTTCCTTCAGGGTCTTAATCCAGAGATCCGGCACTCCCATGGAAAGCCGATAATCAAAACCGATTCCTCCGTCCTTTAACGGAATACACATACCGGGCATTCCCGACATATCCTCCGCAATGGTAACAGCATTAGGATTCACCTGATGTATCAGTTCATTTGCCAGCTGCAAATAGGTCACTGCCTCCGTATCCGTATTCATCGAGAAATACATGCTGTAGTCACAGAAGGCACTCCCTAAGCCATGGTCGTGATATAGCATGGAAGTGACACCGTCAAAACGGAAACCGTCAAAGTGAAAAACCTCCATCCAATATTTTAGATTTGACAGCAAAAAATGAAGCACTTCGTTTTTCCCGTAGTTAAATAGCTTGGTTCCCCATGCACTGTGGTCACCCCTCTCTCCTTTGTGGAAAAACTGATAAACCGTACCGTCAAATTCATTTAATCCCTCATTGGTATTTTTAACAGCATGAGAATGTACCACATCCAGAAGAACTGCAATTCCCATTTCATGAGCAGTATTAATCAGCTCCTTCAGTTCTATACTATGACCATAACGGGAGGATGCCGCGAAGAAATTAGCCACCTGATATCCAAAGGAACCATAATACGGATGCTCCATAATCGCCATAATCTGAATCGTATTATAACCAAGTGCCTTAATTCTCGGCAGGACATTCTCTCGGAACTCACGATAGCTCCCCACTTTCCCCTTTTCCTGTGCCATTCCGATATGGCACTCGTAAATAAAGGGAGTCTTATCCGGCACGAAATCCTTATCCGTCCAGGCATAGGGAACAAATGTCTCTTCTATTTCTGCACACCAAAGATACGTCACAGGATCCTGCACCACGCGGGTGGCATAGGTTGGAATACGGCGAAGCTCTTCTCCGTTATGAATCACAATACATTGTACCTTTTGTCCGCTCTGCAAGGTGTTTCTGCCTTGTATCTCAACCTCAAAGACACCATTCTCCAATCTCTTCATCGGGCAGTCTGTGGTATTCCACTGATTGAAATCACCGGTTAAATACATTGCTTCCGCTGCCGGAGCCCATTCACGATATACCCAGCCGTTTCTGGTACGATGAAAGCCAAAATATTTGTATCCGTTTGCAAAGCCCGAAAGCTTTCCCCTGACTCCCACCAGTTCATGCTTCTTACTGACAAAATTATTCATTCTCAGTGCAAGGTCTGCCTCATAGGGTTCCAAATAGGGGTCAATCTCAATCATTCGGTTTTTCATCGTTCTCATTCCTGCTCCCTCTCCTTTTTATCCGGTTTCTGTAGATTTTGTGGGTCTGCATTCTCTTCTTCAGTATTTTCTGTCACATACTCAGGGAAGTTGAGCACCACCTTAAACAAATCACCATCCAGATATATGACAAAGCTGCCTCCTTGTACCTCCGTCAGACTTTTGGCGATGGATAACCCCAATCCGCTTCCCTCCGTTGTTCTGGAAAAATCTCCTCTGATAAATCTTTCCGTCAATTCGTCAGCCTGAATATTCATCTGGCACTCAGATATATTCTTAATTGCCAGTTCAACACGCCCCTCCGAAGAGGATAAATCAATATATACTCTGGAACTTTCCAATGCGTATTTACAGATATTATTAAACAAATTTTCAATGATTCTCCACATTCTCCGGCTATCTGCGTAGATACATGCAGAAACCTGCTGTCCGTCAAAAATCACATTAAGCTGCTTCTCTTCAAGTCTTTCTGAAAACTCTCCGATTGCCTGATTCACTAATTCTGCAAAATGGAGCGGTTCCTTCTGTAGTTCAATATTGCCGGAGGAAATTTTGGAAGCCTCAACCAAATCATCCGTAAGCTGCTTCAGCCTCTGAGATTTTGCATCCAAAATATGAATGTAGCTTTTTGCAGGTTCATCCTGTATTTTCAGACGTTTCAACAAATCAACATAGCTGATGATGGAGGTGAGCGGTGTTTTAATATCATGTGACACATTGGTAATCAAATCCGTTTTCATCTGCTCATCCTTCATGCTTGTTCTGACAGCCTTGCGGATTCCTTCACCGATATTATTAACAGCATCCGCCATTTCACGGTTAGAGCCGTGAAGAACTTCTACATCCAGCTTGTAATCAACCTCTCCGTCACGGATGCGTCTGATGCCTTCTACAATATCTGTTCTCTCAGCGTTGTTTTTAAAAATCAAAACACCGATACCGCCATCAAATAGTACAAGCACAAATAGGATAGCTATCACAAATACAGACCGTTCACGCACCGTATATACAGCCAAAATCGCAACAAGATTCATCAGGATAAAGAAATTATACGGTATCAGGGTATTAATTGCGATATTTCCGTGGGACATAACAAATTCAATCCCCTGTCTGATTTTACTGATGATCCAATATACAAAACTACCCTTCCACAGATTGGCTCTTCTGAAGCGTCTGACAAAGCTATACCAGAACATATTCAAAAACAAGCTTACAAGGATTCCGTATAACGCATATACCGCATATTTGTAGAAATCCGTAGCGCTCACCATTCCTATCAGTTCTGAGGAATTGACATAAGCGGCATCTGCCAGCAACAAAATCCTTTTAAAAGCAAGCACACTGAAATATACAAAACCGGCCGCAAGAAGTGTCATCAACTCCGTCCAAATATGATCAATTCCATTTAAATATTGAATTGTCTCTCCCGCTTCATTGTACATGACACCGGCTGTAACCGTAAGATAAATACCGATTCCCAGCCAAGTCAAAAACAATACAACGATAGCGCCAACTATCAATTCCAGATAAGGGACAATATTCCCGAATACTTCATTCGCTTCACTAAAGGCATCGCCCTCGACCGAATAGGAGGTATCAACACCAATCCATATATGAGTGGTTTCCGGATAAGCATACTGATATTCCCTCATATATTCATAAACATCATCACTTGTCAAATTAGCATTCCCGGTAAATTCCAGGGAATCCGGATAATAGATAAAATACCTTCTGTACTCAGCAAAATACTCTGTGATATCACTTTCCTTGGCATTGATTAAAGCCGGATTATTCGTATATGTCTGAAGACCTTCTTCCGTCATCATACGCACTGCATATTTTAGATTGCTTTTGTCAGCCTGATAGATTTCATTGCAATTCTGATATAGCTCATAATCCTCCGTCAGGCTTGTGATGGTGTCCGCAAGATTCGTCTGAAGCTTAATATAATCTATCCAGTTGTCGGCGAAGCCATATAACTGTTTTTCACCATCTATCGTCTCATAACGACAGTTAAGGGTTGTCAGGTATACCGTCTGTGTACCGTCATCCTCTCTGTTTAGGCTGATTCCCTGGGGAGCTTCCCTTATGATATAAGAAAAAGCCATATCCTCCAGCTGTTCTGTAGTATATTCCTGCATTTTGAGCAGCAACATGTTTTCTGAAGAATTTCCGTTCTGTACATTCTCCCGTTCCGCCAAGCTCTCAGAAGAAGCATTGCTGCTGTGAAAACCGGAAAAATAAAGTTCTCCGTATTCATCCAACGCAAAATTTACCGGGTCCGTTGCTACGCCGTAATAATTCACAAAATCGGAAAAGCTCCATGGCCGCATGCTGTACTCAACGCCGTTTTTCCCCCATTTTATCAAATCATCCAGTTGATAAACCGCCGTGATGGGACAATCATTTCCATTTCCATTTCGATTCACATATTCTGTTACATTTATTTTACGAGCAGGGTCAAATTCCCCATTTGTCTCCAATTGACCCCTGATAACCACAAGCCTTGTAATATCCGACACCGCAGTCTCTAAGATATTATGGAACAAATCGGATTCTTCAAACACCGTTTCACTTCCGTAGAAATTAACCCGATATATCTTTGTCTCATTCATGGAACGCACTGAAACGTAGGAATTAAATATAATTGCCGCAACAATCATCATAATGATTGCAGCAAGCATATGCTGAGCCAGACCAAGACCCAGCCTTTTTAAAGTTGGTTTTTTCATAGATAACCTTTCTCTAATCCTGCTTGTCTATTTTATAGCCTACTCCCCATACAACCTTCAAATAGCGAGGCTCCTTCGGGTTTATTTCTATTTTTTCACGAATATGCCGGATATGTACGGCTACCGTATTATCCGCACCGATTGCATCCTCATTCCAGATGCGCTCATAAATTTGATTAATTGAAAATACCACACCCTGGTTTTTGACCAGCAAAAGCAATATATTGTACTCTATCGGGGTAAGCTTCACAGGCTCATCATCAACACTGACCTGTTTTGTGTCATCATTAATCAAAAGACCGCCTACCTGATACAGGGATTTGCTTTCCTGATTCAGACTTCCCAACGAAGTATATCTGCGCAGATTGGACTTCACTCTTGCTGCAAGCTCCAAGGGATTGAACGGCTTTACTATATAGTCATCTGCTCCGATATTGAGTCCTAATATCTTATCTGTATCCTCCGATTTCGCTGAGAGCATAATGATGGGGATACTGCTGTACTCTCTGATTTTCAAGGTAGCTCTGATACCATCCAGCTTTGGCATCATAATATCCATAATCAGCAGATGAATCTCCTCTTTTTGAAGCATATCTATGGCCTGTTCTCCGTCATATGCCTTAAAAATACGATAGCCGTCCTGACTGAGATAAATCTCAATCGCATCGACAATCTCCCTATCATCGTCACAAACCAATATATTTGCCATTTTAACTCCACCTTTCCGAATGAATCCTCACAGGGCGTACAATATGTCAACCATACTGACAGGCTGTCAGCCCCGCACATAAATATGCGGGAAAGCATTCTGAACCCATTGAATATCTGTTCCCTGAATTGCAACTACATCATATCTTATCATCATGTTCATATTAATCTTGTGCAAAAATCGATAATAATCCGCCACCTTACAAATCTGCATCTGCTTTCGATAATCCACTGCTTCCAGAGCAGTTCCCTTACTAGCGTCTCTCCGGTATTTTACCTCTACAAACACCAAATAGTTATCATGATATCCGATAATATCAATCTCTCCCTGCCTGCCTCTGAAATTCCGTTCTGTAATTCTCATTCCCCGCTCTTCCAGAAAAGCAGCTGCAACCTCTTCCTTATCTGCACCGGTCTGTCTTTTGTTCAACGTTCTCTCCCACCGCACCTATATTATTTCTTCAGCTTACTTTTTAACTTATCCATAGAATCCACAAAGATTAATATCTCTGCAACCACCTCATACAACTCCGGCGGTATCGCATCTCCAATCTCCAGGCGGGATAACGTATCCGCAAGCTTATCATCCCGATGGATTGGAACCTCACTTTCCTTCGCCTTCTCAATAATCTTCTCAGCAAGACTTCCCCTGCCGCTTGCCACTACCCTCGGCGCATCATCTGCAGGGTCATATTCCAGGGCAATTGCCTGCTTTATTTTTCCCCGATCATTCCTGTATTCCTGCTCCATTCCGCTCGTCTGCTCCAATCCTTTAAGTTCTCACGTCAAATGCATATTCCGCAATAGCGACCTGCTTTTCCCTCTGTAATAAGGTTCGGATATCGTTTACAGCTTCTTCCCCCTGCTGTCGCAGCTGCATTTCACAGCTGCACTGATACCCTCTTTTCGCCAGTCTCTGTGTAAGAATATCCATATGCTCCGTCAGAAAATCCAGCATTTCGTCATCCTGTAAATAAAATTTAGTATTTACCTTATCATTTAGCATAGAAACATACACGTCTACGGTTCCCAAATGTTCCATATCCAAATGCAAAAGTGCACTAATCTTTCCTTCCTTGGATGCCAGATGCTTTTTGTTGGTGTATACATACAAATCTCCGTGAGCATCTCCCTGCTGAAGTCTGAGCGGAAGCTGTACATAGGTGTATATTTGATTGATCTGTTGCATAAAATCCAAATTCTGATTGATATTAGTAACTGCTTTATAGGCCGCCGTAGAACCTTGACCCGAGTCTTCCAGAGTCTGTGCTAAACTCCTTAGCTGTTTATGAATCCTGCCATATAAGCTTTCCACCTGCTCCGGTTCCGATACCTCCTCCGGGGTGATGGTCCATTGTTCTTTCAAAAGACGTAACAAAGGTTCTAAAAAATCTTTTCCGTCCTTCTTCTGAAGAAAATGCTTAAGTAGCGTTAAGCTGTCATGATTTGCGGTCTCTGCAGCATGCAAAAAATTCTGTTCCGGTAACCCACTGCCTGCTTCCTGTGTTTTTTCTTCCGTCCGCAGTAATTCCTCCTGCAGGTCATTCCTCTCTTCCGTATGCAAGAGCTTCTCCGGGGTTGACGCTTCCTCCTTACTCAACAATTCCTCTGAGTTCAACAGTTTCTCAGGATTCAACAGTTCATCAGGGTTTACTAGTTTCTCAGGGCTGAACGTTCCCTCCGGGCTGATAGCCTCCTGACGCACCGCTCCCATCGAGTGAGGCAATTCTGTCGGTCGCAGAACACTCTCAGTGTGCAAAGCATCTCCGGATGCTTGCTCCTGTACCATAGCTTCCAGTTGACGATACAGCTTGATCATACCCTCAGCATCCCCGCTCTCTGCCATTTGGGAAAAAACCTCCGGAATGGCATCCAACACATGATTCAGCCCTGTCACAAGCTGATGAGTCAGATTGCGATAGGATGCCATCTGGGAAACATTATCTGCATTCACAGGCATTTGCATTTTGTGAAGATTCACAATATCAGACGAAGTCGCCTCGGGAAACATATTTACTTCTCTGTATACCTGCTGTAATGTATTTTTGTCAATGGATAATCCTGCCTCCATCAGCTGCTTCGTCATAGCTACGGTAGTACCATTCATTGGCAGAGCAGCCATATCCAACGCCTTTTGCACATTTGCATCCGTCGCCATATTAGTGAAAAGCGGACTTAAAAGCAAAGCCTTTCCGTTATTTTTGACCTCAAAGGTCAAATACATGCCTACATCTAAATTCATATTCCGGTCCAGCTTAGCCTGCAGCACCATATCCTCTGCAACCTGTATCTGGACCTCGTTTCCTTCTCTGGACACCACCTCACCCTGTATGGTTTGTCCAGGTGTCATAGTTTGAATCTGACGGTTGATTACCTCAAAACGGGCATAATTAACCTGTGTTTTACCGGTATCCGCTATCTGATTCTCACCTGAAAACAAGCCCGACAGTTTCATAAGCCCTCTCCCTACGAAATAAAATCTGATTACTCCCTATCCGTTATAAAGTTCTTAATAAAGCTTTTTCTGTGAATAGGTGTTGGTCCATATTTTTTCAGAGCTTCAATATGAGCACTGCTTCCGTAGCCTTTGTTTCCGCTAAAGCCATACTCAGGAAACACCTTGTCGTATTCCACCATCAAACGGTCTCTGGTAACTTTCGCAATAATACTTGCCGCACCGATGGAAATACTCTTGGCATCTCCTTTGATGATGGGTACCTGTCTTATTGCAACTCCCGGAATATTAACCGCATCATTCAACAAAATATCCGGTGTCGGAGAAAGCTTCCCGATTGCCTCTCTCATCGCTTCATAGGTAGCCTGCAGAATATTAATCTCGTCAATCCGCTCCGGTGATGCATATCCCACCGCACAGGCTACCGCCTGCTCCATAATGATATCATAAAGCTCTTCTCTCTTTTTTTCGGACAATTGCTTGGAATCATTTATATACAGAATTTCACATTTTTTCGGCAAGATAACAGCTCCTGCCACCACCGGTCCTGCCAAAGGGCCTCTGCCCACCTCATCTATACCGCAAATAAAATTATAATCCGCATATTGCCGCTCAAATTCAGACAATTTATAGATTCGCTGACGTTCTTTTTCCAATGCTCCAAGCCGCTTTTCAGCCGACTCAGCCAATTTGCGCACACTGCTTCTCTCGTCGTTTCCGTAAATCCTTATTAATTCAGGCAGTTCCTCTGCACAAGCTGCCTGAAACAGTTCTTTTATCTTGCTCGTATTCTGCATACTCATCCCTCTATTTATTGATGCTTTAAAATGCCGAATTCTCTGAGGGGCCAAATTCTCAGCCATGCTCTTCCCACAATATCCTTCCTGTGAATATTGCCGACTATCTCTGTACGACTATCCGAGCTGTTATTACGGTTATCCCCCATGACAAAATACTCATCCTCCCCCAGCGTGATGGGTTGGGAGGCAATGCCAACATTCTCTGCTTTGATGATTTCCTTTCCATAGGACTCCTTAAGCACTTCCCCATTGATATAGATATTTCCTTTCTCATCAATCCAAACCACTTCTCCGGGCATACCGATAATACGCTTAATATAAAAAGTATTTTCCCTATACTGAAAAGGGAACACTATGATATCAAAGCGCTGAGGCTCTTTAAACCGATAAGTAATCTTATCTACAATCAGATTATCCCCATCAAATAATGTTGTCTCCATGGACGCACCGTCTACCTCTGTGCGCTGACCCACAAAAGCAATCACCAAATAGGTGGCAATTAACACAATTAATAAGTACAATCCTGTACTGAACAACTCTTTCAATGCTTTATTCATACAACCCTCATTTCTAACTTTAGGCTTTCGGCTGTTCTAAGGTAATACGCCCTAATCTTCCGCTACGAAAATCATCAACTAAAAGTGCGGCCGCCTTTTCCAAATCCAGATTCTCCCCCTTGGTGTAACATTTCCGGTTCTCTGCGATAGCCTTTAAAGTATCCGCATCGTCATTTTGAAGGGATATATTATATCGTGCCTCCAGAGCCTTCGGATATTGTGTCTTCAACAAATGAAGCAAATCACAGGCAAGCTCATCCATGATAATAATTTCATCATTCATGGAACCGATAAAAGCAAGCTTCATTCCCACTTCCTGATCCTCAAATTTCGGCCACAGAATTCCGGGAGTATCTAATAGTTCCAAGCTCTTATTTAAGCGAATCCATTGCTTTCCCTTTGTGACGCCGGGCTTATTACCGGTCTTGGTGCAGGCCTTTCCGGCAAAGGAATTGATAAAGGTTGATTTTCCTACATTGGGGATACCTACCACCATTGCACGCACGGGTCTGTTCACAATTCCCCTTTTACGGTCTCTCTCAATTTTCTCCCGACAAGCCTCCTGTACCAATCCCTGAATGGACTTGATACCGGCTCCGGTCTTAGAATTTATCTCCAGCACATGGGCACCCTGCTTTTCAAAATAAGTAATCCACTGCTTGTTCTTCATCGGGTCTGCCAAATCCGACTTATTCAAAAGGACAATTCTGGATTTGTTTTTTCCCAATTCATCAATATCGGGGTTCCGACTGCTCATAGGAATACGGGCATCGACCAATTCAATAATCAAATCTATCAGCTTTATATTCTCCTGCATCATACGCTTTGCCTTTGTCATATGACCGGGATACCATTGATAATTCATAATTCCTCACATTCCACCGCAACGCGGTTCCTATTTATTTGATAAAACCGATTCCATCCTCTGAGCACCCCATATGAAACCATGCTTTTCCGATAATGTCCTCCTCCTTTACAGGTCCTATATTAGCCGACCTGCTGTCCTCACTGTTATTCGGACTGTCTCCGATACAGAAATACTCACCGGCTGACAATGTGAACTCGTTGGCAGCAATACCGGGTTCCAAAATCTTCTCGGACACCCATTCACTCTCAGAACCATTCACATACAAAACACTGTCTTCAATGCGGATGCGGTCTCCCGGCTTGGCAACCACCCGTTTTACGTAATAATGAGCATTTTCATTGCCGTTGGGAAGGAATACAACCACATCCCCCAGCTTTGGCGTAGACAGCAGATAGAGAAAACGGTCGATAAATATTTGCTGACCGTTATATAATGTATTCTCCATGGATACACCCACCACATTAGTGGTCATTCCAAAGAAATAATTTGCAACGCAAGCCAGAAAAACAGCGACAGCAATGCCAAATACCCAGCTAAAAATTTCTTTTACAAGGGCAGAGCTGATTTTTTTTCTTCTTCTATAAAAGCTAAGTCCTTTTTTCCTTCTTGCCATACAGATATCCTTAACCCAAACCTTGTTCATCCAATCATTAACAGAACTATTTTACCACAAATTACCGGAATAGAAAAGGACAACTACAAAAGTAATTGTCCCTTTACTGCATTCGTGAAATTATTTAACTAACTCTTTAACCTTAGCTCTCTTACCAACGCGGTCTCTTAAGTAGTTCAATTTAGCACGTCTTACTTTACCTCTTCTCACTACTTCAATCTTCTCAACATTGGGAGAATGTAAGGGCCAGGTCTTCTCTACACCGATACCGTTGGAAGTCTTTCTTACGGTAAAGGTTGCTCTGTTGCTTCCGCCCTGTTTCTTTAAAACAACGCCTTCAAATACCTGAATTCTTTCACGGTTACCCTCTTTAATCTTGCCGTATACCTTAACGGTATCTCCGACATTAAAGTCAGCAACCTCAGCCTTTAACTGTTCTGCTTCGATTTCTTTGATAATGTCAATATTACTCATAATGAGCCTCCTTCATAAAATGGATGTTCTTAATACAATCAGTAACAGAGGACCATCTCGTTTTCGCAACATTCAAATCTTATCATAATGTACATGATATTGCAAGTAATTTTTCTGTTTATTTACCGAATTTTAAAAATACCGGATGCTTGGTATCTTCGAAAGATTTATCTATCGGGACATACGACTGGACCTGTCCACCACACAGTCTCCTGAGATAAATACAGTCCCAGGCTTTCCTGTACATGCAGGGAAGCTTCATTCCCCACTACTACATAGCCGTAAGAGGTCCAACCCATTTCTCTCTCTCGATTAATGATATAAGCCTCCAGGGATTCACCAATTCCCATTCTGCGGAATTCCTTTTCCACAAACAAAAAGCCGGAGCTTCCGTCTTCATGCGTTCCCACAAATCCAACCAATCGTTCCTTCACATATGCGCCATACATAGACTTTCGTTCAAGATGCCTGCGCAGGTAATCCTCATCATCCCGATAATGATTCATGACATATTCCAAATCATCAACGGTAAGTAAACGGATATCTTTGTGCTTCACCGGAAGTGCTTCCTTTTTTGTATAGCAGGAAAGATAACAATGGTCATACACCTGATAGTCTAATTTCTCACAAACAGCATCCTTCATAAACTCCTGTGATACCACCAAAAACCGGATATCTCCCGGAAGAAGTTCAAGCAACCGTTCACCAATCTCCCGGTTTTTCACAGTCAGCATACCAATTTTACATTGACTGTTGTAAACAAGCACATTGTCCCCTTCCGAATACAGAAGGACCCCAAGCCCTCTGGATAATGTCTCCATAATATGAATATGATTCCTTTTATGCCCAGACAGACGCTTTATGGCTTGTTCCTTTTCAAGAAATTTTTGATATAAATCCGGACGTCTCTCCCTTGTCCTCTCCTTGGACTGCTCCAGACGCCATTTCGTAATCAAGCTATGATTTCCGGATAAGAGGACCTGCGGTACCCCTTTTCCATGCCATTCCTCCGGTCTGGAATACTGTGGATATTCCAATAAATCATTCTGAAAGGACTCTGTCTCTGCCGAGGAATCGTTATTGAGCACACCGGGAACCAGTCTGGATATAGCATCAATCATTACCATGGCAGGCAGTTCCCCACCGGTAAGCACATAATCCCCGATAGAAATATAATCCGTAACCACTTCCTCCAGCACGCGTTCATCAATACCTTCATAATGACCGCACAAAAATACCAGTTCTTCCTCCTCCGCCAGTTCTTTCGCCAGCTTCTGATGAAAGGTAGTCCCCTGGGGGGTCACATAAATTGTTCGAACTTTTTTCCCACCCACAACTGATTGATAGGCATCATAAACAGGCTGCGCCTGCATGAGCATACCAGCGCCGCCACCATAAGGATAATCATCCACTTTCCCATGCTTATCCGTGGTATAATCTCTGATATTTACGGTATTGATTTCCAGAAGCTTCTTTTCTGTGGCACGTCCTATAATGCTGGTGTTCAAGCCCTGTCTCACCATATCGGGAAATAAGGTTAAAATGTGAAATTTCATTGTTCTTAATTCCAATCCATTGTTTTCATTGATAATCAATCCAACAGTCCGTCTAAAATATGCACCTTGACAAAGCCCTGTTCAACATCCACTTCCAATACACACTGCTTGATTGCCGGCAGAAGAAGCTCCCTGCCATCTGTCATATCTATCACATAAACATCATTAGCTCCTGTCTCCATAACATCACGAAGAATGCCGATTTCTTCCCCGGACTCATTCATAACCTTCAGCCCAAGCAGATCCGCTATGAAATACTCATCGCGGCTTAACCGCACTGCATTTTTTCTGGTGACAAACAGGCTCTTCTGTCTGTACTTTTCCACATCATTTATATTATCAAATCCTTTGAATTTCAGAATCACAAACTGTTTAAAAAACTTAACGGATTCAATCTCCAAAGTCATCTGCTCTTTTCCCGTATCTAAAATGACCTCTTTCAGACGTTTAAATCTTTTCATATCATCTGTGGTAGGATATACCTTTACTTCCCCTCTTACACCGTGAGTAGAAGTGATAATACCTACCTGTAAGATATCTTCCATATTTTCAATCCTTTCCGACCAAATATCACAAATCAAGTTACCATCATCCTGCAGCGGTAACCTGTCCTTCGGATACACATGATAAAAAACGGAGAAACACGCTTAGCATGCTCCTCCGTTAAGATTTAGATGATTTCTACATCGACTCTTTTGTTGTCTTTGGATGATGCTGCTTTCACCACAGAACGGATTGCTTTTGCAATTCTTCCCTGTTTTCCAATTACTTTCCCCATATCAGATGCAGCTACATGAAGTTCAAGGACGGTGGTCTTGCCTTCCGTCTTTTCAGTTACAACTACTTCATCCGGATTATCAACAAGTGCTTTCGCAACTACTTCTACTAATTCCTTCATAATCCACCTCCAAAGATTAGATTATTATTTCTCAATACCGGCTACCTTGAAAAGCTTGCTAACCACCTCAGTGGGCTGTGCACCGTTAGCCAACCATTTTTTAGCCAACTCCTCATCAATCTTGAAGGTGCTGGGGTTTGTGTTGGGATCATAGATACCAAGCTCCTCAATGAATTTACCATCTCTGGGAGAATGAGAATCAGCTACGATGATTCTATAAAAAGGAGCCTTCTTCTGTCCCATTCTTCTTAATCTGATTTTAACTGCCATTTCTTTTTTCCTCCATTTAATTTAAATAATTTGTTTCTATAGGATAAGAACTCTTCTGTACTTTCAGGTAAGTTCATATCTACGTTTTTTGTGACGGATTGTATCCAATCCTGTTTAAAACGGAAATCTTCCTCCGCCCATGCCCGGGAAACCACCCAAGCCGTGCCTCTTCTTTCCGCCTCCAAATTGCTTCATCATCTTCTGACTCTGCTCGAACTGCTTAATGAAGCGATTCACAACTGCAATGTCTACTCCCGCACCCTTGGCGATACGATGCTTTCTTCTGGGATTGAGAAGCTTCGGATTCCTACGTTCCTCCAATGTCATGGAAAGGACAATTGCTTCAATATGCTTCAGCTGCTTCTCATCTATCATGGATTCCAAATCTCCCGCCTTAATACCCATACCGGGCAACATACTCAGGATACCGGATAAACCGCCCATATTGCGCATCTGCTTCATACTCTCTAAGTAATCCTCAAAATCGAATTTACCCTTCTTCATGCGGCCAGCCATCTGGCGACCCTTCTCCTCATCGATGTCGATGCTTGCCTGCGCTTTATCAATCAAGGACAATACATCGCCCATTCCAAGGATTCTGCCGGCCATTCGATCCGGATAGAACTGTTCCATATCAGAAAGCTTTTCACCCATACCTACATAGAGAATGGGCTTCCCTGTAACAGCCTTAATGGAGAGTGCTGCACCGCCTCGGGTGTCACCATCCATCTTGGAGAGAACGACACCGTCAATGCCTATCTGTTCATCAAACTGCTTCGCCACATTTACGGCATCCTGACCGGTCATGGCATCAACCACCAGCAAGGTCTGATGTACGGAAATCTGCTCTTTGATTTCCTGAAGCTCCTGCATCATATCCTCATCCACATGCAGACGGCCTGCAGTATCCAAAATCACCACATTATGACCGTTCTTCTCCGCATATGCAATCGCTTCTTTGGCAATTTCAACAGGCTTGTGCTCCGTACCCATAGCGAATACGTCGACCTCCTGCTTCTTACCGTTTATCTGTAACTGTTCGATAGCTGCCGGTCGGTAAATATCGCAGGCTACCAACAAAGTCTTCTTGCCCTTTTGTTTTAATTTTCCGGCTATTTTGGCCGTTGCAGTGGTTTTACCTGCGCCCTGAAGACCTGCCATCATAATGACCGTAACAGCCTTCCCCGGTTGCAAGGCAATCTCTGTGGTCTCGCTTCCCATCAAAGCTATCATTTCTTCGTTTACAATCTTGATAACCATCTGACCGGGATTCAGACCGTTCATCACATCCTGACCCACAGCGCGTTCTTCCACAGCCTTCACAAACTGTTTCACAACCTTAAAGTTTACATCCGCTTCCAGAAGCGCCATCTTAACTTCCTTCAGCGCGGTTTTGACATCTTCCTCTGTAAGTCGACCCTTGCTTCTTAGGTTTTTAAATACATTTTGCAGTTTGTCTGTCAAACTCTCAAATGCCATCGACTATTCCTCTACCATTCCTTCATTAATTCCTGAGCAAGCTTACAAATTTGCTTCATACGTTGCTCGTATGCCATATCCGTATTGCTTTTCCCGGCGCACATCTCCGCGTATCCGGTTAATGCAATAATCTCACTGACCTTCTCTTTGGCTTTCTCAAAGCGTTCCACCAGATGAAGCTTGCTTTCATAGTCCTGCAATATCTTATCACAGCGCTTTATCAAATCGTGTACTCCCTGTCTGCTGATTCCCTGTTCCTCCGCAATCTCACCGAGGGACATATCATTGAAAACAGCATCCTCATAAATATTACGTTGATGTTCTGTCAGGAGCTCACCGTAGAAATCATACAACAGAGCCTGTTCAAAAATCTTCTCCATGTCGCTATCACCTTGGTTATCATACTATAGTATCAACGGAGTGTCAAGTATTTTTTCTTTACACCGGTAATTACACCGGTAATTGTTCTGCTATTACAGTTTATTGCAGAAATAGCTTTTATATCCTTCCCCGTAAATCTCCGTTGCACCGGTGACTATCATAAATGCCATCGGATCTTCTTCCTTTACAATCTCTTCCGCCTTCGGTGCCAATTGCTTTCTCATGACGCACATGATTATCCTCTTGTCCTTGCCGCTGTAAGCACCATAGCCCTGCATGTAAGTTACTCCGATATCCAGCTCCTCTAACAGTCGCGGGGTAATTGCTTCATAATGGTCACTGATAATATAAATCACTTTTGCACCGTCTCTTCCGTACAAAACCAAATCCAGCATATATGATGAAACGAAGACTGTAATCGTCGCATACAACGCACTATCAATGTTTTGAAATAATATAGCAGAAGCTGCGACTACAACAATATCTGTCACCAGATACAGCGAACCCGTCTTTAAGTGAGGCATTCGCAATCTTAATACCTTGATAATGATATCCATTCCACCCGTAGTTGCTCCGGCTTTAAATACCCAGCCCAGAGACAATGCCATGAGTGCACCGCCCGCAACAGCTGCCGGAAACGGCTCCCTGGTAAGTGGTTCAAAACCGGATAACAAATTGGTCACCCGGGATGTCAATACCGTGCAATACATTGTTGATAAAATAAAACGTAATCCAAATTTCCACATACCCAACGCCAAAATCGGAATATTCAGTAATAAAATCAAGGTACCTGTTTCCATACCGGTAATCCGATTCAAAATGATGGCAATACCTGTCACTCCACCCGGTGCCAAAGAGTTTGGATCCAGAAAAAGACTGATAGCCACCGCATAAAGAACACTTGCCGCTGTAATTACCGAAAATTTATTTATCAATGTTTTCACTGTCACATTACTCCCTGCTAACCGTAAAAAATCCTGCACAAAAAAATCCGCATAGTATATTATGCGGATTTTTACAGTGCTTACTCACTTTATTTCTTATATATTTGTTCTGACCAATCTGGGCTTGTAGCCTTCCTTCTCAAGGGCAGCTATAATCTGCTCTTTATGCTCCGTACCAAAGGCTTCCAGAGTGATACGCAGCTCCACAGCAGCATTTCTGTTGATGGATACGAACTGGTTATGCTCCAGTTTAATCACGTTGCCGCTGACATTTGCTATCACAGCGGACACTCTGCTCAGTTCACCCGGCTTGTCAGGTAATAATACGGACACAGTAAAGATTCTGTC
>CAZPRB010000009.1:0-48359 GCA_964588645.1 uncultured Acetatifactor sp. | reverse complement strand
GCCTCAGAGCATGCCCCCCCTGCGGCTCGTTTGTCTCAGAGTATGCCCCCCTGCGGCTCGTTTGCCCCAGGGCATGGGAAACCCCTGCGGCAAACGAGTCGCAGGGGTTTGTATACTCATGTTTATTTCAGGACAATCTTGTCCAAGTGCCAGATTTCATCCACATACTGCCGGATGGTTCTGTCGGAAGTAAACTTACCGGAGCAAGCCACATTGAGGATGGCACTCTTCGCCCACTTGGTCTCATCCTTATAGGTAGCCTCCACCTTCTTCTGTGCTTCCGCATAGGACTTGAAATCCTTCAGAATAAAGTAGGTGTCTGCCTTGGCAGTACTCTGCGTATTCAACAGAGAATTATACAGAGGACGGAACAGTTCAGGGTCCTTGGGGGAATAAGTTCCGTTAATCAGCTGCATCAAAACCTTGCGGATATCCTGGTCATTATTGAAGATTTCCATGGGATTATAGCCGCCATGGTTCTCATAATTGATAACCTCATCAGAGCTCAAGCCAAAGATAAACGCATGCTCTTCTCCCACTTCCTCCACAATCTCCACGTTGGCACCGTCCATGGTACCCAGTGTCAGCGCACCGTTCAACATGAACTTCATATTGCCGGTACCGGAAGCCTCCTTACTTGCAGTGGAAATCTGCTCCGATACATCTGCTGCCGCAAAGATAATCTCCGCATTGGATACATTATAGTTCTCAATGAATACCACCTTAAGCTTACCGTTGATGGACGCATCCCGATTGATGACGTCTGCAACGGAATTGATGAGCTTGATTGTCAGCTTCGCATTGCGGTAGCCTGCCGCAGCCTTGGCGCCGAAGATAAAGGTTCTGGGATAGAAATCCATCTCAGGATGCTCCTTCAGCTCATTGTACAGATACATGACATGAAGGATATTCAGCAGCTGTCTCTTATACTCATGGAGACGCTTTACCTGCACATCAAAAATGGAGCGGGGGTCTACCTCAATACCATTGTGCTCTAAAATATATTTCGCCAGACGCACCTTGTTCTGATACTTGATATTCATGAACTCCTGCTGCGCCTTCTCATCATCCGCATATACCTTCAGACGGCCAATCTGGGGAAGATCCGTAATCCAGTCATTGCCTACATGAGCAGTCACCCAATCTGCAAGCAGCGGGTTGCCGTGAAGCAGGAAACGTCTCTGAGTGATACCGTTGGTCTTGTTGTTGAAACGCTCAGGATACATCTCATAGAAATCCTTCAGCTCCTGCTTTTTCAAAATCTCAGTATGGAGACGAGCCACACCGTTGACAGAATATCCTGCCACAATGGCCATATGAGCCATTTTTACCTGTCCGTCATAGATGATTGCCATCCTGCGAATTTTATCCTGCACATCCACTCCGGGCACGTCCGCATACTTCTGCTGGATATCCAGAATGAAACGACGGTTAATCTCCTCAACAATCTGATAGACTCTGGGCAGCAATCTGGAGAACAGCTCAATGGGCCACTTCTCCAAAGCCTCCGCCATAATCGTATGATTGGTATATGCACAGGTCTTGGTGGTCACCTCCCAAGCTTCATCCCAAGTCAGATAATAGTCATCCATCAGTACACGCATCAGCTCGGCAATCGCCACCGTCGGATGGGTGTCATTCAACTGGAAGGTAACCTTCTCGTGGAATTTACGGATGTCTCTGTGGGTTCTCATATATTTCTCCACTGCCTCCTGGACAGATGCGGAGATAAAGAAATACTGCTGTTTCAGACGAAGCTCCTTACCTGCATAATGGTTATCGTTGGGATACAATACCTCAACGATATTTCTTGCCAGGTTCTCCTGCTCCACAGCCTTCTGATAATCACCCTTGTCAAAGGAATCCAAATGGAAGCATTCCACCGGCTCTGCATCCCAAATACGCAGGGTGTTCACAATACCGTTGCCGTAGCCCACGATGGGAAGGTCAAAAGGAACAGCCTTCACAGACTGATACCCTTCCTGCGTGAATACATTGCGTCCTTTCTCATCCACATGAACGCTGACATAACCGCCAAATTTGACAATCTTGGCATACTCGGGTCTGCGCAGCTCAAAGGGATTGCCGTCCACAAGCCAGTTGTCAGGCACCTCCACCTGAAAGCCGTCCCTAATCTGCTGCTTGAACATGCCGTAGCGATAACGGATACCGCAGCCGTAGGCAGGATAACCAAGTGTTGCCAGGGAATCCAGGAAGCAAGCTGCCAAACGTCCCAGACCGCCGTTACCCAGTGCGGCATCCGGCTCCTGATCCTCAATGGCATTAATGTCAAATCCCAGCTCCTCCATAGCCTCCTTCACAGACTGATAGGCAAGCAGATTAATCATGTTGTTGCCCAGCGCACGACCCATCAGAAATTCCATGGACATATAATACACCATCTTGGGGTCTTCCTTCTCATACGCCTTCTGGGTCTCCATCCAATTCTCGATAATCTGTTCCTTCACGGAATAAGCAACCGCCTGAAACACCTGTTGCGGCGTCGCTTCTTCCAAATTCTTGCGAAACAGGGATCTCACATTAAATATGACACTCTCTTTGAACATCTCTTTATCAAAACTCATAAAGTTCTTACTTTTTACTATACTTTTCAAAGTCTGTCTCCTTATAGCTTTTCAATTGCAATAGTTACGTTCTCACCATTGACATTCCACTCTTTTGCAATGACATAGGCCTCATCAGTAGTCAGCTCATCTGCCAACACCTTTCCACAGATAGCATCACGGTTCTTTGCCGCAATCTCAGCCAGCTTCTCATTGCCGCCCAAGGATACCTTAATGTGGTCCATCACCTCGAAATCAGCGTCCTTACGCATGGTCTGAATCTTACTGATGATTTCATATACAAAGCCTTCCTCAATCAGCTCCTCTGTCAGATTGGTATCCAGCACAACAGTCATCTTATTGTCCTCAGTGGATACATATCCCTCCTTCTGAGCCATCTCAATCAACAAATCCTCCTTGGTCAATTCCACTGTCACACCATCAATATCGAATACCAGCTTACCGTTTGCATTCAACTCATCCATAGCTGCATTGCCGTCCAGACCTGCCAATGCCTTCTGGATACCGCCCAGCTGTTTGCCGTATTTCGGACCAACCGTGCGGAGCTGAGGCTTGAAGGAATAGGAGGTAAAGTCTCTTACATCCTCTGCAAATACCACCTCTTTGACATTCAGCTCATCCTTGATGATATCGGTATAGAAGCTATCCAGTGTGAAATCTGCCTTAATGTACATCCTGCTGACAGGCTGACGATTCTTGATTGCTGCATCGTTACGACAGGCACGACCCATCACCACCGCATTCAGAACCTTCTCCATATCCTCTTCCAGCTTCTCATCGATATATGCCTTCTCCACTACAGGGAAATCACACAGATGAATACTTTCGGGCGCATCTACATCAATGCTTCTCACCAGATTCTGATAGATATCCTCTGTCATGAAAGGAATCATGGGTGCTGCTGCCTTGCAGATGGTTACCAGAGCAGTATACAGAGTCATATAAGCATTGATCTTATCCTGCTCCATGCCCTTTGCCCAGAAACGCTCGCGGCTGCGTCTTACATACCAGTTACTCATCTCATCCACGAAATCCTGCAATGCCTTTGCCGCCTCAGGGATACGGTATTTGTCAAGGTTATCATCCACCTCGCCCACTACCGTGTTCAGCTTTGATAACAGCCATTTATCCATAACGGGAAGCTTATCATATTCCAAAGTATATTTTGTAGCATCAAATTCATCAATATTCGCATACAGCACGAAGAAGGAATAAGTATTCCACAGGGTGCTCATAAACTTACGCTGTCCCTCCACAACCGCCTTGCCATGGAAACGATTGGGCAACCAGGGAGCGGAATTGATATAGAAGTACCAACGGATTGCATCTGCACCGTAGGTCTCCAGTGCCTCAAAAGGATCCACCGCATTGCCCTTGGACTTACTCATCTTCTGACCATTCTCATCCTGCACATGACCCAGAACAATGACATTCTCGTAAGGAGACTTGTTAAACAGCAGTGTGGAAATAGCCATCAGGGAATGGAACCATCCTCTGGTCTGATCCACCGCCTCAGAGATAAACTGAGCCGGGAACTGGGATTCAAACAGTTCTTTATTCTCGAAGGGATAATGATGCTGTGCAAAAGGCATTGCTCCCGAGTCAAACCAGCAGTCCAGTACCTCAGGCACACGCTTCATGGTCTTGCCGCAATCAGGACAGGTGAAGGTAACCCCATCAATGTAGGGTCTGTGAAGCTCCACCTTCGCATCCTCCGGATTGCCGCTGCGCGCTGCCAGTTCTTCTCTTCCGCCGATACATTCCTGATGTCCGCAGCCCTCGCACTCCCAGATATTTAAAGGAGTACCCCAGTAGCGGTTACGGGAAATCGCCCAGTCCTGAATATTTTCCAGCCAGTTGCCGAAACGTCCCTTACCGATGGATTCCGGAATCCAGTTCACCGTATTGTTGTTGCGAATCAAATCCTCCCTTACCGCTGTCTCCTTGATATACCAGGATTCACGGGCATAGTAAATAAGAGGAGTATCACATCTCCAGCAATGAGGATATTCATGCTCAAATTTAGGAGCCTCAAACAGCTTACCCTCTGCTGCCAAATCCTTCAGAATCACAGGGTCTGCATCCTTTACAAACATACCTGCATAGGCTGTCTCTTCGGTCAACTCACCCTTGCCGTTTACAAATTGTACGAAGGGAAGGTCATACTTGCGTCCCACCTGGGCATCATCTTCACCGAATGCAGGAGCAATGTGTACGATACCGGTACCGTCGGACATGGTTACATAACCGTCGCAGGTCACATAATGAGCTTTCTTATTCTGTTTTGCAGCCACCTCTACAGCCCAAGGATAAAGAGACTCATATTCTTTGTACTCCAAGTCCTTACCCTTATAGGTCTCCAGCACCTCATAAGCCTTCACACCCTTGTCTGCATCCGCCAGCTTGCCAAGTACATTATCCAGAAGTGCTTCTGCCATGTAATAGGTTCTGCCGTCAGCAGCCTTTACCTTACAATAGTTCTCATCCGGATTCACGCAAAGTGCCACGTTGGAGGGCAAAGTCCAGGGGGTTGTGGTCCATACCAGAAAATAGGCATCCTCACCTGTCACCTTGAAGGAAGCAATTGCGGAACGCTCCTTGACGGTCTTGTAGCCCTGGGACACCTCTGCTGTGGAAAGAGGGGTACCGCAGCGGGGACAGTAAGGAACAATCTTAAAGCCTTTGTACAAAAGACCTTTATCCCAAATGGTCTTCAGCGCCCACCACTCAGACTCGATAAAGTTATCATCATAGGTAACATAGGGATTCTCCATGTCAGCCCAGAAACCCACTGTACCGGAAAAGTCCTCCCACATACCTTTATATTTCCATACGGACTCCTTACACTTGCAGATGAAAGGCTCCATGCCGTATTCCTCAATCTGCTCCTTTCCGTTCAAGCCAAGAAGCTTTTCTACCTCCAGCTCCACCGGCAGACCGTGGGTATCCCAGCCGGCCTTACGGGGCACCATATAGCCCTTCATGGTACGATATCTGGGAATCATATCCTTGATAACCCTGGTCAACACATGACCGATATGGGGCTTTCCGTTTGCAGTGGGGGGACCGTCATAAAAAGTATAGGTTTCCCCTTCCTTACGGTTCTCCATACTTTTCTTAAAAATGTCATTTTCCTTCCAGAACTTCTCAACGTCCTTCTCACGCTCCACGAAGTTCAAATTGGTAGATACCTGTTTGTACATTGTTCTCTTCCTTTCCTGAAATTTAAAAACGGCTCCGCCCTGTAATAGGACGAAGCCATACATCGCTAACCACCTGTTACAACATACGCTCCCTCAGCATGCCGGGGAGTTATATGGTGTCCGATAACGGCGGATATCCGTTCAGAACTACTGGTTTCCTTTGGTTCTGACTGCTCAGAAGTGATATTCCCCGTTCCTTTACTCGCACCGGTCTCACACCGCCACCGGCTCGCTTTGCCTTTCCGGGCACAGGTACTGTCTTCGTCATAGCATTCTCAAGTAAAATAGATAAAGTAAAAAATAATCTTTATCCATTATAAGCCCGCATTTTTTTACTTGTCAAGCTAATATTTCCCCCGCATTTCTTGCATTCCCCAAAAACTAAGTATATAATAGCAATAACTCATTTGTATTGATTCTATGTATTGATTCTATGTATTGATTCTTTGTATTAATTAACGGAAAAGAGGCAAATATGGACAGACAAAATCTCACTTTATTAACAGACCTTTATGAATTAACCATGATGCAGGGTTATTTCAAAAATAAAAACCGCAACGAAACCGTTATCTTCGACGCCTTCTACCGCAACAATCCCTGCGGCGGCGGATATGCCATCGCAGCGGGACTGGAGCAGGTCATCCAATATATCAAGGAGCTTCACTTTGCCAAGGAAGATATCGACTATCTGGCATCCCTGGGCATTTTCGAGGAGGATTTTCTGGAGTATCTGAGCAATTTCAAATTCTCCGGTGATATCTACGCCATCCCCGAGGGAACAGTCATGTTCCCCAGAGAGCCAATGGTCAAGGTAATCGCACCCATCATGGAGGCACAGCTGGTGGAGACCGCCATCTTAAATATCATCAACCACCAGAGTCTGATTGCCACCAAGGCTGCAAGAGTCTGCTTCGCGGCACAGGGAGACGGAATCATGGAGTTCGGCTTAAGACGTGCCCAGGGTCCCGACGCCGGAACCTACGGTGCAAGAGCTGCCGTAATCGGCGGATGTATCGGCACCAGCAACGTGCTTGCGGGCCAGCTTTTTGACGTGCCCGTAAAGGGAACCCATGCCCACAGCTGGATTATGAGCTTCCCGGACGAATACACTGCCTTTAAAACCTATGCCGATATGTATCCCAATGCATGCATTCTGCTGGTGGATACCTACGACACCTTAAAATCCGGTGTGCCCAACGCCATCCGCGTGTTCACCGAGATGCGTGAAGCCGGTATTCCTCTGACCTCCTACGGCATCCGTCTGGACAGCGGCGATTTGGCTTACCTTTCCAAGAAAGCCCGCAAAATGCTGGATGATGCAGGATTTACGGATGCAGTCATCTCCGCCTCCAACGATTTGGACGAGTATCTGATTGACAGCCTGAAGGTACAGGGGGCTGCCATCACCTCCTGGGGTGTAGGCACCAACCTCATCACCTCCAAGGACAATCCCTCCTTCGGCGGTGTATACAAGCTTGCCGCCATTCGGGATGCAAACGGCAAATTCATTCCTAAGATAAAGCTGTCCGAGAACTCCGAGAAGGTCACCAATCCCGGCAACAAGATGATTTACCGTATCTACGAAAAGGAGAGCGGCAAAATCAAAGCCGACTTAATCTGTCTGGTAGGCGAGACCTATCGCGAGGAGGACGACCTGCTTCTCTTCGACCCGACTGAGCCCTGGAAAAAGACAAAATTAAAGGGCGGCACGTATACCATGCGCCCTATTATGGAACAGATTTTCAGAAACGGCGAATGCTGCTATACCTCGCCCAAGGTCATGGACATCCGCGCATACTGTCAGAAGGAATTAGACACTCTGTGGGAAGAGACCAGACGTCTGGTAAATCCTCATCAGGTATACGTGGATTTGTCCGCTAAGCTATATGATATCAAGATACAACTGTTGGAGCAGATGAGCGAGAAATAAAACAGACATCAATGCTCCATCTGTCTGCCAAGAAAGCCTGCTGCGGAGAGGACGAGTTTTTGCTCGACCTCTCCCATTTTGCTTTTGTTGTCGTTTTCTAACAGCACTACGCTGCCGATAATATCCCCCTCGCAGATAATGGGAGCAATCGCCTCATGCTGATACTCTCCGCTTCCCTCGTCCGAAATACTGATGAAGTTCCGGTCTCCCCGACTGGCCAACACCGTCTCCCGGTCATTGACCTTATCCTCCAGCTGTCTGCTGACCGGCCGGTTCACCAGCTGCCTGTAGCCTCCCGCGGATGCGATGAACCGGTCTCTGTCCGCTATCAACGCAGCATGCCCGGACACCTGTGCCAGACTCTCCGCATATTGCTTTGCGAAGGTTGACATCTCTCCGATGGGCGAATATTTCTTCAGAATAATCTGCCCTTCCCTGTCCGTATAAATCTCAAGCGGGTCGCTCTCCCTGATGTGCAGGGTTCTTCGGATTTCTTTGGGAATCACAATTCTGCCAAGGTCATCTATTCTTCTCACAATTCCTGTTGCTTTCATCTATCATTTCTCCTTTTTGTCATTATTTAACTGTGAAAGTATTATTTGTAAAAAGAGAAATAATATACTGATGATTTTCCTGCATCAGGATGTCACTGGGTCCGGTACTCCGTGGGCACTACTCCCTTTATCTCCCGGAAGGTCTTGGTAAAGTAGCTGACATCCTGAAAGCCGCACTGTGTGGCGATATCCGATATCTGCTCCTGAGTGCCGGTAAGCAGCTGCGCCGCCCGCTGAATCCGGTATCTGCGGACATACTGAATCGGTGTAGTGCCGATTGTGGCTCGGAAGCAACGCAGACATTCACTCTCACTGAGAGAAGCACTTTCCGCAATTTTCGCAGTGCTCAATTCCTCCGCAAAATAATCATGAATGTATTGCAGCATCAGCTTGATGCGCTCGCCGTTTCGCATCGCCTTGTTGCTGACTGACGGCCTATCGGCAGGCAGCCTGCTCTGCAGCAGATATACCATGTCAGACAGTTCCCTACGAACCTGAAACTCATATCCCGCCGGCTCATTCACACAAGCCTGCCATGTATTCTCCACCGCATCCAGCACCCTCGCCTGCCACGGTATCTCCGGCTTCAGATGCAGGCTTTCCAGATTGTGGTTCTGTATCAGAGGGATAATATATTTCTGATAAAATACGCTGTCAATACTGCCGCCCACCAAACGGGGATGAAATACCATGGAATGGAATCTGCAACCGGAGGCATCCACGTCCCATGCTCCGTGCAGAATCCCGGAATTAATCACAAAACCCTCCCCCGCATGAACGGTATACTTCTCATTGCCTGCCGCAACCACGGAACAGCCCTCCGTAATGACAGCTGCCTCCAGCTCCTCGTGCCAGTGCCATGGCACCTCCATCTCGCCCAGATTGTCATGGTAGCAGGCAATGGGAAAATCTGTGGTTCCGTGCTGCACCAACTCCAAGCCGTGCTCATCCACGGTGGTATTACATATGGCCAGAGACATATTTCTACTCCTTTTGACGGTTTTCTTATAAAAAAATGGCGTTTTTATCCTAACGCACATCCTTCTTTGCTGATATAATCATACTAGAAACACAGGAGGAAATCAATATGATACATTTACTTTTATCTGTAATATACTTAGCTTTTATCAGTCTGGGGCTTCCGGATGCTCTGCTTGGTTCAGCCTGGCCTATAATGTACAAAGAATTCGCTGTACCTGTATCCTATGCCGGCATTCTCTCCATGATTATCGCAGCCGGAACCATCGTGTCCAGCCTGATGAGCGACCGGCTCACCTTCAAGCTGGGCACGGGCAAAATCACTGCTATCAGCGTAGCCATGACTGCGATTGCGCTTCTTGGCTTCTCTCTGAGCAGTTCTTTCCCGATGCTGTGTCTGTGGGCAATTCCCTACGGTCTGGGTGCGGGCAGCGTGGATGCCTCCCTGAATAATTATGTGGCACTGCATTATACAAGCCGCCACATGAGCTGGCTCCATTGCATGTGGGGTGTGGGTGCTTCCGTCGGGCCCTACATCATGGGCTTCCTGCTCTCCGGCGGACAACACTGGACCATGGGTTACCGGTGCATCGGCATATTACAAATGATACTGACCGCAGTGCTGTTCTTAAGTCTGCCTCTGTGGAAGGAGCGAAAAAGGGACGAAAGCAGTGAACCCAATGCAAGCACGGCTTCCAAGCCCTTGTCCATGGGACAGATTCTGCAGATTCCCGGTGCAAAGGAGGTCATGATAACCTTCTTCTGCTACTGCGCGCTGGAACAGACCACAGGGCTTTGGGCAAGCTCCTATCTGGCTCTTCGCAAGGGTGTCCCCGGTGAGACAGCCGCCTTCTTTGCCAGTATGTTCTACATAGGAATTACTGCCGGACGTGCTCTGAACGGCTTCCTGACCATAAAGTTTAGTGACACACAATTGATACGGTTGGGACAGGGCATCATCGCTGTGGGAATCATCACCATGCTGCTTCCCATGGGGGAGGCCGTTTCCCTTGCAGGCCTGATTCTCATCGGTCTGGGATGCGCTCCCATTTATCCCTGTGTCATTCATTCCACACCTGCGCATTTCGGTGCCGAAAAATCGCAGGCACTGATAGGAGTACAGATGGCAAGCGCCTATGTGGGAACCTGCTTAATGCCGCCTCTTTTCGGACTGATTGCCAATCATATCAGCATTTCCCTGTTTCCGGTATATTTGCTGATTATCCTGATTGCAATGACGGTTCTGTACCAACGTCTGGTACGGAAATGTCCCGCAAACTAGCTTTCATTCTCACTTTTTTATCCTAAAAAAACCTCCCTATCCGGTTCAGAAGCTCTGTTCCGGGTAGGGAGGATTCTGTTTCTCTCTTTAGTTTACCTGAGGTACATTAGCCAGTGCCTTGGCAATCTCTTCGTCTGTGGGGATATAATCTGTCATCTCACCGTCATTATATCTCTGATAAGCGAACATATCAAAATATCCTGTTCCCGTCAGACCAAATACAATGTTTTTCGATTCACCGGTCTCCTTGCACTTCATTGCCTCATCCATGGCAACCTTAATTGCATGGCTGCTCTCCGGTGCAGGAAGGATACCCTCCACTCTTGCAAATTCCTGTGCTGCCCTGAAGACCTCGGTCTGCTCCACACTTCTGGCAGTGAGAAGACCCTGATCATACAGCTCAGACACAACGGAGCTCATACCGTGGTAACGCAATCCGCCTGCATGACTTGCAGAAGGAATATAGCCGCTGCCAAGTGTGTACATCTTAGCCAAAGGACACACCTTGCCGGTATCACAATAATCGTAGGTGTATTTACCTCTTGTCAAGCTGGGACAGGAAGCGGGCTCCACAGCAATCATCTCATAATCTGCTTCCCCTCTGAGCATTTCTCCTGCAAAAGGAGAAAGCAAACCGCCCAGATTGGAACCGCCGCCGGCACAGCCGATAATCATATCAGCCTTCACACCATATTTGTCCAGAGCAGCCTTGGTCTCCAGACCGATGATGGACTGATGAAGCAATACCTGATTCAACACGGAACCCAACACATAACGGTAGCCCTCCTGATTGCTTGCAGCCTCCACAGCTTCGGAGATTGCACAACCGAGACTTCCCGTGGTTCCGGGGAACTCTGCATTAATCCTGCGTCCCACCTCTGTATTCATGGAGGGAGAAGGTGTTACCTGTGCTCCGTAGGTACGCATAACCTCACGTCTGAAGGGCTTCTGCTCATAGGAGCATTTCACCATATACACCTGACAATCCAAATCCAGATAGGAGCATGCCATGGAAAGAGCAGTACCCCACTGACCGGCACCGGTCTCCGTGGTTACACCCTTCAGTCCCTGCTGTTTCGCATAGTATGCCTGTGCGATGGCAGAGTTCAGCTTGTGGCTTCCCGAAGTATTGTTTCCCTCAAATTTGTAATATATATGTGCAGGAGTGTCTAATTTCTTCTCCAGGCAATATGCACGTATCAGGGGAGCAGGTCTGTACATCTTATAGAAATTCCAAATCTCCTCCGGAATATCAAAATATGCTGTGGTATCATCCAGCTCCTGCTTAGCAAGCTCTGTACAAAATATGGTGGACAGCTCCTCCACCGTCATGGGCTGCAGGGTCTTCGGATTCAGCAGCGGAGCGGGCTTCTTCTTCATATCTGCCCGAACATTGTACCACTGCTTGGGCATCTCATGCTCTTCAAGATAAATTTTATATGGAATCTGTTTCATGCATCCTTCCTCCGTTTACCATAATCTGCTTCTATTCTAGTGATTTTTAAACAGAGTGTCAACCCCGATATATTACGGTGCCTGAATTTCTTCCAGTACAATATTATCAATACAGATGGTATGCTTTTCCGTAATCTGCTTACCGCCTACAGCACCCATACTGATACTTAATATGGTCTTAGGATCGGTTTCTGAGGTCATCTGAAACTGTACATTGAAGGTCTGATATTTGCTGTCCAGCTCCACAACGGGAGAACCGGAGTATGCAATCCAGTTATCATCAGAGGAACCGTCTCTCTGTAATGCATACATAATCTTTCTGCCGGTAGGTCCCTTGGCATCGAAGCTTAAGGAATACCACTTATCCTTCTCGAGTGTGATATTGTTCTGCTTCAGCTGAATCTTCCAATCCAAATCTCCTGTATCGGAGATGGTGATACTGAAGGCATCATCCTCACTCAGGGAATCAACTGCATAGCTTACATCGCTTGCGGTATAAGCGTATAATTCATAGCCGACCATGCCGTTGGAGAAATCACCGTTAATCAGCATACCATCCTCCTGCACGCGCACATTGTCCAACCAGACGGTTCCCGGCGTACCGAGAAGGAACTGTAATACGGTCTCCGCATCTCCTGCTCCCGTTTCAAAGGTATACTTGAAGCTCTGCTTCTCTGTGGTCAATGCACAATCAAAGTTCTGTCCTGCCAGGGCTGCCTGAATCTGCTTATCGCCGTCAGCATAGGCATCAAAGGAAAGTACATAGGTCTTCTTGGAGCCCAGCATAATCTCTTCCTGTTTGGCAATGACATCCTCTAAGGCTACAACGGTATCCGGTACGGTTACCTGAAGCTCTCTGATGTTATCCACGTTGGTCACAGACATCTCTGCACCCTCTGTCTTGCTGTCAAATACCCAGTATTCCATACGGTCTGCACCCTGATGGAACTCACCGTTATAAACATAGTTTCCGTCCAAAAGAACTGTTTTGCCCGGCTCCGCTATCTCTGCCTCACCGGTCTGCTCCAATCTAACATTGGAAATATGCACCTGTGCCTTGGAGCCCAATGCACCCAAATTGAATTCCACACGTCCGTTATCGTCGCTCTTATCCGTCATCTCAAACTCAAAGCTATAGGTCTGCTTCTCCGGTGTGATAGAAACTCTGGTATCCGGGAAATAACGCACCCAGGAATTGGTAGGTGCCGTAATCGCCGTGATAATATCACGGTCCTCAGCTGCATAAGCATCAAAGGAAAGCTTGTACTTCATACCCTGCACCATGGGCATGTTTGCCTGTACCAGCTGGACACTGTATTCCAAATCACCCACTGTCTCCGCAGTAATGACTATCTCATTGTCCACAATTTCTGCCGTTCCGCGTCCGCTGCCTGCGAGAAGGAAAATCCAGTTCTCATTATCCGACAAGTCCTCAGCTTCAGAGAAATCACCGTTGAGCACGAAGTTGCCGGAATCATCGGAGGCTTTCAAGTCAAGCACGGGTTCAGGCTTTGTCACATTCTCATCATAGCTGTCCTTCTGATATACTCTTACATAGTCCACTACCAGACGGCAGGTCTCATCAAATTCCACACCCGGCTTAGGATTGCCGGGCCAGTCTCCGCCTACAGCCAGATTCAGAATCATGTAGAAGGGCTGGTCGAAGGGAGCAGGGTAGGTCACCTCACCGATTCCTTCCCTTGCACTGTACCAGTCATTCACGGTATGGAACAGCTCTCCATCCACATACCAACGGATTTCGCCCGGCTCCCACTCGCATGCAAAATCATGGAATTCTCCGGAGAAATCTCCGTTTGTCAAGGTGTAGCTGCCCTGATTCTGCTCATGAGGCTCCCCATAGTGAACCGTTGCGTGTGTAGTGGTTGTCTCACTGCCGAGAACCTCCATAATATCTATCTCACCGCACTTCGGCCACTGTCCGTACAAATTCTCATCGGAGGCCATCAGCCAGAATGCAGGCAGAAAGCCCTGTCCGCTCGGAACCTTTGCTCTCACCTCAAATCTTCCGTACTTGATATCATGTTTATTCTGCGTGTTAATTCTTCCGGAGGTATAGGATGCCTCTCCTCTTGTAACGGTTTTCAACGCCTGAATAATAAGCTTTCCGTCCTCCAGGAAGATATTGTCCTCACTGTCGACATATTCCTGCAACTCGTTATTTACCCATCCGGGCTCATGCAATTCTACATTCCAATCCTCTCTGTTTAATTCCGTACCATCGAAATTATCCTCAAATACAAGGCTGTAAGCAGGGTCGATTTCATAGACCGGAACCTCTTCCTTCTCTGCCTCTTGTACCTTACCTTCCTCAGCACTCTTCGTCTCAGCAGACTGGGAATCAGCCAAGGTGTCCGTTGCAACATTGTCTTCCGCTGCCGGAGTATTCTTGTGTAACATTGCAATTACAATTCCTGCAACAAGCATAACCAAGACTACTGCAGCGATAATGATACCAAGCTTCTTTTGTGCTTTTTTCACTTTTCTCTTCTCCTTTCAAGCCTGTTTCATATTTTTTTCCAAAAAATCTGTATTTTTTGGGCATAAAAATAGCGCAGACACGTATCATACATGCCTGCGCACAAATCTCTTTACATACGGAAGCTTCCCAAAGCATCCTGCAATCTGTCTGCAAGCTGCAAAAGTTCCTTTGAAGATTCCTGTACCACCTGCATGGTATTACTCATGTTGATAGCTGCATCCATGGTATTGGAAGCAGCAGCGGCATTCTCTTCAGAAATAGATGCCAACTCTTCAACTACCTCATTGATGGACTCACCGGAAACATTGAGTACATCAATCTTCTCCTTGATACCTCTGATATTCTCAAGGGATTTTTCCACTCCGTCAGCCACCGCTTTGTAGGTAGTACGGGTCTCCTCCAGCTTAAGCTGCTGATCATCCATGTTCACACGAACCTCACCCATGACACTGACCATTTTATCGGAGGTATCGGTAATATCTGCCAGCATGCGCTCAATATCCTTACTTGACTCATTGGACTGTAACGCGAGCTTGGAAATCTGCTCTGCAACAACCGCAAAGCCTCTTCCTGCCTCACCGGCTCTCGCCGCCTCAATACTTGCGTTCAGGGAAAGTAAATCTGTCTCCTCAGCAATATTCTGAATCATCTCAACTGCAGCCTTAATGCTGTTAACCGCAACGCTCATCTGCGTAATCTGGTCTGCAACCTTGGATACCGATTCCTTGGTATGGTCGCTGGATGCGGAGAGCTCACCGATAATAGCTTCCGACTGTTTCTCCTTCTCAGACATATCCGCAGCAGACTCTGCCATATCATCCACTTCCTTGGTAATCAAGCCAATCTGACTACTGATCATTCCCACATTTTCATGAGCATTGGCTGTGCTGTCAGCCTGCTTTCTTGCTCCCTCGGAAATCTCTTCTACTGCAACTCTGACATCCTCTGCCTCTTCATTCGTGCTCTGAGCCATCTCAGAGAATTTATCTGCAGCAAGCTTCAGATTATCACAGGAAACACTAATCTCCTGAACTATTCCCTTAAAGGAATCCTGAACCTGCACACAGCTTCTGTATATATCACCCAGCTCGTCATTCACCATTAAATTCTTGGCATAGGGCTCATAATCCAGTCTTCCGCTGATAAGCATCTCCAGGAAGGATTTTATTCTTCCCATCCGCTTCACCATTCCGCGGGACATGATTACCACAATTACCGTAGCCAATAATGCAAGAACAACTGAAGTAATGATGATACTTACCGCCTGCTCCCTCACGGCACCCTGAACGCTGGCACTCTCTGTCGCAACCTCGATAGCACCCACAACGCTTCCGTCGGAGTTAATCAGAGGCTGATACAGTGCATAGCAATCTCTGCTGAACAGAACCAAATCTGTAATGAATACACTTTCACCGGTCTCTTCTACCGTTTTGTATACAGTCTTATCCGCAGGAATACCGGTGGCTCTGGCACCGTTTTCCTTAGGTACGGTGGTAATCAGACGCGAATTACCGAAGAGCATGGACACGTCAAAGCCTGACTGCTCCTTCATTGCATCAATCAGCGTTGTATTCATATTAATCTCTACATCGCCTTTTCTAACCTTACCAACGAAGTCTACCGAGTAGTCACCTTCATAGAGGTTTGTATAGGTCTCACTTACGGACGTCGCCACAATCCGAAGGGAATTCTCAATCTCTTCCTCAATGGTAGCCTTCAATGTCACAGTACTCAGTGTGGCAACAACAGCACAAACCAACACCATAGGAAGCAGACATAGTGTCAACAGACGTGTAGAAAATGTCCAAATTCTGACACGCCTCTTTTCGCCTCCTGCTTTTTTAGCCTTTTTGATGTTTTTCACTTTTTGTTCCTTTTCCATGGCAATTCCTCCTTAGTAAATTATTTCGTTCAGAAGTTCATATTCCACCTTGAAGTCAAAAAAGTATTTGTGATGTTGAAAGTTTCCTTAACCCTTCACACTACCGAGAGTAACACCCTGTACAATAAATTTGGATAAGCAAATATAAATAATTACTACAGGGAAAATAGATAGTGCTATCATCATATACAACTGACCCATATCAAATTTTGTGAAATCGGCACCTCTCAGGTAAGCAATCCACAGGGGCAACGTTTTCATTTCCGCCTTTGTCAAAATTAAGGACGGTGTGAAGTAGTTATTCCAGCTTGATACGAAACCGAAAATAGCCTGTACGGCCAAAGCGGGCTTCAGCATCGGCAAAATAATCTGATTGAAGGTATTGTACTCACCGGAGCCGTCAATTCTTGCTGCTTCAACAATCTCAAGGGGAAGAGAGCTCTCCATATACTGCTTCATAAAGAAGAAGGTTGCAGGAGATGCAATCGCCGGCAAAACCAGTGGCCAGAAGGTCTCCTTCATGCCCATTGCCGTAACCATCCTGATGAAACCAAGGGCACCCACCTGTGTAGGCACTGTCATAATCAACAGAATAAAGTTAAACGCCAACTTCTTCAGCTTGAAATCGTACGCATGAATTGCGTATGCTGTCAGCGCTGAAAAATATACTGACAATACCACAGTCAATGTCGAAACAATCAAACTGTTTATCATACCTCTTACAATTAGTATTGTTTCATTATTCCACACATTTGTCAAGTTAGTGCCGAACCATACACCCGGAACTGCAGAAAAAGACTTTTGAATATCCGCATGTGCTCTGGAAGAATTAATCAATAAAATATAGAAAGGTAACAAACATGCAAGAGTCAATAGTATCAACACAATATAACAGCCTACTCTCTTGGCATTTAATGCTGCCAAGCTGCCTTTCGTCTCTCTATTCATCTTCTCTTACTTCTCCTTTCTCTGACTTGTCAGTGATCTAAATACAACAACACTCAAAGCACCTGTAACGATAAACATGATTACAGAGAAAGCACCTGCCATACCATAATTCTTATTGAATAAATGTTTATTCAAGTACATAATCAAGGTCATTGTAGTTCTGTCGGGACCGCCTGCGCCATTGGTGAGAATCTGAGGCAAATCGTACATCTGCAGACCACCAATCATGGAGGTGATAATCGTGTAGGACAGAATCGGTTTCAGAAGAGGCAGGGTAATTCTGAAGAAAATCTGATTGGAGGATGCTCCGTCCACCTCCGCTGCCTCAAACAGGGTAGGGTCAATTCCCATAATACCGGACATCAGGATGATGGTTGTATTACCAAACCACATCAGGAAGTTCATCAGTGCAATCAGACCTCTCGCTCCCCAGGTGGAGGACATGAAGTGAATGGATTCCGTCGTGATTCCGGATTCCATCAGCAACATATTAATAGGTCCGTTATTGGAAAACAAAGCAAAAAACAGCATGGAAATCGCCGATGCCATAATCAGGTTCGGCATATATATTACGGTTTTAAAGAAACCGGTGGCTTTCAAATTCAAACGCTTGTTGGTAAACCAAGCCGCCAACAGCAAAGAAACTACAATCTGGGGGATAAAACCAAGCAGCTGAATGACAATGGTATTCCATGTATATTTCAACAGTTCCCCTTCGGTAATCAATTTAATATAATTATCAAATCCGACAAAATTGGGTCCGATTTCCTTCAGACCGGACATGTAATTCTCAAAGAAGCTATAATAGAATGTGGATATCATAGGCACAAGGGAGAATACACAATATGTCAAAAAGAACGGTATTAAAAATATGTATCCCCACTTGGAATAGCTTACACCTTTATGTTTTTTCATAATTCTTCTCCTTTTCCAACACTTTCGGAAAAGAAAAGGGCATCTTTTCTCAATGCAGATGCCCTTTTGTCTCCTAATTTATGTCTTCGGCAAAATTATTTTGTTAATTCAGGATATTTCTCCATTGCAGAAGTATAGAAATTATCTAAAGCAGTATCCATATCAACATTGCCCTCGAAGTACTCATGCATGGTCTGCTGAATAGCCTCGTTAAGACCCTGATCATAATCGCTGATGTTGCTCATATCAATCTTCTTAGCAGCCTCTGCGAAGAGAGCGATGTGGTTCTGTCCGCCCAGGAAATCAGAAGCATAATCACTTGCTGCAATTTCTTCCATAGCTGCCTGGTTGTTGGTGTAATCCTGAGTATCCAGAGTAATCTGCTTCATGGTCTCAGCATCACAGGTCAATCTGTACATTACATCCTTGATGAAAGGAATGTTGTCAGTACCTGCTGCTGCACAAATCCATGTACCACCCCAGTAGAATGCCTGAGGTCCTTCACATACTGCGTAATCTCCGTAGATACCGTTACCTTCTGCTGCATCAGCTGCTGCATCTGCAAGAGAGTTGCCAAGCAATGTGAAGTTGATACCCCATGTGGAGTAGAAGAAACCGAATACTTTACCTTCAGGACCCTGGTCAGCACTCCATTCAGGAGCCCAGAGAGTGGTCTTGTTGTTGTAACCGTTGTCGGTGTAATTCTTGGTCTGCTCAACCCATGCCATGATGCTGTCATCAATAACAATCTTAGTACCGTCTACCCAAGGAGCGGATACGTTGTTAGAGAAAGCTCTGAAGGAATCATCATAACCGGAAAGCATGAAGTAACCTGCGTCCTTCATCTTAGCTGCCACTTCGTCAAACTTGGTCCAGTCACTCAACATAGCCTGTACTTCAGTAGGATCATCGGTTCCGAGAACCTCTTTAGCGATGGAACGTCTGTAAGCAAACAGACCGGGAGTTGCCTGCCATGTAATACCCTTCTGAACGCCGTCTACAGAAACGATGTCTTTGGTGTACTGATACTGACCGGAAAGATCATCTTCAGTCAAACCAACCTCGTTGATAACATCAAGTGCGTACTCAGACTTGGTATATTTGGATGCATAGTCAGCCTCAATCAAGAAGATATCAACCTTTTCATCTGCAGCTGCATCAGCCTGTGCCAACAATGCTGCATCCAGGTTGTTCTGGTATGCGTTGTTTTCGTTTGCTACGATTACGAAGTTAACCTCTACGCCGTGGGTATCTGCCAAATCAGCAGCATATGCGTCATAGCGCTCTTTAAACTCGGTATTCCAGCAGTAAATGTTTACTACTTTACCCTGCTCAACCACTTCACCAGCGGAAGCTTCTTTGTCAGTGCCAGCGGGTGTAGACTCTTCAACCTTGTTATCTGCAGTGGGTGCAGAGCCTTGAGCTGAATCGCCGCCACAAGCGGTAAGCATGGTTCCTACCATTGCTAAAGCAAGCAAGGTACTCAATACTCTTTTTTTCATAATTTTCATCCTTCCTATTAAATTAACATTTTACATTAAAGTTACTCTCAGGCCTTAAGATGATTTGATTATATCCCCAATGGGAACATCCTTATATTATTTCCTTGACAAAAATATCATAATCATGCACCAACCTCTCTTTTTAAGGCAATAATTTTGATTTTTTGTCCGTTTTCTGACATTCTAAGGTTGACAAGATGGACACCTGAGGTAAGTTTACCCAGTTTTTCCACTCCTTCAATCTGTTTTCCGTCCGTCCCGCGAAGTGAAAAAGTACTTCTGTAGTCCCCGTCAACATAAATCGACACCGGAATCTGAGCCAATTCTCCCGCTTTCGACTCAAAACAGAAGCAGACGGAATACTCTCCGTCCTCCGTAATATTGATATCAAAGAAAACATCCTCGCCCGTCTCCATTGTACCACTCCTACCACAATCAAAGCCAATAGCAACTTTGGGTTCCCGGTGCAAGGCAGGGGACTTCAGAAGAAAGCTCAGGATATTCTTTGCGTTTCGGCACAGTTCAAACCGGGTGAGTTCGCCGTTTGCCAGCTGTTCCCGGACATTATCGGAGGCCTCCTGCGTATCCGGGCAGCACATATAGAGATCATTCTGTGCGTGTACCATGGGGGCACGGTTTCCCTGTTCCGCCGCTTTGCCCTCCCAATTGGCCACTGCCCACCAGTCCGTCATGACGATACCGTCGAAGCCCCACTGCTCCCGCAGAATTGTGGTGCACAGCTCGTAATTGCCGGCAGTCCAGATGCCGTTTACGGGACCGTAGGTGGTCATCACGGAGCGGGCATGTCCTTCCTTCACACAGAGTTCAAAGGGTCTTAGGTATATCTCCCGTAGCGCACGTCCCGACACCACCGCCTCCACCATGGAACGATACTTTTCCTGATTGTTGGCCGCAAAATGCTTTATCGTTCCCGTCACATTGCAGGGATGCATACCGGTAAGCTGCGCCACTCCTATCTTCCCCGTCAACAGAGGGTCCTCCGAAATATATTCAAAGTTTCTTCCGTTTAAAGGATTCCTGTGAATATTAATCCCCGGTCCCAACAGTGTATCCACCCTGTTCGCACACAACTCCCTGCCCATCTGTCGGAACAGCTCCTCCACCAGCCCGGTATTGAAACTGCAGCCCAGAGCAGTGCCGTTTGGAATCAAAAACGCCTTTGTACCGCAATCCATCCGGATGCCGGAGGGACCATCCGCGCAGCAGGCCGCCGGGATGCCGAAGTCACGCAGGCTCTCCGTAAGTCCTCCGAAGGCGCCCGCCGTTCCCGGTGTCACCTTAGGGCTGCACATTCCTTCTCCCCGGAACATACATATCAAATCCTCATCCGAAAGCTGTGCCACAAAGGCATCCATAGTCACACGACCCTCATACACATCCTTCAGCACATAGCCCCTGTCCCCCGTATATGTAAGCTCTGCCTCCCCGGGTAAGTTCTTTCTTCTGTCAGCTGTCTTCACAGTGCGCAGAGGAACCGGCTCCCGCCTCTCACAAAGCGTTCCGTCAGGCAGCTCCACTGCCTTCAACCGTTCAAATTCCTCCACCGGTGCACAGGCTTCCTCCAGTTGCTCCAGTGCCTCCGTTTCCTGTTGCCAACTGCCCGCATAGGCAGCACATCGCACATCTCCTCCCACATACAGGGAATATTTTCCCGCCTCCAGCACAAAACAGTTCTTATGTCCCGTCCTGCCGCTATCATCATAGGAAGCGAAATACTTCTTGGGGCACTCCACCGTAAGCTCTTCGGTCTCTCCCGGCTGCAATACCTGCGTCTTGGCGAAGCCTGCGAGGACTCTGGCCGGCTTGCCCAGCACTCCCTGAGGTGCCCTGACGTAGACCTGCACCACCTCCTTGCCGGGAACAGTTCCCATGTTAGTGACACTCACCTTCACAGTGACCTTCCCGGCATCGGAAGCTGCCGCCTTTCCGTGAGGCGCACACAACTTGGCACGCATCGTAAAGTTCGTGTAAGAAAGGCCAAAGCCAAAAGGGTATTGCACCTTTTCCTTTGCGAAAGTCTCAAAATACCGATACCCTACATAAATATCTTCCTTATAATAATTCTTATACCGGTCTCCGAAATTCTCCGTACTGGGATAATCTTCTATTCCATAAGCAATGGTGTCCGTAAGCTTACCGCAGGGATTCACCTTGCCGGTCAGCACATCAACAACACCATTGCCGCCCTCCTGACCGCCCTGCCACACATACATTACCGCCCCCGGATCCCATTCCTCCACCCAGTTCATGTCGATGATATTTCCGACGTTCAAAAGCACCGCGGTGCGCTTGAAGGCTTTGCACACCTTATCCAGCATATCCTTCTCTGTGGCGGTCAGCAGATAACTACCCTCAGCCTTGGTATTATCCTGATCCTCCCCCGCGGTCCGTCCGATGATTACAATCGCCACATCCGCTTCAGAGACTGTCTCAACCATCTCATCCGTCAATGGCATCTCCTTCTGCGCCCAGGGGACCTCCCCCCAGCCCTTCCCCCAATCCACGGGATTCTGTTGTGTCCACTCCTCATAAATATGAAGCAGTGTCTCATCCACGGAAAGCTGACTGCAACCTCTGAGGGCATCCAAAATGCTGACCGCATATTCCGTGTGTACCATTCCTCCTGAGCCCAGTCCGCTCTTATAATAGTGAAGCGCATGCCTGCCGAACACAGCAACACGGTCCCCATCCCGCAGCGGAAGTGTACATCTGTCGTTTTTCAGCAGAACACATCCTTCCGCAGCAGCCTGCCTGGCAAGTCTTGCGTATTTATTCCTATCTAATATATGGTTCATAGTATCAAACTCTCCTTACAGCCTACAGAATTCAATTTATAATGCCCTTTTTTGTCCGCTTCATAAAACCAAAATAATAATATAAATATCATATTCTTGTTCTAAACTTCTGTTTCCACTGTCAAAACCATTGCCCGCATATTAAAATCATGCTATTTTTATGGTAGGAAGTGAGGTCGCTATGAACATTTCAAAAGAATGGTACAGAGATGAATTTATCAATCACGAATCCTTAAACTCCCATATTTCCGTTGAACTGGAAATGAACGAATACATTGCAATCGCCGAGGGCAATCTGGAATATGTAGAGAAGCAGACTGACGAGGATTTCAGCAATCTGGAGGGAAAAGGAAGACTGTCCGAGAACGATTTGCAGAATCTGCGCTATCATTTCGTGGTGTCCACAGCTATGATTACAAGGTACTGCGTAATGAACGGTATGGAACAGGAAAAGGGCTACTCCCTCAGTGATTTCTATATCAAAAAGATGGACAAGTGCACTACCATTCCGGAGATTGCATCCCTGCACCACACCATGTGTTTTGATTACTGCAACAAAATGAACATCCTGAAAAAGAGCCAGGTGCTTTCCAAACCGGTGGTATTGTGTATGGACTATATCTACAAGCATATCCACTCCCGAATCACCATCAAGCAATTGGCTGAATATACAAATCTTTCCGAGAGCTATCTCTCCAAAATATTTAACAAGGAAATCGGAATGCCCGTCAGCAGCTATATAACGATGCAGAAAATCGAAAAGGCAAAGAACCTGCTGTCCTTCTCCGATTATTCCCTGTCCGACATTGCCAACTATCTGGCTTTCTCATCACAAAGCCATTTCATTCAGGTATTCCAGAAGCATGTGGGCGTCACCCCTCACAAATACCGGAATATACACTTCCGGCATCAGTGGGAAGACTTATCTTCGAAATAATCCTCTTTTAGATATAAAAAAACCGGTACCGTCAACATCCTCCGACAGGTACCGGTTTTTTGTATGATTCCTTATGACATAATCAGCTCTACTTCTGTCTGCTCTGTCATCAGCTTGGCAGGGATATAATCTCCCTCCATCTCTTTACCGTTGACAATCAGCTTCACGCAGCCGGATTCTGCATGTCCGGGGTTCTTCACCACGATATGCAGATGCTTGCCTCTGAAATCCTTCTCGATCTCGAAGCCATCCCACTCCTTGGGAATGGAAGGAGCCACTTTCAGACCATGGAAGTCAGGGCGCATACCCAGGATACCTTCCACACAGCCCACCATAACGGTTGACGCTGTACCGGTCAGCCAATGTACATGGGAACGTCCGAAATAGGGACTGTCCTTACCTTCTGTGAACTGGCCATAGCAATAGGGCTCCAGCTTACGGATTTCAGCACGGTCATTCTGTGCAGCGGGTGCATTCTCCATGAAGTATCCGAATGCACGGTCGCCATGTCCGCGAAGTGCCTCCGCAAGGATAATCCATCCCTGGGACTGGGAGAAAATACCTGCGTTCTCCTTTGCTCCCGCATTGTAGATAACAGCCAATGCACCGTCAAATGCGTGTGCATGGTAGGGAGGATACATAAGCATGGCACCAAATTCCGTATTCAACTGCTTGTAAACATTATCCAGTGCTGCATCTGCCTGCTCGTCTGTAGCAAGACCGCTGATAACACTCCAGCTCTGGGGATTCAGCCACATATTTGCCTCAGGGTCGGTACGTTTACCGATGACCTCACCCGCCTCTGTGAATCCACGGATAAATCTGTCTTCGTTCCAGCAAAGCTCCTCAATCAGCTTGCCTAATTTCTCCTGCTCTGCATCCAGATATGCGATATATTCTTTATCGTTCTTGTAATCTGCAAATTTCTTCAAAATCGTCATTGCCAGATAGAACTGTAATGCTACGAAGGAGGACTCACCCTGCTTGCCCAGTCTCAGGCAGTCGTTCCAGTCCGCATACAGACCGGCGGGAAGACCGTGAGGTCCCAGACGGTTCATGGAGAAGTCGATGGCACGTTTCAGGTGCTCATATACAGTACCCTCATCCTTATTGGCAAAAGGAATCACCTCATCGATGAAGTCCAGATTGCCGGATTCGGACACATATTTATATACAGTGGGGAACAACCACAGTGCATCATCTGCACGATATGCGGGATGTCCTGTCTCCTGTACGTAGGAAGCATCATCAGGGGTATCCTCATGTCCTGCGTTGTGTGTAAACTTCACAAGAGGAAGTCCGCCGCCGTTGTCAACCTGTGCGGAGAGCATGAAGCGGATTTTCTCCACTGCCATCTCCGGTGCCAGATGAATGACACCCTGAATATCCTGTACGGTGTCACGGTAACCGTAGCCGTTGCGGAGTCCGCAGTAGATAAAGGATGCCGCGCGGGACCAAATGAAGGTCATGAAGCAGTTGTATGCATTCCAGGTATTAATCATGGTATTGAATTCAGGGCTGGGAGTCTTCACTTGGAAGCGGGAAAGCTTCTCATGCCAGTAGCCGATTAACTGATTTAACTCCTTCTCACAGGTCTCTGCAGGATTAGCATATTTTCCGACTATCGCAGCCGCCTCAGCATTGTCCTTCATGCCCAGGGTAAATGCAATGTATTTGCTCTCGCCGGGAGCCAGAGTGATTACGGTGGAAAGTGCACCACAGCCATTCATGCTGTAGTTCATGCCGCCGCCAAGGTCACCCTTCTCCACGCCCTCGGGATTGCCGTAGCCGTGATATCTGCCCAGGAATTTCTCCTTGTCACCGCAGTAGGAGGAAACCTCTGCGCCGGACAAACCGAAGAATCTCTCGATAACGGTCTTATTGTCCACATCCTCCTCCACGCCGTCCAAGTTACCATGAATCGCCTGACGGATTCTGTTGTCCACGAAGGAGGTTCTGGTGATGAACATGGAATACTGCAGGTTGACCTGATCCTGCTCATAATTGCTGTTGTTGGTAAATTCGGCATAGCCGGTTACGGTCAGCTCTCTGGTGACCTTTGAATTGTTGGTCAGGTTCAAAGCCCACACCTCATAGGACTCATCCAAGGGCACATAGTACAGAGCCTCGGAATGAATATCGCTGTAATCTGCAAGCATCTTTGTATAAGCAATGCCGTGTCTGCACTCACTCTTATAGGCTTCCAAATCCTTGCCTACAGGCTGCCAGGAGGCAGACCAGTAATCCTTGCTCTCATTGTCGCGGATATACATATAGCGTCCGGGCTGGTCGAAGTTATTGAACACATATCTCAAAATTCGACCGTTTGCTCCTGACTGGGCAAAGCTGTATCCGCCTGCATTGTTGGAAATCAGTGCGCCATACTCAGGGGAGCCCAGGTAGTTTGCCCAGGGTGCGGGGGTATCAGGTCTGGTAATCACATACTCTCTTTTCGCATCATCAAAATAACCGTATTTCATAATCTCTCTCCTTATACTAACCCATTACTACCGTAATGTAGCTTTCTTTTCCTGCAGGTGTCGGAATCACACCTCCTGCCATGGTTCTGCCATCCACCGTAACGGATGCAACGCCCTTCTGCACATGTGCGGAATTGTCTACCGTGATGTGATATTTCACGCCACGATACATACGCTCCACAGTATATCCATCCATATCCTCAGGGATACAGGGGTCAATTTTTAAGCCGTCCAGCGTGGGCTGGATTCCAAGGATATACTGACTCATGCAGGCAAAGGTCCATGCCGCCGTTCCGGTAAGCCAGGAATTCTTACCCTCGCCGAAGGTAGGTGCGTCCTTACCGGCCACCATCTGACAGTACACATAGGGCTCCGTCCGATGAATTTCACTGATATCCTCCAGATAAACAGGGCAGGTCTTCTTGAAGATTTCCAACGCTCTGTTACCGTGTCCCAGCACAGTCTCTGCGCAGGCAATCCAGGGGTTGTTATGGCAGAAGATTCCTGCATTCTCCTTGTATCCGGGCGGGTAGGAGGATATCTCACCCAGCTCCACATGATACTTTGTATAGGCAGGCTGCTGCAGCACAATACCGAATTTGCTGTCCAGACGCTTCTCAACGCTCTCAAGGGCTTTCCCGGCCTTGCCGTTCTCCCTGCCGATGCCTGCCATGACGCACATACCCTGAGGCTCGATGAAAATCTGTCCCTCCTCACAGGTATGACTTCCCACAGGCTTGGAAAAGGCATCATAGGCGCGCAGGAACCACTCGCCGTCCCAGCCGGCAGTCTCCACAGCCCCAATCATCTCTTCTACTTCCTTCTCGACCTCAGCCGTTTCCTCTGTCAGACCGATATGCTGACAAAGCTCTGCATATTCCTTGCCGTACTTTACGAACATGCCGGCAATGAAAACGGATTCCGCCACGGGTCCTTCACTGGGACCAAAGGTCTGGAAGCTTTCACCGGGCTCCTCGGAGAAGCAGTTTAGGTTCAGGCAGTCATTCCAGTCCGCACGGCCAATCAAGGGAAGCTTGTGGGGTCCTTTGTGGGTTACGGTATAACGGAAGCTTCTTCTCAGGTGCTCCATCAGAGGCTGTGCATCCGTGAAATCGCCGTCCCATGCACATTTCTCATCCAGGATACTGAAATCTCCTGTCTCACGCAGATATGCACAGGTAGCTGCAATCAGCCACAGCGGGTCGTCATTGAAGCCGCCGCCGATATCCGCATTTCCCTTCTTGGTGAGGGGCTGATACTGATGGTAGGCACTGCCGTCCGGTAGCTGTGTATTGGCAATATCCAGAATTCTCTCTCTCGCGCGCTCCGGAATCAGATGAACGAAGCCAAGCAAATCCTGACAGGAATCACGGAAGCCCATTCCGCGTCCCATTCCGCTCTCATAGAAGCTTGCGCTGCGGCTCATATTAAAGGTAACCATACACTGATACTGGTTCCAGATATTCACCACGCGGTTCAGCTTCTCATCCTTGGTATTCACAGTGTAGGTGGAGAGAAGTCCCGTCCAGTACTCCTTTAACTGCATCAGCGCAGCATCCACCTGCTCGTCGGTACGATATTTGTCCAAAAGCTCCTTGGCAGGCTTCTTGTTAATCACGCCGGGGGCCTCAAATTTCTCATCCACGGGATTCTCACAGTATCCCAGTACGAATACATAGGAGGCTGTCTCACCGGGTGCCAGAGCTGCCTTCAGATGATGTGCTCCCACGGGCTGCCAGCCATGTGCCATACTGTTTTTGCACTTTCCGTCCAGCACCGCCTGAGGATTCGCAAAACCGTTGTACATACCGATAAAGGAATCTCTGGAGGTATCGAAGTCCTCCACCTCCTTGTTCACGGAATAGATAGCGTAATGATTTCTGCGCTCTCTGTACTCTGTCTTGTGATATATGGTGCTTCCCACCACCTCCACCTCTCCGGTGGAGAAGTTTCTCTGGAAATTGGAGGAATCGTCCTGTGCATTCCACAGACAGAATTCCACAAAGCTGAACAAATCCACTTCCTTGGGGGTATCCCCTGTATTCTTCAGAATCACACGGTTGATTTCGCAGGCATCCTTCACCGGAACAAACGCCTCCAGAGTAGCCTCCAAATGATTCTTGCTTCCCTTGATGATGGTGTAGCCCAGACCGTGACGGCAGGTATAGGAATCCAGCTCCGTCTGCACAGGCTTCCAGCCGGGATTCCATATGGTATCACCATCCTTAATATAATAGTAACGGCCCCCCATATCCATGGGGCAGTTATTGTATCGATAGCGCAGCAGACGCAGTAATTTTGCATCCTTATAGAATGCATAGCCGCCCGCCGTGTTTGAAATCAGACTAAAGAACTCATGGCTTCCCAGATAATTTATCCAGGGGAGCGGGGTTCTGGGGGTGGTAATGACATATTCTTTTGCCGTGTCATCGAAATAGCCAAATTTCATGAAGGTCCCTCCCTGTTCTCTTACTTCTCTCACTGATATTCTGTATTACTGTAAAGCTACACGGATTTTGTGCACGCCCTCGCCCAGAGCATCCAGGGCTGCCTTATCCATGACTGCCGCATCTCCCTTAACTGTAAGGGCAACACCGTCACAGTCAGCTGCCGATACCTGATATGCTCCGAATTCCTTATCCGCTTCATTGCAGATTGTCACCTCGAACTCCTTGCCTGCAAACTGTAAGGAAATGGTCGCGGTCTTGTTCTCATCAAACTGCTCCTTCATCAGTCTCGGTCTGATTGCCAGGTCACCGGCTTCTCCGTGCACACCGAAGCATTCTGTGATGACGGTCATCATGAACCAGCTTGCCGAGCCTGTCAGATAATGGTACATACCCCTTCCCTCATTGTTGAAATACTCGGGAATGCCGGGATAAATCTTACTGGTCTCAAAATCAAGGGACACATCCGCCAGCGTCTTCAGCGCCTTATAGCCCTCCTTCGCAAAGCCTCTCTTGTATAGGGCATTCGCATACATCACTGTCATATGGGAGAATACGGCACCGTTCTCCTTCTCGCCGTAGGCGAAGCCAAACATTCTTCCCATGTCAAATTTCAGCTCACGGAAATCCGTATTCAGTCTGTAGCCGCCGATAGCTGCATCATACAGATAATGGTCTGCAGCAACGCAGATATCCTTCACCTGCTCCTCTGAGGCGGTTCCGCTCATGATAGCGAATACCTGTCCGGTGAGCATCATGCGTACACCACTCTCAAATACGCCTTCCACGGCATTTTTATGATCATCATAATAGCTGTTAAACCAGCCCTCTTCCTTGCCTTCTATCCATTCCTGCTCACGGATATGCTTCATCAGCCATTCAGCCTTGCTCACCAGATTCTGCGCAACGCTGTCCACGGATACCTTCACAGTTCTTCCGCTGATATTATGTCTGCATAAATTCATATATTGCTTTAAGATGTCTGCCTTTTTGCTGATGTCTCCGTATGCAGCGCTGTCATCCTGAAGCAGAACGTTGATTTCCTCCAGCAGTTCCACTTCCCCGCAGCCGGTCTTTTCCTTCAGGAACAGCATGGTCTCAGCCAGCTGCTTCAAATTGCCTGCATAGGCACAGGTGAAGGCCACGCTCTCGCCGTTCTTGTCCGCCATATCCAACGCGTCATTCCAGTCCGCGCCGCGCAGACGCATAATATTGTGCTCCCCCACCTCGTAGAAGGCACACAAATGCTCAATCAGCAAATGCTCCAGAATGGTTCCCTGATATACACTGCCGTCAGCAGCTCTCTGTTGCATACCGTATTTATCGTTCCATTCTGTATCTATACCGGTTCCGCGAAGGGACTGCGGGTCCTTAAAATACGCCACCTTCTCATTCAAAACGGTGATATCTCCGGTCTGGTCAATGTAGAGTCTGGTGGTGATATAGGGCCATACAGCGTGGTCCATCCACACACGGCTGATACCGTTTCTGTCCGCAATGAACTCACCGGGCTTATGACCGATAATGGTTGCATTGGTGCCGTCCACACGCACACCGCCGTAATTTCCGACAATCATGCCCCGAACGTCACCCGGATCCATCAGAAGCAGGGACAGACAATCCTGCCACAAATCTCTCCAGCCTCTTCCGCCTCTGCCGTAATCATGATGAGGAAGGAAGGAGCAGCCGTATAATCTTCTGAGGAACGGTTGGAAGCTTACCCAACGCATAAAGGAATCGAATGCCTTGTCGCCTGTACGGTATCTGACATTCACCTTCTCCTGCCAATAAGCCTTGACCTTCTGCAGGGTCTCCTCCGTCTTGGCAGCATTGCCGTATGCGGCAAGAATTCTGTTCACATCCTCTTCCTGTTCTGTAATTCCCATGAAAATAATGTATTCTGCACCAGCATCGGGAGCCAGTGTCATCGTTTCAAAGCGGATACCTCCCACAGCCTCTTTTCCGGCTGCCTCTGTGCCTGCGTCTACCCCGGGCATATCCCGATAGACTGCCTCAGGATGTGTAAAGCTTCCGCCCTCACCGATAAAGGAATCCACCGTGGGATAGAAGGAAACCGGTTTTGTGCCGTCCTGCGCCACACCCAGCACAAAATAAGTACGGTAATTTCTTCTGTGCCCCTTCTCGTCGAAGGACATGGTGGGCTTCACCAGCACTCCGTACTCCTGCGTGCGGATTCTGTGCAGCATGGAGGTAACATTTCTGTGATCCCTGATATTATCCGCGCTTCTGCCGTAGACAGGCACCGCAGCAATGGGGGTAATGGTCTGTGATTCCTTGGAGAGATTGCGGATTTTTACACGCATGATTTCCACATTTTCCTCCACGGGAACAAAGGAGGTCACCTCGGATTCCAGCTGATATTTGGCAGAGCTTCTCTTCACCGTCTGCCACATCAGGCCTGCCGTCAGTTCGGAGGCATCCTGTCTTTCCGTAAATTTATCATTCTCAGCCTCTGCGGATACACCGGTAGCGGACCAGCATCCAACGCCCTCCACCTTGCACCAGAAATTTCTGGTGGAACGGTTATTGTGCAGATTCTCGGAGCTTACAGGCTCCAGCAGAAAGGCTTCCTGATCCAGCTTACTGTCACCGCCAAGCCCCGGCGTCACGGAGCTCTTCAGTCCCTTCTCTCCGGCAATCGGGAAATACAAATAATTGTAATTCTCCGGCTTCTCTATCCGAAAGGTTCCATCGTTATCCACAAAATTCATTTTTCCCATATCTCCTATATCCCCTTTCCTGTTCTGCAATATTACTTTTGATACACCTTCACATAATCAATCTCATACACAGCATTTTCAAAATCAGTGGTCTCGTCCGGGTAGCCTACCCAGTTGCCACCCACCGCAAGATTCAAAATAATATAAAACGGGTGGTTAAAGGGAGCAGGGAAAGGAATCTCTCCCATCTCTTCTCCGGAACAATACCATTTATCTGTCGTATAGTAAAGTTCCCCATCCGCGTACCAGCTCAGCTTTCCGGGTTCCCACTTAAATTGAAAGGTGTGAAAGTCCTCGGAGAAGTCTCCCTGTTCCAGGGTGATTTTCCCCTGACTCTGTTGGTGGGGAAGTCCGTAATGAATCGTGCCGTAGTTGGTTGCGGTATCCTGTCCCAGAACCTCCATGATATCAATTTCACCGCATCTGGGCCACACGCCGTACTCATCCTCGTCCGTGGTCATCAGCCAGAAGGCAGGCAACAAGCCCTTTCCCTTAGGCACCTTCAGTCTCGCCTCAAAGATTCCGTAGGTGAAATCATTCTTATATTGGGTGGCAACTCTGCCGGACACATAGGATGCCTTGCCATTTTCGTCCATCCTCTTAATCGCTCTCAGACATAATTTGCCGTCTTTCAGATAAATGGTCTCGGGGGAATCAATATATTCCTCCCACTCATTGTTGACCCAACCTACTTCATGGAGCTCAACATTCCAATCCTTCCTATTCAAAGCGTCACCTTGGAACTGATCCTCCCATATCAATTTATATCCATCGTAAGACAATTGTTCCATAACTATCTACCTCATCTTTCATATCTGCACAAATCTATGCGCACTATGCCAATTTGTTTCATTATACTCTTGTGTTATCATCGAATATATAAAATCAAAGGTATAAATATCAAATTCGTGACAGTATTGTGCCTTTTGTACTATGTAAAAAGAAAAAAACCGGACAAATTCTCAGATTGGAATTTGTCCGGTTGTCATACTTAAGCCTATCTATTTATCATGGATTTCACTGTGCAACTCCTGCAGGGATTTCAATTCGCTTCCCTTGTGAGTCTTTACATAATGAATTCCCTCTGCAGTTGCAATGGCAGCTGCAACGGTTGTCATATAAGGAATCTTTGCCTTGATGGCTGCCTTACGCAGATAGCCGTCATCGGTCACGGAGTTCTTGCCTGCGGGAGAGTTCAAAATCAGCTGAACCTCACCGTTGGTAATGATATCTGCCACGTTGGGACGACCCTCACAAAGCTTCTTCACCTTAGTCGCAGGCACACCTGCCTCGGTCAGGTAATCGTAGGTACCCTCGGTTGCTACAATCTCAAAGCCGTCGGATACAAGACTCTTAGCCACCTGAACCACTTCATTCTTATCCTTATTGTTCACAGAGATAAGCACCTTGCCCTCCAGAGGAAGCTTGGACTGTGTTGCCTCCTGTGCCTTGTAGAAGGCCTCACCATAGGAGCAGGACATACCCAGCACCTCACCGGTAGAACGCATCTCAGGTCCCAATATGGGGTCAACCTCGGGGAACATATTGAAGGGGAATACCGCTTCCTTCACACCGTAGTTGGGGATGACCTGTTCCTTCAGCTCAGGGATGGGCGAAGGACGTCCGGTCAGCTCAGAGGTAATGATATCCGTTGCCAGAGGCACCATACGGATATTACATACCTTGGATACCAAAGGCACTGTACGGGATGCTCTGGGGTTCGCCTCCAGCACATATACCTTGCCGTTTTCGATTGCATACTGCATGTTCATAAGTCCCTTTACATGCATTTCCTCTGCTATCTTCCTGGTGTATTCCTTAATCGTCTCCACGTTCTCGGGAGTGATATGTACGGAAGGAATGATGCATGCGGAGTCACCGGAGTGGATACCGGCAAGCTCGATATGCTCCATAACAGCAGGTACAAATGCGTGAGTACCGTCGCTGATGGCATCTGCCTCACACTCCAGCGCATGATTCAGGAAACGGTCAATCAAAATGGGACGATCCGGCGTCACGCCTACCGCTGCCTTCATATATTCACTCATGCTCTCATCATCATATACTACTTCCATACCGCGTCCGCCCAATACATAGGAAGGGCGAACCATAACGGGATAGCCGATTCTGTTGGCAATCTCCACTGCCTCTTCCACAGTGACAGCCATTCCCGACTCAGGCATGGGAATCTCAAGCTTCTCCATCATGGCACGGAACAAATCACGGTCCTCAGCCAAATCAATCACTGCAGGAGCGGTACCGAGAATCTTCACGCCGTTCTTCTCAAGCGCGGCAGCAAGATTCAGAGGTGTCTGACCGCCAAACTGCGCGATAACACCCAGGGGCTTCTCCTTCTTATAAATGCTGAGAACATCCTCCAGTGTCAGAGGCTCAAAGTACAATTTATCAGAGGTATCGTAGTCTGTGGATACCGTCTCAGGGTTACAGTTGACAATAATGGTCTCGAAGCCCAGCTTCTTCAATGCCAGAGAAGCATGTACACAGCAATAGTCGAATTCGATACCCTGTCCGATACGGTTGGGACCGCCGCCCAGAATCATAATCTTGGGCTTTTCATCGCTGACAGGATTCTTGTCCTCTGCATTATAGGTGGAATAATAATAAGCGTTATCCTGTGTTCCGCTTACGTGAACGCCCTCCCAGGCTTCCTCCACACCCAGCTCGATACGGCGGTTACGGATATCATCCTCGGAAATCTGCAGCAGCTGGCTGAGATACTTATCGGAAAAACCATTCTTCTTGGCAGAAATCAGCATGTCATCAGAAAGCATGCTTCCCTTGCATGCCATAATGGCATTCTCTTCCTCTACCAGCTCCTTCATCTGCCGGATAAAGTATGCTTTAACCTTGGTAATCTCATGAATCTCTTCTATGGTTGCACCCTTGCGCAGCGCCTCATACATTAAGAAATGACGCTCACTGGAGGCTGTATTCAATCTTCTGAGCAGCTCCTCCTTGCTCAAGGTATCGAAATCCTTGACATGTCCCAGACCATAACGGCCGGTCTCCAGAGAACGGATTGCCTTCTGGAAGGCCTCCTTGTAGGTCTTGCCGATACTCATAACCTCGCCAACGGCTCTCATCTGGGTACCCAGCTTATCCTCCACACCCTTGAACTTCTCAAAAGCCCAGCGGGCGAACTTAATTACCACATAATCTCCGTCGGGAACATACTTGTCCAAGGTACCGTACTTACCGCAGGGGATATCCTTCAGGGTAAGTCCTGTTGCCAGCATTGCGGATACCAATGCAATGGGGAAGCCTGTTGCCTTGGATGCCAGTGCTGAGGAACGGGAGGTACGGGGATTAATCTCTATTACAATAATACGGTCGGTTACAGGGTCGTGGGCGAACTGTACATTCGTTCCGCCGATAACCTGTACGGATTCTACAATTCTATATGCCTGCTCCTGCAGTCTCTTCTGACATTCCTCGGAGATAGTGAGCATGGGAGCAGAACAGAAGGAATCTCCTGTGTGGACACCCAGAGGGTCAATGTTCTCAATAAAGCATACGGTAATGATATTGCCCTCGCAGTCACGAACTACCTCGAGCTCCAGCTCTTCCCAGCCGAGAATGGACTCTTCTACCAGAACCTGACCTACCAGACTCGCCTGAAGGCCTCTTGCGCACACGGTTTTCAACTCTTCTTTATTATATACCAGACCGCCGCCGGCGCCACCCATGGTGTATGCGGGACGCAGCACTACGGGATAACCCAGCTTATCCGCAATTGCCAGAGCCTCCTCCACAGAGTAAGCGACCTCACTGCGAGCCATCTCGATTCCCAGCTGATTCATGGTCTTCTTAAACTCGATACGGTCCTCACCGCGCTCAATGGCATCTACCTGAACACCGATAACCTTGACATTATACTTGTCCAAAACCCCTGCCTTATTCAGCTCTGCACACAGATTCAAGCCGGATTGTCCGCCCAGGTTCGGAAGCAGGGCATCGGGTCTCTCCTTTGCGATAATCTGCTCAAGACGCTCTACATTCAAGGGTTCAATGTAGGTCACATCTGCAGTCTCAGGGTCTGTCATGATGGTAGCAGGATTGGAGTTCACCAGTACAATCTCATATCCCAGCTTGCGAAGCGCTTTACACGCCTGCGTTCCCGAATAGTCAAACTCACACGCCTGACCGATGATAATCGGACCGGAGCCGATAATCAAAACCTTATGGATGTCTGTTCTCTTTGGCACAAGAATTCCTCCCAACGTAGTATATTTTGTTAGTGTATTTTTACATTTCGAGATATTTTACCACCATAACCCGAGTACTGTCAACGCTTGTCTGCGCTTCCGGGAAAATTTTTTTATCCCAAATCAAACATCATGACCTTAGTGAAATCCAGCTTCTGATAGGTCTTATCCGTGTTGTATTCCAGACTGTAGCTCTTGATATGGGACTGTACTTCAAAAAATACAGAGAATCGGGAGCCGTAATCCTGCATCACGCTCTTATCGAAGAGAATATAGTACAGTCCGCCGCTGACAAGCTCCTCCGCGTTGACCTCCTTACCGGTGGCAGCCTCGTATACCTTATATGCCAACCGCTTCACGGGAAGCTGCTTCCCTTCATATTCAATGGTTTTGTCCTTGGCGGCATCCGAGGTCTCATAATAGCAGTTCAGGGAAATCTTTCGGGTACCGTTGACCAGGTTCACGTCATTGACGGTGAAGTACACTCTTTCCTTTGCACTTTCCCCGTCAAAGCTTAAATTGTTTCCGTCCGAATCCTTGTTGGTGATATCATAATATCGGTAGATGCTTTCAATTCTTTCCGCATCTGCCTTGCCCTCGCTGAGGATTGCTATCGTGGGAGGCTTAATGCCCGCATTGTAGGAGGCAATCATGGTATTGATAAACAGCTTTGCCTCATTTACATTGGTGGTGGCACCGGAGTGTCCCACACCCGTGTAGGTGACGCTTCCTTTATTATAGATATAGTAATTGTTGGACACATCATTGGGAGACATGGAGTATATGGTATTCTGCTTGTTGCCGTTGTCATCCGTACGGTATCCGAGACAATACCAAACAACCACATCACTCTGGCCGTCGCCGTCCTCATCCGAGGTGAAATCCAGCTGATAATACTGTGCATGGGTATCAGGCACCATGAACTCCTCATCCAGCACATAGGGATACTTCGTAATCTGTCCGTCATTAACCTTGGTAACCCACAGATTCGTCACAGCATTATTGCTGTTACCGCCGTCGCCCTCGCCGGCACTGTACCAATCCTCCCTGAAGTACACCTGTTCAAAGTTCAGATTCTGATACTGGTTGCGGAAGGTTTCCGTCAGCCCCGTCTCATTGGGTTCGAAAAAGGCATTCGTCCAGGAACGGTTATTATGGTCGTTCTTGGAGTTGATTAGGGAATAGGTATAGCCATGGGTGAGCCCGGTGGACTGTGTCCTGCCGCTTCTGGGGAGATAGGCAACATCCTTATCATATTGCTCCCGGATATTCGTAAGCACCTGCGGATTCACAATATTATCTCCGGAGGCAAGTCCGGGTACCGTCCTGATACCATAGCGGTCCATACCCGCCAAATCACGCACCGAACGCGTCAATAGGTAGGAGTTAAACGCATCCGTGTCCTCTCTGGTGGCTTCCGTTGTCCGGTCATAAACACCCACCTTGCCCTGCTCATGGTTGGTAAAGGACAGGGTATCATGGGCAAACAGGACGCTCTTGCCGGTATTGACGAAGCTCACCACCGCATCCACGGCAGTCTGATTCAGGTTGCCGTAGGTATCTGAGAAGCCCAAAATCAACATGTTGTACTTTTCCATGTTTATTTGACCGTTCGTAAACATATCATTGATTTCGGAAATAGAATAGCATTCCACGCTGATGTCAAAATCAGCTTCAATTCCCTCGTACTCCACGCCGTCAATATTGCCGCCGTATATCAGCTTGTGGTAGACATTATTTTCATCCGCAATGGCCGTCTGCAGATTCAGGGAATCTCCGTTGCCGTCCTTGCGTATCTGCAGGATATCCAGCACCTCCTGGGGAAGACCCTCCAGCTTGGTAAAGCCCGTGACACCATTGTGCACATAGCTGTTGCTGACCTGGGTAATCTGCACCTTCCACGGCAGAAGTCCCTGATAACCGTCAGGGATATCTCTCACAAGCTTGTACTGTCTGCCTGCATACAGTTCGTCATATTTCACTTCCTGACCGTTGCAGGTGATTTTGATATCCCCCAGATTCTCCTGCTTGGCATATTTGCCGTCCGCATTCACATCGATAAACAGCTGACACCGATATTTGGCATCAGCAGATGCGGCACCTTCATTCCGGATGGTAAAGGTGTATTCCAGCGTATACTCACCATTCACCTGATTGATATGGTATACGTCATTCTTCTTCGTACCGTTGGCGGTAAACCCATTCTCAATATTTATCTTGGGACGATTCAGATAGAACCGGAACATACCTGAATTGGCCTTCACTTCACTTCTGGTGTAGAAATTGGTTCTTTCTTTTGCACTGTTCACAAATTCATAGATGTAGGAGCTGTTGTCTATCAGTTCCTCATTCACCTTATCCCGGTTGATATGAGCATTCACATCATAGTCCGATTTGCCGATAAACTCCACCTTGATAGCCTGTGTCTGATTATTAAAATTTCCCAGTGTATCCACCTGTATGGGGCCATCATAGGAATTATAGTAATCCAGATTGTCATCTCTGCCGTAAAGGGTTAACCGGTAGCCCTCCTTCACCTTAAAGGAGTTGATATCATGATCAATTTTATAGTACTCATCCAGGTTGTCACTTCCCACGCCAAAGCTCATATGATTAGCCGCTTCCGGGCAATTGTCGGCATTATATACGGTCACGGCCTCCGTGTCGACAGGCATACTTCCCCCCTCGAAGAACTCATCCGACACTACAATGGGATAGGAGGCATTCAGGAAATCCTGCAGTGCCTTCATCTTCTCCTCCGTAATATCGTTGCCGCCGTAACGGACCTGATTATAATAGTACAAATTCTTATCACGGTCTCTGTCTACATACTCCGTATCCAGCTGTCCTGCAAGCTGAATGCCGGTATAACGGATATCGCCGGTATGATAATAAATCAGCCCGTTCATGGAGGAATCATTAAATATGGTTTTACCGTTCCTCATATTCATATAATCCTTGTCCGTGCCGATGTATATCAAATCATACACTTCATTGATGTCTTCGATTCTTCCGATAAATTCTGCCGTGGTCATCCTCTCTATGGTGACGGTGACACTCTGATTGGCGCCGGAGGCATCCGTAATCCAGGAGCGTACCTCCTCCTCTGTCAAATCATTGGAGTTCTCCGCAGACATACAGGGTTGGATTTCCAGCACATGGATTTCCTTTTTGGTCTCAATCTGCCTGCGGTTTGCATAGTTCATGATATGTCTCACCACCGTTGCCTGCGACACATCCGTGGGCAGCTGTCCGTAGGTGCCCGTGGTATCTGCCAGACGGTTGGCATTCTCCGACAGAATCTCATCCAACACCTCTCCGAAGCCGGAGGAGATGTCCTCCGCCTGACCTTCCCGGTACAGGGTAAACTCCCCGAAGGAGGGGCTTACCAGAGCGGTGGGAGCAAAAAAGCTATAGACCTGCTCCACCACAAAATTCTTATCCTCATCCACAAACAGTCCCTTCCGCAGGGTAGCTCTGTCCGGATATACCGCCTCAGCAGCACCTCCGCTTACCAGCTGTTCCGAGAAAGCCTTGGGAGATTCCTGCAGGAGCATGGCACTCAAATAAGAGATTTGGGTCTCCTCCAAATCTGTATTGTATTCTATATTCCCGCCGTTGCTGCGATACAGCAGAGCGGCATCCACAATGCAGGGCTTCTCCTCGGCAATGACACCGGCAAAGAGCTCATTCCTCACTGCGATGCTCAAATCATTACTAACGCTGTACTGTTCCATAGAGGCAGCTGTGGCTGCATTGGGCAATGCCCGCAGACCGGAATTCAAATACAGCATATCATACTTAGGTATTGTACCCGCCGCCTGAAGGGCATTCAGCTCCCCAGGGGTCAGGGTAATGACCTGCATGCGGAAGCTGTCCGTCTGCCCCTGCTCCAAATCAACCACATTTCTGCGGAACCATTCCTGATTCACAAAGCCGCCGGTGTAATATACACTCTCCGTAGCAAAGGCCGTGGTATAGCCAACGCCCTCATTGGTCTCTCTGAAAACATATTCTCCGTTCTCCTTCTCTGCAAACTGCTGTACCGCATACAGAGCCGTTCTGGCTGCTGTGGGATTCGCATCATCCCATTTCCGGAAGTTCAGCCGGTAATAGTCTGTTCCGGCGGCATTGCCGCTGACAGACGACGATGCATTCCCGCTGCTGACAGAGGCCTTAACCTCTCCCCAGTTGCAGGCTATATACACCTCGTCGCCACCGCTGTTATAGTTCTTTTTATACACTATCTGTGCATCGTCAAGGGTATCGTACTCAGCCATGGTTATGGCATTTGTGGTGTCTATCTCATAGTACTGCTCCTGCGGAGCAAAAGACTCTCCCGTATGTCTCACATACTCAAACTTCACCTGATAGCGGAGGACGTTGCCTGCTGCCGCAGATGGATCAAAATATCCATAGCGGAGCTCGTCCGCAAAGGAGAGCTGTGTGTAGCCGTCCACATGGGTGGCACTTTCCCGATATTCCTGATAGGAAACAGGTACCTTGTCCCGGTCATCAAAGCCGTGAGCCCCGTAAAAGCTATCCAGCTTCTGCTCTAATGTGTTCATGTAGGCAGTACGCTCCGCCAGCGTTCTCAGCTTAGCCAGACCCTTGCGCCAGTCCGACCATTTTCCGGAGCCATCAGCTGACCTGACCGACAGGGCGGGCTCATAGCCGGGCACATAATAACCTATCTCTGCAGCAGCCTCATCCGGCACAAGCTCCAGAATGGTGTAGGGGCTCTCCTCCCCTCTGTCCTGTACCTCCTGTCTCAGCCTCTCGATACCGAACAGCGTATCCGCCGCATTTACAGTTAATATCGAATTCTGAATCCCACAGAACACTATGATTCCGGTCAGCACCACCGCACCGATTCCCGTCATACGCTTTATTATCTTAGACCTCATGATAATAATCACTCCTCTTCCCTAGTCGGCATAAACCTCCGACACGGACTTATTGACTGCCACTTTGTTCCTCAAGGTTACATTCTGTGTCATCCGATAGCTTCTCTGATTGTCAAAGGTAACATCCAGTCTGACACTGTGGTTCTCCTCCAGCTGAGAGATGTCCACTGAAAAGGCATGTACGAACTCTGCCATCAGCGCCTCGTCCGCCAACAGTGTAAAAACACCTCCGCCGTCGTTCCTGTACTCGGAGTAGAAGATCTTCTCCTGCCCCGAATCCCACTTCAGCACATAATATTTATCGTCATTGTAAACCGTCAGATACTTACAGCTTACCGTAACCCCCGAGGCTATCTCGCCATCCTGTAAAATCAGGTCTCCGGCGCCTCCGTCCGAGGCGGCATAGCTGTAGGACACGCCCTCCGAGGCATCAATCAGCAGCTCCTGTATCTGGTTCATCACCAGCTGTGCCTCATACTGTACCTCCGTCTCCAGCGTATCCTTCTGATATTGTTTGGAGGCCACAATCGCAAATTCAAACACAGCCGTGGCAGCAATGGTCACAATGCCCAGAGCCACAATGACCTCCACCAGGGAGTAGCCTGCATTATTCAGTTTACGTCGTCCCAGTCTCTTCATCCGCATTCACTCATTCTTCTATGTAATATTTGCCGGTTGCGGGCACCATAATCAGTCTCACCGTCTTGCCGCCTCCGGTAATGGTCAATTCCCTGCAGTCCACATCCGTCTCTGTTCCGCCGGTCTCAAGCTTCGTAATCAGGGCACCCGAGCCTCTGTCAAAGGTAATGGTCAGTCTCTTGCTCTCAGACAACAGCTCCTGTGCACCTCCGCCCGTCCGATAGCTGACTGTCATCCCATACTTGCCAACCTTCGTCTCCGTACCTCCGTCCGCCTGTACATACACGCCGTCACTTTTGGCATAGACCGTGAGGGTGGATGCCTCCCTGCTCAAAGCATAGGTCTTCGTCCTGCCCAGATAGCCCTCCAGCTGCTCTGCACAGCTCTCCGCATCCTGTCTGGTGGCAAAGGAAAGGGACAGCATGCCTCCGATTCCCACAATTCCCAGAATCGCAACTACGACCATCAATTCAATTAAGGAAAAGCCCTTTTGATTCCGCATTCTGTCATTCTCCTTCCCCGTATGATAGCAGACCGCTTAACGCTTCGTCCAATCCTCATAGGTAATCAGCTCGCCAAAATCAATGTAATCACCCTTCAGCACCAGCTCATCCGCCATACCTTCATCCAGCGCGTACTTGTCTCCGTCCCGGAAAAAGTATTCTATCACTGTCTTGTCAGGTTCCTCCGCCAACTTGGTCTTCAGGATTCTGCGAAGCTTTTCACTGCTGCCCGTAACGGAATGAACCGTGTCGGCAACCGTAACATTTCCTCCGGCTATGACAATGCCGCGGAAATTCTGCTCCAGCACCACATCCCCGGTGGCGATAATCAGACAAACCTCGTTTGCCGCATCACCGTTATAAGCGTAAGCCGTTCTGTTTTTGTTGTTCACGATAATGGCCTTGCTGTGAGGGTCACCATCCGCCGTAATCGTCCGTCCGGACTCCGGAATTCCCGCAAACACACTGCTTTCCAGAGAACCGGGTACCGTGCTGTACCTGATAATATTCTCAAATACCGTCTTTTTCTTCTCTTCCTTTGACAGTTCCTCGTAGTCGAAAATCAGCTTTGTGCCGAGCGCCTTGAAGCGTCTCCGGTAACCATTGCACTCATCCTTCAGGGTATTGCTGTCCACCTCGGACAAATTCGCACCATGACCCTCATTGCTCTGCAATTCCAGAGCTGCGCTTCCCGAACTAAAAATCATATTTCCGTCTGTCATCAGACTGATATATCTGCTACTGGGGATGATTTCATCCACATAGCTTCTCATGAATCGGTCCAGCTTGTCCTTGTTGGCAGCGTAATATTCCCGGAAATACCGGGATGCCTGGTCCGTCTCAAAATCCACATAAAAATACACCAGCTTATTGCCGTTTACATCCGTCAGATAAATCTCCCGGTAGCCCTTAGCCTTCTCAGGCTTATCCGATTTGTATTCTGCCAGAGTCTTTCCAAGCCCCTTCACCTCCGTGGTGAAGGATACCTCTTCAAAGTCATCACCCAAATCTGTCTTGTACTGTCTCAGCTTTGTATACTCCTGCTCCGTCATGGGATTCCTGCCAATCAGAGCCTTGCCCTTGCTGACACCGATACACTCCGCAGGAACCAGATAGGCAATCTGATTGCTCTTCACCTCTACGGACTCACCCAGATTCACAATGGTATTGCTGTTCCTGCCCTCTTCCTCTCCGACAATATCACCTCTCACCTGCGCACTACCCGCCAGAAGCAGCTTTCTTGTGCCGCTCATATCCAGGGTAGTCTGCGTGCCGTTAATAAGAATGGCACTGCTCTCATCCTTCACACCCAGCATAAGATAGTCCGGATTTGTATCATCTCCCAGATTCTCCTTTAATTCCAGACCATTGCCATAGCCGTAATATTCTCCGTTTAAATCCGCTTCACTTCCCTGTGCACTCAGGATAAGGTCATTTGCCACATAGGTACGGCCGTTGGTCCGCAGGGTACCGCCGTTTACACGAATTTCGTTGGTCCATAAATCCATCTCGCCGTCAACTGCCAGCAAGCCCGTGCGGGGAATGGTGATATCACCGACAACCACCAGCTTCTCCGTTCCGTCGAAGGTCAGACGGGAGCCTTCCCCCAGCACCATGCCATCCGCGCCTGCGTACACGTTGGCGCCGAAAGCCGTCACGCTGTTATTTGCGGCAGTCAGCTTCTGATTGGCAATGATACTGTACTCAAATACATCGGGCATCTCCAAGGGATGCACCAGATTTAAGTTGGGAGCACTCATACGGATATCCGTCTCAAGGTAGGTCACATAGCCCTCCGGGTCTGTGAAGGACACTACCACCTTTTCCAGCACCAGTTCTCCTCTTGCCTCTCCGGCGGCATCCATGCTACAGGGCTCCCCCTTGGCATTTACCTTGGCATAGGTCTTGATATCATCACTCAGGAAGCTCTCCAGAACAGCCCTGTCATAGCTGCCCTCCACGCCGGATACTCCCACTGCCGTCTTCAGCCCGCTCACATATGCCTGATTAAAGCGCAGCCTTCTGGCCGCCTCGGAGGTCTCCTCCGCATAGCTCAGCATCACCGTGCGGTAAGCATCTGCTGCCGCCTTGGACATCTCCTTCTGCAGTCCCAGATTAATCTGCTCCAGAGCACCCTCTGCGGAATAGAAATTCTCCTTGGCTTTGCGGTCCACGCTTTTCATATACACATTCATCATGGATACTGACAGAACCGCAGCAACCAGCACACTGACAAACGCAATGATAATGATGACCATTGACAATGCCGTTCCGCGGTTATCCTTTTTCATCCCCATCGCCCGGAGCCTCCTTTCCTACAACTTATCCAAACCATTCTTTTCCTATCTTTTATTCTAAGCTTTAATTCTATCCTTAGCTTTAATTCTATCCTTAGCGTTTATTCCATCTTTTATCCTGTTAATCGATTCTGCTTCCCTCCAGGGTGGCAAGCCTCCTGTCCTCCGGAAAACCCGCTGCTCTTGCGCCGCTCTCATAGACGCTGACCCTGACATCAAACAGTCTGTCCTCCGCAGCGGACTCATACAGCTCCGGTGCGGATATATCCTCAAGGGGCACCTTGGAAAGATTCAGGAAAATCTCCCGTTTCCCCTGCATATCGGTGAAGGCGATACCGTTCACCAGATTCGTTCCTAAATTGGTATAAAGTCTCGTCTGCATGGAGCCCACTGCAGAGGCGGGCTCATCCATATTCATCACCATTTCATACCTGTTTTCCCTATCCACAGTGGCAAGGGAAGAGGACTGCTTCAGCAGATAGAAATTCACAGGCAGCCCGTTTGGATTCACATAATTGATGACATCATTTGTCACAGCTCCCGAACCGCCGTCCTGATAGAGCGGATAATAATACAGATAGACGCTTCTCAATTCCTCGCCGGTCTCCGTACTGTCAAAATAGGTCTGGGACACCGAATACTTGGCAATACCATAGCTGTATTTGGTATCTACCAGCACTCTGGTTCTGTTGTCGCCGCCGCTCATTCCGGTGCATTCAATGGTCACCGTAATCTCCCTGTGCATACCGTTGCGAACCGCATCCTCCGCAGGCTCCGGGGAAAACTGTCCCCGCAGCTGACTGATTGCCGTATCCACATAATCAGACTTTTGTATGCAGACAGCATCCTTGTCCATATCTATGACGGGAAGCTTTGCCAGCTCCTGTGCATTATACAGAAGCTTATCCGTGTGGGAGGGGTCGCGATAGGGCGTGGCATCCAGCGTCACCAGCACATCATATGCCGAGATATCCTCCTGCACCCCCGAGATTTCAAACCGGTACTCACCGGGCAGTGCCGGGTCTGTCACAACCTCTACTGCATCGGCAATGCTGCCGTTTATCCTACCGGGATCCAAAAGATGAAAATCCGCGGCAGGCTCCCGAAACTGTTCCAAAATATCCTCCAGTGCTTCCGCCTTAAAGCCCTCCATAACGCTCTGCGCCACCGTGGTAGCCTTATGGACTCTTTTCGCATCCGCATTGGTATTGGCAGCGGTGATAAAAGAGTGCATGAAAGGAACTACCACGATTGACAATACAACCATGGCAATCAGTACCTCCAACAAACTAAGACCTCTGTTATCTCCTTTAAGCTGTCTCATCACTGCCTCCTGCTGCGCCTTTGACAGAATTAGCCTACTGTTCCGTAGGCTATCTCTGCTTTCCTGCTATTATTCTCCGAATTCAAAGGTTCCGAAAATATTGTCGGTTCCTATGGACATGTAAGGAATTTTAGTGGGTTCATATTCTTTATCCGTTCCCATAAGGGTATAGAGATTCATGGATGTGGTACCCAACAGATGACCTGTTCCGCTGTCGTAGGCCATGGTCACTGTCTCAATAGCTCTGCGGTCAGCATCCTGTACAATACTGTCCACAAAGCGCTTCATACCGGCATAATCAAATTCCTGTGTGTAGGTAATCTGCTGTTTTGCCAGCTCATAGGTGCGCTCCGTCTCCTCGTCGCCCCCATCAAGCCTCACCATAGTCGGAGCCGCTGTGTATACCACTGCAGGCTCTGTGATGCCGATGGAGGAGATATAGGTATCCCTGTCCTGACTCTCCAGCTCCACAGCGTACATAATGGCATCCTCCGCTCTGGACTCCGGCGGGAAATTGGCGAAAATACCGTTCACATCCACAAGCATATTCCTCGTCTCTTCTATATAGGTATCCTTCTTGGCCGCAATTGCCTCCAGCTCCGTCACATTGGCTGAAAGCTGTGTGTTCTCAGCTGTCAGGATATCCGTCTGCTCCAGAGTGGGCAGATACATCTGCACATACACCAGCACTGCTGCCAGCACACCCAGAGCAGCCAGCAGAAACATTACTTCATTCTTCTTTATCTTCATGACTGTGTCCCATCCTTTCCAACTCTACTGCGTCTCTTCCTGATTGCTCCTGTAGGTACAGGTCACGGAAAAGCTTACCAGATGGTTTCCGTACTCATCTCTCTCATCCGTCAGTCCGGACGTGTTGACCACCTCGATGGTCTCAAAGGCACCAAGCTCCTGCAGCACCTTGGCTGCCGCCTCCTTGGAGTCAATCTCAATATTCATCACCGCATTATCCGCTGAGGCAGTCATGGATATGACCCGAATAGCGGAGGGCATCTTCTGCTCCAGCTCCTCTATGAACGCAACCAGATTGTCATTGTGGTTCTGCGTAAGCTCATACATGGCCTCCGCATCCAGCCACAGGGTCTGGGTTGCCTGATAGGTGGCATACAGCTCCTCCACCGGCTTCAGCTCCTCCAGCCGTCTCAAAAGCCTTGCGTTCTCCTCCTTTGCCTCCTGATAGGGCAAAAGAGCTGTCACTGCCAGCACACAGGCGATGGCAATTCCGCCGAAGAAAATCAGAATCGGCAGACTGCTGTCACTGCCTGCAGAGGCTCCGGTGCTCTTCTTCTGCTCCTCCTTCTTCCGCTCCTTCTTTCCGGGGAGCACCAAATCCAGAGGGTGCATTGCCGCACCGATACATGCAATATAATCTCCAAGGCTTGCAACCTTGAAATTCTTGGGAACGGTAAGTCCCGTCACATCACTGATGGTAGCTACGGGAATTCCCAGACGCTCCTGCATCAGCTCACTCATGCCCTTGAAGGAGCCACCCAATCCCGTAAGATACAGCTTCTCAATGGGATGGCCGTTGGACTTGGGATTATGGAAGTCTATCACTCGGGCAATACCGTTTATCAGGGATTCCAGGGAAGCGGTAACCGCATCCGTACCGTACTCCTCATCCGGTTCTCCCTCGTGGATATAAATGCTTGCGCGCAAATCCTCTATGGCATCCCCGTATCCGTACTCCTCCGCACTGTCATACTCTTCACCGCCCGCATTGTCCACCAATACCTGAACGGTTTCGTTCACGCCATAGCCGATGCTTCGCATGGATACCAGATGTCCGTCCTGCAAAATCATCAGCAGTGTGGAGTATTCATCCAGCTTCGCCACCATCTGTGTCCCGCTGATACAGGTGTTCTTCACCGCCTGGAACAGACTGTTACCGATATAATCCAGGGACTGAACCTCCAGTCCGCAGGCTGCGGCGAAATCATAATAGCCCTGTAACAGAGCCAGAGGAGCCGCAAGCACCTGCACCTTATATTTCTTGACGCCCTTCTCATCCTCCGTCTCGCCCAGCAGCGTGTGGCTCACCTTGTAATCGGACAAATCCACCGGGAAATATTCCTCGGCCTTCGCCGCAATGACCTCACCCACCTTATTCGGCTTCACATAGGGAATCACCACCTCACGGGTTGCGATTCTACCTGAGGAGGTGGAGAAGATAACCTTCTTTGCTCTCACCCGATTGCTTGCCAATGCGCTCTTCACCGCCGCCACATACTCTTCACTTGCATGCAGGATGCCGTCGGAAATCACGCCCTCCGGTGTCTCAACCATAAAGCTTTTGAACACCTTGGGATTCTTGGTCTTCCCTTCCATCTCACATATTTTGGTAACTACCTGACCTATCTCGATACTTAACACTCTTGATGACACAGCGTTTCCTCCTCCTGTGTTGCTTACAAGCAGCAAGCTTTTTTATACGTCAAAACCGCCATAGGAAATTTTTCCACGGGCGGATATTGTTCTCATCCTTTAATTATCATAATTATCATCCATCTATATCAAACCGTCAGCATGCCCAAATACCACTGCAGAAGCTGTTCGCCCCACAGGGCAGCTATCATGACACCTACCGAAAGGTAGGGGCCCATGGCAAGCACATGGTCAGCCTTCGTTATTTTCATCCGTGCAATATGCACCACAGAGCCGATAATGCAGCCTAAAAGGAATGCCATAAGAATCCGCTTCCAGCCCAACAGCAAGCCGCATACCGCCATCAATTTAATATCGCCGCCACCGATTCCGCGACCCTTGGTAATCAGATATATCACATACAGAAATCCACTGACACTAAGGAGGCCAATTCCATAATCGAGCCAATTAGCATAATCTGTGATCACGCGAACCAGCCCCAATGCCAGTATGAATAGATTAAATCCCAACGGGATTTCATACGTTCTGAAATCAATCACGCTTAACGCCAGCAAGGCGGAGAAAAGGAAACAATAGAGTAGGGTTTCTATGCTCCATCCGCACACTGCGTAAGCTATCAGATAGAGACCTCCGTTCAGTGCCTCCACAATTGGGTACTGAACGGAAATCTTTGATCCGCATTTACGACACTTTCCACCTAGAAACAGATAGCTGAAAAGAGGAATTAAATCGTACCATTTCAGCCTGTACCCACAGCTCATGCAGTGGGAATTCACCTTGACAATGCTTTCCTGCTTCGGAATGCGGAAGATACACACATTCAGGAAGCTACCAATCACGATACCATATAGAAAGATAATGATGTAAGGAATGAGTGCCAAAGCCATGGTTGGGGTGTCCTTTCA